>NZ_JAMCOU010000032.1:0-325152 GCF_023499985.1 Acinetobacter amyesii | reverse complement strand
GAGCTGTCGGAGCTGTCGGAGCTGTCGGAGCTGTCGGAGCTGTCGGAGCTGTCGGAGCTGTCGGAGCTGTCGGAGCTGTCGGAGCTGTCGGAGCTGTCGGAGCTGTCGGAGCTGTCGGAGCTAAATTTAGCGGGTTCCAACGGAACTGACCATCATTTATTTCACTAATTTTACCAATACCCGGAAATGGTAAATGTGCAAATGCAACGAAGGTTTGCTCTTGAGCAAAACGTTTAAAAATTGCTAAACGAGTTTCACTGGCTTTGACCGGATCGACATCAAAATCAACAGATAACTTGGGTTGTTCAAACTGTAAATGATAGGAATGAACCACATCGCCGAGGATAGCAAAACTTTTAGCTTGCGACTTTAAGATAAAAGAATAATGCCCTGGTGTATGCCCAACACTCGGTAGTACTTCTAATCCATTAATCACAGAACCAACGCTAAAAGTCTTAAAACTCCGCATGGTCTGATAAGGCGCAATCGCAGCTTTAATTTTTGCAACGGTTGCTAAATAACCGTCACGTTTTTCGGCAGCTAAAGTGTTGACGGTGCTTTCACTTAACCAATACTGACTTTCTTGTTCATTGACGTAAATCGTTGCATTTGGAAACACGGCCTTACCTTGTTTCGCAATGCCACATGCATGATCTGGATGTAAATGGGTTAAGAAAACACTGCGTACACGATTAAGCTTATAGCCGGCCGCTTCAATGTTTTGTGCAATAGAACCTAAGTTTGGTCCAAAACAACTGGCTGCACCACTATCGACAAGACTGATGCCGCCTTGTCCATCATCAATCAGATAGGCATTGACACTGGTTTGTATACCTTTACTCTGATCAACCGCAAGCTTTTGAAATAAGGCACTGACTTCTTCTGGAGTTAAATTTTGTTTAAACAAATCAGGACTTAATTCGAGTGTCCCATCTTTTAAAGCAATGACTTTATATGCACCCACTTGGAAAGGATAAAATCCCATGGGCTGTGTCACATTCGTTTTGATTTCCGTTTGAATAACTGCCGGCTCTGCACTGACAAACTGGCTGGTTAAAAGTGTTGCTGCAAGCACAGCAAAACTAAAGTTTTTCATTGTTGACCTATATCACTTTTATTATTTCATGCAATGAAGCAAAGGCTTCAAAATTAAAAATTTTAAACGCCTGTATTGTGCCTGAAATTCAGGCAAATTTTAAGTCTAATACTGGATAAACATAGCACTAACTTAATACAGGCTTATGTAAATCATCCTAAACTTTAATGCTCAATAAAATAAAAACTGAATGCAAGAAAACTTTAAGCTTGGCATGCTATATTTTCGCCAGTTTTTAAATCTATACGTCTGTACAGTGCTATGAGTGAAATTTCCCCGTTTAAAGGTAAATCTGGACTTAAACGAATTTTTAATGCAACGCAATATTCCCTCGACGGATTCAAAGCTGCTTATCAAAATGAAGCTGCATTTCGACAAATTGTCTGGATGAATATTGTGCTTATTCCCACCAGTTGCTTACTCGATGTGAGTCGTGTTGAACATGCCCTTATGGTAGTGGTGTGTTTATTTGCCTTGATTGTTGAGTTATTTAACTCTGCCATTGAAGCCGTGGTCGACCGGGTATCTCTAGACAAGCATCCACTTTCTAAAATTGCCAAAGATATGGGAAGTGCCGCTCAATTTGTCGCTTTAGCAATTATTTTTTTTACTTGGTTAATTATCCTTTGGCCCTAAATAAAGGGGGTCTCATTATATTTGCAGGGTTATGCCCTGCTTTTTTATATCGACACACTTCAATAAATGGATTTAAGAAGATTTTAAAGCCATAAAAAAACCCAGCTTTCGCTGGGCTTTTTTCGAATCAGTTCAATGCTTAGTGAGCAGCGAATTGGTTCATTGTGTTTTTCGCATCGTCACCCGCTTTAAGCGCGTTGTCACCAGCGAAGATTTCTTTGTGGTCGTCACCGATGTCTGAACCAGCCATTGCTTGGTGTTTCACACATGCAATACCACCGCGGATTTCTTTACGTTGTACGCCAGCAACATAAGCCAACATACCTTCAGAACCGAAGTAACCTTGAGCAAGTTCATGTGTAGAAAGCGCAGCTGTGTGGTAAGTCGGAAGTGTAATTAAGTGATGGAACACACCCGCTTCACGAGAAGCATCTGCTTGGAATGTACGAACTTTTTCGTCAGCTTCAGCAGCTAATTCAGAGTTATCGTACTCAGCGCTCATTAATTTAGCGCGGTCGTATGCAGATACGTCTTTACCTTCAGCAACCCAACGATCGTACGCTTGTTGACGGAAGTTTAATGTCCAGTTGAATGATGGAGAGTTGTTATAAACAAGTTTCGCATTTGGAACAACTTCACGTACACGGTTAACCATGTGAGCAATTTCTTCAACGTTTGGAGTCGCAGTTTCGATCCAAAGAAGGTCAGCACCATTTTGAAGGCTAGATACACAGTCAAGTACAACGCGGTCGATTTGCGTGTCTGGACGGAACTGATACAAGCCAGAAGCAAGACGTTTTGGACGGTGAAGTTTACCGTTACGCTTGATTAGGATTTCGTCTTCTTGAGCTTCTGAAATGTCAATTTCAGTTGTGTCTAAGTAGCTGATGTATTGAGAAGCGATGTCGCCTGGCTCTTTAACCACTGGGATTTTTTGAGTCAAGTCAGCGCCTTCAGAGTCAGTACGAGCAACGATGATACCGTCATCAAGACCCATTTCTAAGAATGCATAGCGAAGAGCGTGGATTTTCGCGATGAAGTCTTCGTGTGGAACTGTAACTTTACCAGCTTGGTGACCACATTGTTTAGCGTCAGATACTTGGTTTTCGATTTGTAGTGCACAAGCACCCGCTTCGATCATTTTCTTAGCTAGTAAGTAAGTCGCTTCTTCGTTACCGAAACCAGCGTCGATGTCCGCAATAATTGGCACAACGTGAGTTTGGAAGTTGTCGATTTGAGCAGTGATTTCTGCAGCTTTAGCAGTATCACCTGCTTCGTTTGCTTTTTTAAGCGCACGGAATAAGTCGTTTAATTCTTTCGCATCAGCTTGGCGAAGGAAAGTGTAGATTTCTTCGATCAATGCAGGAACTGAAGTTTTTTCGTGCATAGATTGGTCAGGAAGTGGACCGAATTCTGAACGAAGAGCTGCAACCATCCAACCAGAAAGGTAGATATAACGACGTTCAGTTGTACCGAAGTATTTTTTGTTCGCAATCATTTTTTGTTGTGCGATAAAACCGTGCCAGCAACCTAATGATTGAGTGTATTTGCTAGAATCAGCATCATAAGCAGCCATATCACGACGCATAATTGCAGCTGTATATTTCGCAATGTCTAAACCAGTTTTGAAACGGTTTTGCATTTGCATACGTGCAGCATCTTCTGGGCTAATATCGCGCCAAGTGCTTCCGAATTTTGCTTTTAATTCACGGATTGCATCAATCGCTGTTAAGTATGTAGACATGATATGTTCCTGTAATAATATTAGGATTTTTCTGCAACGTAAGGCTAAAATCATACCCTCGAATGATTGTTCAGATTTAGAACACTTCGTTGCGATAGACACAGAGTAGATTGACTAAAAAAATTAATCCAATATTCTGCATTAATTTTCGGTATTTATTTAAAAAATATGTAGATTAAAGTCGTATTATAATAATTAACCAATATATATAAGTACTTGTATTTAAATACTTTTATTAATTTATTTTGCTGAATTTTTTGTCTATTTTTCAAACATTTTGATGAATTATTCTTCATTAGACTTAAGTCGACTGAGCATTCACTTTAAAAAAAAACAACATTTTTTACGCCATTTTTGCCCAAATTTACCGAGCTAAATACTCGGTTATTCCGTCTTCAAATGATCATGTAAATGAGATATTTCATCTAATTTTTTGTTTTATGAACATCACATCGCATAAACAAGATTGCCCCGTATTTTTATTTCATTCACTTAAAAATATCGGTCTAAACAGGTAATAAGTATTTAAGAAGTATGTGCTACGACTTCAACAAATTTGTCTTAAAACTGCCAAATTTTAGTACAAAAGTACACGTCATTTTTTCATCCATTTTTTACACAAGCCTTAGTAGTTATGGCATAATCAGATAAATTTCATGATTTTATTGTCGGTATTTATTTTATGAATCTGGAGCGGGTCGATCTCAATCTATTAATTTATCTTGATGTACTTCTTCGTGAAAAAAATGTGACTCGTGCTGCCGAGCAATTGGGTGTAACTCAGCCTGCGATGAGTAATATTTTACGTCGTCTACGCAACTTATTTAATGATCCACTTCTTATTCGTTCTTCAGAAGGTATGACACCTACTGAACGTGCGCTTGAATTACAGCCACGTATCCGTGATGCACTTTCTGACCTTTCGATGATTTTGGAACCCCGTACCGAGTTCCGACCTTACACTTCAAATCGTGTCTTCCGCATCATGACTTCAGATTATGCTGAAGCAACACTGGTGCCGCGCCTCGTAAAAGCTTTGCGCTCAGAAGCGCCAAATGTGGTTCTGGACTTTTTAACGCCTAGTGATGTGTCTTATCGAGATATGGAACAAGGTAAAGTCGACTTGGCGATTAACCGCTTTAATGAAATTCCGCAAAGTTTCCACCAAGTTTTGGTCTGGCGTGACAGTTTTTCATGCCTTTTAAATGCCAAGCATCCTGCTGCAAATAATTTAAACCTGAAAAGCTATCTAGATGCACAACACATTTGGGTATCTAAAACAGGTATGGGTGTCGGTTTTGGTGTCAATCCTGAAAAACAAGCGGGTCTAGGTTGGATTGATCAGGCTCTAGAACGTATTGGCCAAAAACGTAAAATTTCAGTTTTTACTCGTCATTATCAAATGCCTGGCTTATTGGCCTCGAATGTTGATTTGGTTGCGACTCTGCCAAGCCGTATCGCTCGCCTTCAAGCCAAAAGTCAAAACCTGTTACTTCGCGATCCACCATTCTATATTCCTGAATTTGAATTAAAAATGGCTTGGTGTCCATTACTTCATCATCACCCTGCTCATCGCTGGTTACGTCAACTTATATTGTATGTTGCACGTCAAATGATTGAAGAAGAAAACCGCGAATACTTAATGAATAACTCTCAGTTTTCACAGTATCAGTAATTAATTCTTTAATTCCTTATTAATTCAAACGTATACTGTCACTATATAGGTAGTAGTTAAGACTACTACCTTGCCCATTTTTGTGTTAGAAATACAGAAAAATAGAATGAATCACAAACAGGTGTATTCGTGAGCCTTTTCCAAAATATTGTCATTATTATTCTCCTGATCGTCGGTGCGGGTTTTCTTTCATTAACAGAAATTGCCCTTGCGGGTGCACGAAAAGTAAAACTTAAAATTTTGGCTGAATCTGGAGATTCACGTGCACAACGTGTGCTTGACTTACAAGCCAACTCAGCAGACTTTTTCGCCGCATCACAAATTGGCTTAAATGCTGTGGCAATTCTTGGCGGTATTTTGGGTGAAGGTGCTTTTCGTCCTTACTTCATTAGCTTAGTCACTCGTTTTTATCAGGGCCCGTGGACTGAAACTATCGGTTTCACCCTGTCGTTTACTTTAGTCACATCCTTATTCATTCTATTTGCTGATTTGATGCCAAAACGTTTGGCGATGATCGCACCTGAAAAAATTGCCGTTGCTGTTGTTGACCCGATTCAAATCTTTATTAAGGTGTGTAAGCCAATGGCGTGGGTGATTAATGCCATTGCCAATTTGTTGTTTCGTTTATTCAAAGTGAACACAACACGTGATGACAATATTACCTTTGACGACATTTCAGCCGTGATGGATGCCGGTGCTCAAGCTGGTGTACTTCAAAAGCAAGAACACCACTTTATTGAAAACGTATTTGAGCTGGAAGAACGTAACGTCCCTTCAAGTATGACTACACGTGAAAACGTGGTGTACTTTACCCTAAAAGAATCAGAAGCCAGTATTCGTCAAAAACTCGCTGAATTTCCGTATTCGAAGTTTTTGGTCTGTAGTGAAAATATTGATGACGTGATTGGCTATGTGGATGCCAAAGATATTTTGGTTCGTATCCTCAACAATCAGTCACTTCTACAGCTCAATGAAAATACTATTCGTAATGTCCTCACGATTCCAGATACATTAACACTGTCTGAATTACTCGATCGCTTTCGTTCAACCAAAGAAAAATTTGCCGTAGTAATTAACGAATACGCGTTGGTTGTCGGCGTTATTACCCTCTCCGACATTATGATTACCGTGATGGGCGACTGGGTAACACCGATTGAAGCAGAACAACAAATTATTAAACGTGATGCAGATTCTTGGCTTATCGATGGCAGTACACCAATTGAAGATTTAAAGCATGCCCTCGCTTTAGATGAAATGCCCGATGAAGAAAACTATGAAACCCTTGCGGGCTTTATGATGTTTAAACTACGTAAAATTCCACGTCCAGCTGACTTTGTTACTTATCATGGCTACAAATTTGAAGTTGTGGATGTAGACCACTTTAAAATTGACCAATTATTAGTGACCCGCTTACAACAGGCTGAAACTGAACTTGATACACCAGAAGAATCGGATTAATTCGATTCTTCTTTTTTCTAAAACAATAAAATATAAATACGATGGAATACGAAGATGTCTTTTTCACTTAAAGCGATTTTGACTTGCTTTAGTTTTTATACTGGGGCTTATTTAGTCTATTATTTTTTCAAAGCTCATCCGCAACCTTTATTTCTATTGCTCGGTGTTGCACTGATCGTCACTGCTTGGTTTTTAACACCTTATCCTTATGAACGTGGCAGACAACAATATGACGAAACCATGCGTTTTGGTCTTTTTTTTTATAATCCCTTAATTTTTTGGTTCCGATTTTTTAGTTGGCCGATTCGGACGCTACTGTCTATTTTTGCTTAAGCGCACTTATTGTGATCAAACTGGATCTACACGCACTTACAGTTCTCTACAGATGTTGAATATATGTAAACAGACCACTTTTTTTGAATAAAAATTAAAATAAATCGAAAAACTACCCCTCCTTAATACCTTCATTATTAATGACTATTTTTCATCAAAATAGTGATGTATTTCACATTTTCCCACCTTTGTTTTGACTGATGAAATTTCTCTTTATGCTCTGCCCTTGGATTTAAAAACAGCTTTATATTTCAAAGGAATGAACCATGTTAACCGTACTCGGTTTGGGCATGATCTTGTGCTTTATGTATTTGATCATGTCGAAACGCTTAAGCCCACTTGTCGCACTGACTTTAATTCCCCTACTTTTTGCCTTGATTGCGTGGTTACTTGGTTTTTATTTTGACAGCTTGTCACACATACAAATAAATGAAATTGGCGACATGATGATTGAAGGTGTAAAAAAACTTGCACCGACTGGCATCATGCTGCTTTTTGCGATTCTGTATTTTGCCATCATGATTGATACCGGATTGTTCGACCCTTCGGTGAAATTTATTTTAAAAATGGTCAAAGGTGATCCCTTAAAAGTCGTTCTTGGAACCATTACCCTGACGTTAATTGTCTCTTTGGATGGAGATGGTTCTACAACATATATGATCTGTGTTGCGGCCATGCTGCCACTCTATAAGCGCTTAGGTATGAGCCCACTGATTATGGCATGTTTGATTATGCTCTCTAGTGGAATTATGAATCTTACACCTTGGGGTGGGCCTACAGCCCGCGCCGCCAGCGCACTTCATGTCGACCCAAGTGATGTTTTTGTTCCGATGGTTTTACCGATGCTATTTGCCATCGGCTGGTTGTACTTTTTGGGAACCATGTATGGTCGAATGGAAAGAAAGCGTCTGGGAATTGTCCAATTGGATATCAGTCATGGTGAAAACATTCAAATCTCCGATAATCCAGAAGCCAACCGCGCAGATCTACGTTGGTTTAATGCACTGTTAACCGTCGTTCTGATGATTTGTCTGGTTTTTAGTATTTTACCTATGCCTATTTTATTCATGGTGGCTTTATGTATTGCGCTAGTCGTCAACTACAAAAATGTCGACTTGCAAAAAAAGTTAATCGCACACCATGCAGGTAGTGCTTTAAACGTGGTCGGTATTATTTTTGCTGCAGGTATTTTTACGGGAATTTTAGCCGGAACAGGTATGGTAGAAGCCATGTCAAAAGAGCTTGTGGCGATTATCCCTCAAAGTATGGGTCCCTATTTAGCACCGATTACCGCTGTCATCAGTATGCCGATGACTTTCTTTATGTCGAATGATGCTTTCTATTTTGGGGTTTTGCCAATTCTTTCAGATGCAGCAGCTCATTATGGAATTGCACCTGTAGAAATGGCACGTGCCTCCATCGTAGGGCAACCTGTACACCTACTCTCTCCACTTGTCCCTTCGACCTATTTACTCTGTGGACTTGCGGGTATCGAGTTTGGACAACATCAGAAATTTACCATTATCTGGGCTGTGATCACGTGTTTTGTCATGTTAGCCGCGGGTCTAATCTTTGGAATGTTTCCGTTTTATTCGAGCTTAACTTAAAATTTTAAAGATAAAAAAGCACCATCAGGTGCTTTTTTATGCTTAACAATAGAACTAGCCAGTGCTTTACACTCACAGGTTCATTTGTAGTAATTAATGCTTTGAAATTAATGCTTCTAGAACTGCTTCATAATGAATGCGAATATCATCTTCTAAAATTTTATAAACATTGTCGAATTGCACCATTGGCCAGCCTTCTTTCCAAAATGGGAAAATATTATGCAGGTCATGAGTCACCGTTGCGTCTTCACGTACAATTGCTTGTGCAACTTGTGACAATACTTGTGCAGTTTCAGCACCATCAATCGCTAAATAATCAATTCCACGAACTTTCAAAATACGGATACGGTCTTTCTTATAGCGAATTTTTTTACTTTGGCCTTCATTTAAGCCTAAAGCCAGAGTCACAGCTTCAACAAATTTATCTTCAAATGCTTGATTTAATTTCACCAAAGCTTGTTTATGAGCCTCTTGACGACCAGCTTTCCCCCCACTACGAATCACTTCATTTGCTTCAGTATTTAAAACATCTGATTTCATCGACTGAAGAATGTCTAGAATTTCGATATCGCTTAATGTTTCAGGAGAATGATCAGTCATAAACTGCCTATAAAAACTTAATATTCAATAAGTATGTATTTTCGCATAAAAGAAGGATGAAAACTGCGACCTTCACTATAGAAATTGCGATTTCTCTTATAATGTTCAGATATACAACATGATTTAGAAAAAAGTTCTGTTAAAAATATCGAAATCAACTATATTATTTTCACGCTTTAATATTAACGTCACAATATGACTCAAAAGAAACAGGCTGCGCTTTACCTTCAACAACTGAAACAGCAATATCCAGCAGCCTTTAAACATAATTATTTATTTTATAGCCAACTGAAAACTCAAGGCATTTTAGACGAACTCAAAGAACTCATTCCTTGGGTTTTGGCGGCGATAATTTTTATTTCTTTGAGCATGAGTATTGGTCATGCAGTGCAACTGTATTTTCCTGATATGAGTGAGTTTCGAGCTCATGGTATTGCTGTACTGAGTATTATGCTGTTTTTCATGCTGGTTGTGCCCTTAGTCATCAAGCAAATCAAACACAGTTCAATGTCCCTGTATCAAAGTTTGAAGAATACGCCATTCAGACTTGCGATCGTGATTTTATTACAATTACTCAATATCGCCTTTTTACAAAGCACCTTCGTTCAATCTGTATTGTTCTTTTTCGCCATGAGTTTCGGCTTTGTGCGTTTTTATAAAGAAAATCTATTCAAAGGTGGAAGTAACACCCAAGAATACTATTTTCTGCAAGAGACACGTCGTATTGCTTATTGGTCGTATAAACAAATGCTTAAAGCAAAATTACGTTTAACACTCAGCAATCCAAATCAAGCAAATCATAAACAGTTATCTGAGCGCTTTACACAGTTCCAAAATTTGCACATACAAATGCTACATCAGGAAAATCAGCTATGTAAAAAGCTAAAGCACCAAAATGTTGAACATTATCTTGATGAGTTAATGAAATAAGTTGACTTTGGTGTAGTGAAAAAAACTTTAATTCACTGCTCAAAATGTCATTCAATACATCAATATTTTTGAATATTTTCAACTTATATGCATGAATTGATTGATTTTAAAACAAACACCATCAAATACACTTGCCAAGGTCCATTTCGTCCTCTATTATTGCGCACATGCCCGAGTGGTGAAATCGGTAGACACAGGGGATTTAAAATCCCCCGCCCACAAAGCGTGCCAGTTCGAGTCTGGCCTCGGGCACCATTCTTATACTTTTAAGATTGGTGCAATAAAAGATCCAGCAATTTGCTGGTTTTTTTATGCCTAAAATTTATAAATCTATTATTATTCAATGCCAATATCTTCAGATTTTGATCTCCCTACACTACAACTCAAGCATCCCGATGCCTTTTATCAACGGCTGCTGTTTGCGCATTTCAAAATTATCAATCTAACGCCCACTGCACCCGTTTTAATCTTTAGCTTTTGCCTGATACTTTTTATCTCACTTGGCAGCGCCGCACTTGGGCATATACTTTCAACGGCACTTTCAATTCACGTCCCCAAAATGGCGTTCAATCTTGGTGTATTGATTATTCTTCCTTTGATCTATTGCTATGTTTGGTATGCACATTATCAAGCACGTTTTAGCAGTAAGTTTGCAGTTCAACGTCTGCAAATACAGCTGTATCTCCTTGGGGGATTCACACTTATCCTCGCTACTAACTTTAAATATCTACAAACAGATGTATTAAACCTCATCAGTCTCTGTGGACTTTTTTTCAGTCTTTTTTTATGTGTATTTACTGAATTGTTTTATAAACGTGATAGCAGTGCCATTGAACGAGTAAAACTACAATAGCTTCGCCAACTGGCATTTTGGTCTTATCAACAATCCTTAAAACAAAAAGAGCATCAAACGTATTTCTACGCCCTACACTTACAAGCCATGCAAGAAGAACAGAAACTATCAGCATCGATCAAATCATCCTTTAAAGATTTTATAGACAAAGCTAAATAATTTTTTAAATCCCTAGACACAAAAAAGCCCTGTCACTACAGGGCTTTTTTTAAAGTTCAATTACCATTCTCGGTTAGCAACCAACTCTTCCATTTCAATATCCATATGGCCTTCATCTTGCAGCACCATCATCATGGCTTCTGCAATATAATCTGCAGCAGTATCATCCAAAGACGAATCTAAATCTTCAAATTGAGGTTTCATCTTATTGAGCTGTGCAACCGTTTCATTGGCAAAATGGTAGATATCAGTTGAACTTAAATCTGCTTTTGCAATTTTCTTCGCAAATTGAACAACCAATAACTTCACCTCTGCAACCAACACATCTGGGTAATATTCATCATCAAACATGGGTAGCAGTAAATCTGCAAACATACAAAACTCTATCACAAAACATTCAGGGCGCTTATATAACACAAATACTACAATTCACCAAATTTATTGGGATTCAGTATTTTCAAATCACACTGCATTCTGCATGGCTTGCCAAACACGTATCGCATCTACCGTCGCTTTGACGTCATGTGCGCGAACCATACATGCACCTTGTTGAATGCTGAGTAGATGCGCTGCAACCGAGCCTACAGCGCGATTTTGTGCATCTGCACCGCCAAGTGCTTCACCGATAAAACGCTTACGAGATAATGCTGACAGGATCGGATAGCCCATGTCATTCAATTGATAGAATTGCTGTAAAAGTTTTAAGTTTTGCTGCGCATTTTTAGCAAAACCAAAACCCGGATCAATCATAATATTTTCTGCACGCACGCCTGCGTCCAATGCATTTTGCACGCGTTGCTTTAATTCATCAATGACATCAGCCACAACATCTTGATACTGATCTAGATTATTCATCGTGGTGGGTTCGCCGCGCATATGCATAATGATCACTGGAATATCCAGTTTTGCAGCGGTTTCTAAGGCATTCGGCCGAGTTAATGCACGTACATCATTCCAGATATGCGCACCTGCCTGAACCGCTGCCTCAATCACCTCAGGTTGTGAGGTATCAATAGAAATCACCACATTGTGTTTGGATAAGGCTTCAACGACGGGTACGACCCGTCGAATTTCCTCTTCAACCTCAACAACAGATGCGCCTGGACGTGTTGACTCACCACCGACATCAATCACTGTCGCGCCATCAGCAATCATTTGTAAGGCATGTGCTATAGCTTGGTCTTTACCATTATGTTTGCCACCATCACTAAAAGAGTCCGGTGTGACATTTAAAATCCCCATCACATGTGGCTCTGACAAATCTAATTGCAAATTACCACAGTTTAAAATTTTATTAGGCAAAGACACCAACTTCATATTACACATCCCAGATTTTGCTGCGCTTATTTTAACGCTAAGTTTGCTCAGCATTGCGCTCACATGCATTTATTTTTATATAAAAAAACCACCCGAAGGTGGTTTTAAAATTTTATGCTTTTGGCAATGACGGTAATGGTGGTGGAACATCTGGACCATCCGTTGGTGTAACATCAATCACTGGATTTTCAGCGATGTACACTTTTGGTGGTTGAGGTTCACGACCTTCCATAATGTCACGGATTTGATCACGATCAATGGTTTCCCATTCAAGCAATGCTTTCACCATGGCATGTGCGATATCTTTGTTATTTTCAAGAATATCGCGTGCAACTTTATATTGTTCATCTAAAATGCGGCGAACTTCACGGTCAACTTCAAGCTGCGTTGCTTCAGAAATCACACGACTTCCTAAACCACCCATGAATGACTGCTGTGAATCATCTTCGTAAACCATGACGCCCATTTTATCGGACATACCGTATTTAGTAACCATTGCTCGTGCCATTTTCGTTGCACGTTCAAAGTCATTTGAAGCACCAGTCGACATTTGGTTAATGAAGACTTCTTCTGCAATACGACCACCAAACAAAATTGAAAGTTCATTCAACATTTTGTCTTTGTAATGGCTGGTTTGGTCATGTTCAGGCAACTGCCAAGTCACACCCAGTGCCCAACCACGCGGCATAATTGTCACTTTATGCACAGGGTCTGTACCCGGCAAGATTTCAGCAACAATCGCATGACCAGCTTCATGATAAGCCGTCGCACGACGTTCTTCTTCACGAATCACCATCGATTTACGTTCAGGACCCATGTAAAGCTTGTCTTTTGCATCTTCAAAGTCATGCATATCGACCGTGTTCTTGTTACGACGTGCAGCAAACAGTGCCGCTTCGTTTACAAGGTTAGCCAACTGAGCACCCGAGAAGCCCGGTGTACCACGCGCCAAGACTTTAACATCTACACCAGTCACAGAAGGTAACTTTTTCAAATGTACATTCAGGATTTGCTCACGACCTTTAATATCCGGTAGAGATACCATCACTTGACGGTCAAAACGACCCGGACGAAGTAAAGCTTTATCCAATACGTCAGCACGGTTTGTTGCAGCAATGACGATAATACCTTCGTTGCCTTCAAAACCATCCATCTCAACCAACATTTGGTTTAAAGTTTGCTCACGCTCATCATTACCACCGCCTGTACCTGAACCACGGTGACGACCAACAGCATCGATCTCATCGATGAAAATGATACATGGCGCATGACGCTTTGCTTGTTCAAACATGTCACGGACACGAGACGCACCCACACCCACGAACATTTCAACAAAGTCAGAACCCGAAATACTAAAGAACGGTACTTTCGCTTCACCCGCAATCGCTTTAGCAAGTAAAGTTTTACCCGTACCCGGAGGACCAACCATAAGCACACCTTTCGGAATGCTTGCACCAAGTCGTTTGAACTTAGATGGATCTTTTAGGAAGTCAACGATTTCAACAACTTCTTGTTTAGCTTCATCACAGCCCGCAACATCAGTAAATGTCACTTTGATTTGGTCTTCAGAAAGCATTTTTGCTTTTGACTTACCAAAACTCATTGGGCCATTCTTACCACCAGCTCCACCACCCATGTTGCGCATAAAGAACATGAATAACAGAATGATTAAAAGAACAGGGAAACTTGCAATCAGAAGTTGCATCAAAATACTTTGACGCTGTGGCGCTGTACCTTCAACAACAACATTGTTCTTGATTAGGTTCGGCATAAGTTCAGGATCTTGAACCGCAGGACGGATACTTTCAAACTCAGAACCGTTTGATTTTTCGCCACGAATTCTTTCGCCATCAATGGTGACTTGTTTAATCTGACCCGCATTTACGGCTGCCACGAACTCAGAATAGTTCATCGCGGTCGGTTGATTGCGGTCACTGACGTTGCTGAAGATTAAAACCAGCACGCCTAGGATAACCAGCCACAACACGGCATTCTTAAAAAGATCGCTCAAAGCTTTATTCCCATTTCTATCTAATTCGTTCAATCCCATTTACATGGGTGACTCTAATACTTACGCTGCAGAGTAGCTTCGCAATAATTTAAAAACGTACAAAATGCACAATTTTTAACGAGTTGGCAAGTAAACTTTACTTGAAAGCTTTCTTACGTCCCTGCCCGATTAAAAACACTTCTTTAGATCGAGCACGTGAAGCCGCCGGTTTTGCTGTTTTCAGCACATCAAATGTGTCTACAACTTGCTTACGGTATTCATCAAATCCAACACCTTGGAACACTTTAACAACAAATTGTCCATTTGGTCCAAGAACCTTTTGAGCAAAGTCGATTGCTAATTCACAAAGATAGATCTGACGCGGTTGATCTACAGCCTTATTACCTGATGTATTGGGGGCCATATCTGAAATTACAACGTCTACAGTACGTCCATCTAAAATTTTTAACAATTCATCGAACACTTCTTGTTCACGAAAGTCACCTTGCAAGAAGGTCACATCGGGTAAAGCATCCATTGGTAAAATATCAGAAGCAATCACCAAACCTTTGTCGCCAACAAGTTTACCGGCAATTTGCGACCAACTACCTGGTGCAGCACCTAAGTCGACAACGGTCATGCCTGGCTTGATCAATTTGTATTTTTCTTGAATTTCAAGCAATTTATAAGCGGCACGCGCACGATATCCTTCCTTTTGTGCTTTTTTCACAAAGGGGTCATCAAGATGCTCGCGCATCCAGTCACGACTACTTTTGGATAATTTCTGGTTAGTAATGCGGGTAGCCATAACTCTCTAAATAAAAAAAACTTCTCAGTCTTGATTGTACGTGAAATTCAGCACTTTTGCAGTAGACATGTGTATCTAAAAAGCATCTTAAATCATGTTTTTTTCAATAATCTTCATCGAGAAAATGCCGATTAAATACAGCGCTTCAACTTTGATTTTGCTATACTAGGTCGTTTTTAAAATTAGGTTATATTTATGGCGGCTTTATCTATTCAAGAACGTAAACGCTTACGTCAAATTGGTCACACCCTAAACCCAGTTGTAATGGTTGCGGACAAAGGCTTATCAGAAAGCGTTGTTGAAGAATTAAACCGTGCGTTAAACGACCATGAGTTAATTAAAGTGAAAGTTGTGGCAGAAGACCGTGAAGCTCGTGCTGCAATGATTACTGAAATTGCGACTGTTTCAGGTTCTGAAGTTGTTCAAACGATTGGTAAGATTGCTTTGATTTACCGCAAAGCGGCAAAACAAAATGCAAAACTGTCTAACCTTGTTCGCTACGCACACCTGTCTAACTAAGCATTTATGGCAAGTTTCGAACTCAGCGCTTTTGATCGTCGCTTTCAGGCTGTATCAGTCGTTGGTGCTATCGAACAACAAAGCCCATATACTTTAAATGTGGGTTATTGGATTCGAGACCCAAACCAACTGATTCAATGGCCTGAATTGGTATCATCTCACCCACGAATCGATTTTTTGTGGGAACAGACCTGCTTAGAAGTTTTTATTGGTGTACGCAACGAAGACTTTTATCGTGAAATCAACCTCTCCCCTTCACAAGCTTGGCAGGTTTACCAGTTTGAAGAATATCGCTATCCAGAAGATATGCCGCCACAAGCTGCTTACGATATCGAACTGAATCAGTTGAAACGGACGCACTATGGTTTAAATGTCAGTCTTGATCTGACAGAATTTATGCTGAAGTACAAACTTAAATGGGAAGATCTCTATATTGGTCTAACTGCTGTACTGAAAACCCCTCAAGGTGAACAGTACTATGCCATGCAGCATAGTAGTCCAAATGCTGACTTTCACAACAAACGTGATTGGCTACATCAGTTCTAAACTTTTTAATGTTTTGATCTTCGATAAAAAGCAAAAGTACGATCTTTTGCTTTTTTATTGCCTGTTTATTTTAAATAACTGCTTTGGAATTAAATGTACCATTCACAATAAGGGAGCCATTAATGGCTCCCTTATGCATATATAGCGTTAACTTTAAGTTTAATTCGCTCTCACCCAATCCAGCTCCCTGGAATGACTAGATTTAACTTAAGCGTTTTAAAATTCATGTCATTCACAATTAACTTTTAAGATCTGTGGTTTGATCCGTAACTTCAGCTTTCACTGGTGAAATTTTTTTCCACGCTTCCAAAGTATGTTCCTTAGAACGCTTAAATGTTTCTGTTAGATGATCTTTGTGTTTTCCTGAAATTTGGGTCACATCTTCTTTCAGCTCTTTTCCAAGTTTTGAAAGATCATCAATAACCGTATTAAACTCAGTTTTCACAAATTCTTTGAGTTCACTAAAATCTTTTTGCGATGAACCAAATTGAACTTTTAGCTGATCAAGTTTATTCAACACATCTTGCTTCAACTGACGCAATTGATCTTGCACACTGGCATTCAACTGCTTTGCCTCTGCTCCGATCTTTTCTTTGCTTTCAGTGACCGCTTCTGTGGCTTGGACACTCGCTTCTTTTGCAACTTGTTCAAGCTTTTCAGCACCTTCGATAACGACTTCTTTCAGGGAGTATTTAGCCGCTGTTTGTTTTTGTTGTGTTGCCATGACTTTGTACCTATAGTTTTTGCTGACCGAACCACAATAGCGCTTATTGATAAATTTTAATTTATGATTTGTCTGACAATAATTAATTGCTTACATTTTTCTACGATTTTGCAAAACCAAACTTTATTCTAAAATGCAAGCGCTTTATCTGCTTTATTCCTAATATTTACAATGGACTTTCAGTGGCTTTCTGCGTATAATGCCGTGTTAAGTTCAAGCGAGCAGATGTAAGGAGGGTAGGTTTTTAAGCAGCCTTCCTTTTTTTTCGTCTTCTCGCTTTTTTACAGCCTAAATTTCAGGAGCTTTGGTTTGAGCACCCCAGCAATTTTAGCCCTTGCCGATGGTACTATTTTTAAAGGTACTTCAATTGGCGCATCGGGTAGTACGACTGGTGAAGTCGTTTTCAACACTGCCATGACTGGCTATCAAGAAATTTTGACTGACCCAAGTTATGCACAACAACTTGTGACCCTAACTTACCCACATATCGGTAACACAGGTTGTAATGATGAAGACGCTGAGTCAGGTCGAATTCATAAAGTATGGGCCAACGGATTGATCATTCGTGACCTACCTTTATTGCATAGCAACTTCCGTGCTGAGCAATCACTAAGTGATTACCTTAAACAACACAATGTTGTTGCTATCGCAGATATTGATACTCGTAAATTAACGCGTATTCTGCGATCAAAAGGTGCGCAAAACGGTTGTATCCTTGCTGGTGAAAACGCGACTGAAGAAGAAGCGTTAGCTAAAGCACGTGCTTTTGGTGGTCTTAATGGTTTAGACCTTGCAAAAGAATGCTGTGATCCGACCGGTTTCGAGTGGACTGAAGGCTCTTGGGCGCTTGGTAAAGGTTTCGCTCAACCAGAACTTAAATTCCATGTTGTAGCATACGATTACGGTGTCAAAACCAACATCTTACGTATGCTCGCAGACCGCGGTTGTAAATTGACTGTCGTGCCTGCGCAAACTCCTGCTGCTGATGTACTTGCGCTGAATCCAGATGGCGTGTTCTTATCGAACGGTCCCGGCGATCCAGCAGCATGTGATTATGCAATTGAAGCTGTAAAAACAATTGTAGAAGACGCACGTAATGTACCTGTATTCGGTATTTGCTTAGGTCACCAAATTCTTGCACTTGCATCAGGTGCAAAAACTGTGAAAATGCCTCACGGTCACCACGGTGCTAACCATCCTGTACAAAACTTAGAAAATGGTACAGTGATGATTACTTCTCAAAACCACGGCTTCGCAGTGGATGCAGAAACTCTTCCTGCAAACTTGAAAGCTACGCACAAATCGCTGTTCGACCAAACCCTTCAAGGGATTCATCGTACAGACAAACCTGCGTTCAGTTTTCAAGGTCACCCAGAAGCAAGCCCTGGTCCACATGACTGCGCACCACTGTTCGATCATTTCATCGAACTTATCGAAGCATCTAAGAAGTAATTAAGGAAGCATCATGGCTAAACGTACAGACATTAAAAGCATCTTAATTATTGGTGCTGGTCCGATTGTGATTGGTCAGGCGTGTGAGTTTGACTATTCAGGCGCGCAAGCGTGTAAAGCGCTTCGTGAAGAAGGTTACCGAGTTATTCTTGTTAACTCTAACCCTGCAACGATTATGACTGACCCTGCAATGGCAGATGCAACGTATATCGAACCGATTACGTGGCAAACTGTTGCAGCGATCATTGAGAAAGAACGCCCAGATGCAGTTCTTCCAACAATGGGTGGTCAAACTGCATTGAACTGTGCCCTCGCCCTTGATGAGCACGGCATTTTAGAAAAATACAATGTTGAATTGATCGGTGCGACTAAAGAAGCAATTGAAAAAGCCGAAGACCGTAAACTCTTCGACCAAGCAATGCGTAAAATTGGTCTTGAATGTCCAAAAGCTGACATCGCTGAATCAATGGAAGAAGCGTTAGAAATTCAAGCACGCTTCGGTTTCCCTGTGATTATCCGTCCATCATTTACGATGGGTGGTTCAGGCGGTGGTATCGCATACAACAAAGAAGAATTTATCGAGATCTGTGAACGCGGTTTCGACCTTTCTCCTACTCACCAACTTTTAATTGATGAATCATTGATTGGTTGGAAAGAGTACGAAATGGAAGTTGTTCGTGACAAAAACGACAACTGTATCATTGTATGTACCATTGAAAACTTTGACCCAATGGGCGTGCACACAGGTGACTCAATCACTGTTGCCCCTGCACAAACATTAACAGACAAAGAATTCCAACTTTTACGTAATGCCTCTTTAGCAGTACTTCGTGAAATTGGTGTAGAAACGGGTGGTTCGAACGTTCAGTTCGGTATTAACCCGAAAGATGGCCGTATGGTTGTGATCGAGATGAACCCTCGTGTTTCTCGTTCATCTGCTTTGGCATCTAAAGCAACCGGTTTCCCAATTGCAAAAATTGCAGCGAAATTGGCAGTCGGTTATACCCTTGATGAATTGAAAAATGACATCACTGGCGGTACAACTCCTGCATCATTCGAACCTGCGATTGACTATGTTGTGACTAAGATTCCTCGTTTCAACTTCGAGAAATTCCCACAAGCTGATGCAACTTTAACTACACAGATGAAATCTGTGGGTGAAGTCATGGCAATTGGCCGTAACTTCCAAGAGTCAGTACAAAAAGCGCTTCGTGGTCTTGAAGTGGGTGCTGCTGGCTTTGATGAAAAAATCGAAGTGGGTACTGAAGGTGCGAAAGAGAAAATCCTTCAAGAACTTAAAGTGCCTGGTCCTGAGCGTATTTGGTACGTTGGCGATGCATTCCGTCATGGTTTCACGTTAGATGAAGTGTTCGCTGCGACGAATATTGACCGTTGGTTCTTGATCCAAATCGAAGACATCATCAAAACTGAAGAGAAAATCAAATCTTTAGGTTTTGGTGACTTAAACGCTGACAACATCCGTTCGTTCAAACGCAAAGGTTTATCTGACCTTCGTATTGCGAAATTGATGGGTATTTCACAAAAACAATTCCGTAAACACCGTTGGAACTTGGGCGTGACCCCTGTTTACAAACGTGTAGATACATGTGCGGCTGAATTCGAATCTGATACAGCTTACATGTACTCAACTTACGATGAAGAATGTGAAGCGAATCCGTCTACTCGCGACAAGATCATGGTCATCGGTGGCGGTCCTAACCGTATTGGTCAAGGTATCGAATTCGATTACTGCTGTGTACACGCTGCCCTTGCAATGCGTGAAGACGGCTATGAAACTATCATGGTGAACTGTAACCCTGAAACGGTTTCTACGGATTACGACACATCAGATCGTTTGTACTTCGAACCAATCACTTTGGAAGATGTACTTGAAATCGTACGTATCGAGAAGCCTAAAGGCATTATCGTTCAGTACGGTGGTCAAACTCCGCTTAAATTGGCTCGTGCTTTGGAAGAAGCAGGTGCGCCAATTATCGGTACATCACCTGACGCGATTGACCGTGCGGAAGACCGTGAACGTTTCCAACAAATGATTCAACGTCTGCAACTTCGTCAACCAAACAACAGCATCGTTAAATCTGCTGAAGAAGGTATGGCTGAAGCAGCTAAAGTTGGCTACCCACTTGTAGTACGTCCATCTTACGTGCTTGGTGGCCGTGCGATGGAAATCGTGTACAACGACGAAGAATTGAAACGTTACTTACGTGATGCGGTTCAAGCATCTAACGAAGCGCCAGTACTTCTTGACCACTTCCTAGATGATGCGATTGAAGTTGACGTGGACTGCGTATCTGACGGTAAAGACGTTGTGATCGGCGGTATCATGCAGCACATCGAACAAGCTGGTATTCACTCAGGTGACTCAGCATGTTCTATTCCTCCTTACTCTTTATCTAAAGAAGTTCAGGACGAAATGCGCCGTCAAACCATCGCTATGGCGAAAGAGCTTGGCGTAATTGGTTTAATGAACGTACAGTTTGCTGTTAAAGGCACTGACGTATACATTCTAGAAGTGAACCCACGTGCATCACGTACTGTTCCATTCGTATCTAAGTGCATTGGTGAATCTTTAGCGAAAGTTGCTGCGCGTTGTATGGCTGGTCAATCTTTAGAATCTCAAGGATTCACTACAGAGATTATTCCTGAACACTTCTCTGTAAAAGAAGCAGTGTTCCCATTCAACAAATTCCCTGGTGTTGACCCAATTCTTGGCCCTGAGATGAAATCTACAGGCGAAGTGATGGGTGTAGGCAAAACATTTGGTGAAGCGTTCTATAAAGCTGTGTTAGGCTCTAATGACCGTTTACCTGGCCTACCAACAGAAGGCGAAGTTAAACATGCATTCTTATCTGTTCGTCATTCTGACAAGCCTCGTGCTGTTGGTATTGCGAAACAGCTAACAGATCTTGGCTTCAAAGTCATCGCTACTGGCGGTACTTATGATGTGATTAAAGATGCTGGTATTGAATGTGAACGTGTGAACAAAGTGACTGAAGGCCGTCCTAATATCGTAGACCGCTTGAAAAATGGCGAAGTTCACCTCATTATCAATACAACTGAAGGCAAACAGGCTCAAGAAGATTCATTCTCGATCCGTCGCTCTGCATTACAAGGTAAAGTGTATTACACAACTACCCTTAACGGTGCTGATGCAGTATGCCAAGCTTTAGCAATCAAATTGCCAATGGATGTATACCGCTTACAAGACCTTACTAAAGGTTAATTAAGTTACCGAGAAGTCCCGCCACCTCTCGGTGGCGGGCTTTTTTTCATTTCTAGGTCAGTAAAAATTTTACTGATTTTTTCTTTTTACAAACATGAGGGACAACAATGCAACGTTATCCTATGACTCCCGAAGGCAAAATTGCCCTAGAGAAAGAATTACAGCAACTTAAAAGTGTTGATCGTCCACGTATTACTGCAGCAATTGCTGAAGCGCGTGAACATGGGGATTTGAAAGAAAACGCTGAATACCACGCTGCTCGCGAGCAACAAGGTTTCTGTGAAGGCCGTATCCAAGATATCGAAGGTAAATTGGGTGCTTGCCAAGTAATTGATGTTAAATCACTTGAGCAAAATGGCCGTGTGGTTTTCGGTGTGACTGTGACCATTGAAAACTTAGATACTGAAGAACAAAAGACTTATAAAATCGTTGGTGATGACGAAGCAGATTTTAAAATCAACAAAATCTCTGTGAATTCACCAATTGCGCGTGGTCTTTTGGGTAAAAACGAAGGCGACGATGTAAAAATCAACACACCACAAGGTGAAGTTGAGTATGAAATTTCTAAAGTTGAATATCTTTAATTCATTAAGATAAGCAATTTTAAGCCCCTCTTTTGAGGGGTTTTTTATTGTTCTATGTTTTTGCTTAGCCCAATATATGCTATCGAATGACCAAAATGTACGTTCAGCACTAATTGTCGACTGAATACGTCATTGTTCAAATGGCTTATTTCATTAAAGTATTATCTAAACAAAAAGAGTCATAAAACACGATGAAATTTGGACATGCAAGCCGAACAGCACAAGCTGCTGCTGCCATTCGCGCAAATCATTATCTATATGCGAACGAACCTGTTTTTTCCGACCCTTATGCCTTTCATTTCACCAGTCCAATTTGGCGTCGACTGCTTTCAAGTCGTGCATGTATAAAAGCGTTGAATAGCAAAATACCCAATCAAACGTTTGGATTACTTACTGCACAGGTGGTGGCACGTTCACGCTATGCCGAAGATCAATTAGAAAAGGCAGTACAACAAGGAATTAAACAATATGTGCTGATTGGTGCAGGTTTAGATTCTTTTGTCCTCCGTTTAGCTCAGAAATACTCCGATATTAAAATCTTTGAAGTTGATCACCCTGATACTCAGGCATTAAAAATACAAAGTCTACAGAAACTCGGGCATATTCCAGACCATGTTGAGTTTGTTTCGATTGATTTTGAGAAAGAAAATTTAGCGTATGCCTTAAAACGGAGTTCTTATAATACCGAGCAACCCGCTTTCTTTTCTTGGCTTGGAACGACGCATTATTTAAAACCAGAAATAACTATGAGCACCTTGCAAACCATTGCCGAATTTGCAGCCTCAGGTAGCGAATTGGTTTTAGACTATTCCATTCCCTATCAAGATTTAACTGGTATAGAGCGTGTCGGATCATTTGCTGTTTCCAAATTTACTAATTTTTTAAGTGAACCCATTATTGGGACATTTCACAGTGATGAGTTACACCGTGCCGTGACAAAACTGGGTTATATAGTCTTGGAAGATTTATCTGCACATGACATTACACAGCGTTATTTTGCAAATCGTAATGATGGAATACGACATACTCAAGCCACGCATTTGCTGCATTTAAAACGTACTTAAGCATTTATCTATAGTCGACATTTATAGTGAGTCAGCTAGAATGGTCACGCGAATCATTATTGCTATTTAAACGTTATGTCTGAAAAATTGATTAATTCACCTGTAAATCATTGGTGTGAGTTTGAGTTCATCTCTAAAACAGTGAAGAACCCTAATATTCACATCAAAGGTAATTATTCATATTATTCTGCATATTGGGATCAAGGTTTTGAGCGCTGTGTGGTGCGTTATCTGCATGATAAACCTGCGACTCTAGAGAAGCCGATAGACCAGCTACATATCGGTAATTTTGTCTGTTTTGGCGCAGAATGCGTGATTATGATGGGCGGCAACCAACTCCACCGAACAGACTGGATTTCAGCCTTTCCGTTTGATACACGTAGTTTTGTCCCTGCGGGTGACACAATCATTGGTGATGGCTGCTGGATCGGCTCACGTGCGATGATTATGCAAGGTGTGACTCTTGGTGAAGGTGCTGTGGTGGCTACAGGCGCGGTGGTAACCAAAGATGTACCGCCTTATGCTGTTGTAGGCGGAGTCCCTGCTAAAATTATTAAATATCGCTTTTCTGAAGAAAATATCAAAAAACTGCTTTCCCTTAAGCTCTATGACTTAGATGAAAAGCAGTTTTTAAAGATGCGGGAACAGTTGCAGACGGATGATATTGGGAAATTAGCTCAGTATTTTAATCTATGATCTTTTAAAGCCCTTTATCTACATATGACTGCCAATCTTTAATAAAATTATTTGAATGATCTAGCTCAGAGATTGATACATCTTTCAATACATTAATCAATTGATATTCAGGATCTTTACTCTGTTTAGCTCTATCATAAGCTGAAAGAATCTTATCAATTAATGTATCTGTAATTCCCAAATCTTTTTCCAAGATTAATCTATACCACTCTGCTTCTTCAATACCAGTAACACCATTAGTACCCCATGTATTCAAATTATGTCTTTGCATAAAATTGCTTTTATCAATACATAAATATCCATTTATTTTTTTGACAATTGAACTAATAAAAATATGATAATTTGTGTAAGGATTCTGCCCTATGATCAAACTAAGTAATATTAAATTCTTCTTTTGATTGTGTGTTCGCAACAACGCATATTTATTCAGCTTTTTTATTAACTCTCGACTATTTAATCTTTTATCTAACTGCAGCCCCAATAACCAATAAAATAACTCATTCCTATCATCAAGGGATTTCAACTCACCAATTCTGAATAACTGGTACTTAATGACTTCTTCAAAATCATATATATCACTCTCGTTAGACAGATGAATTGTGAAATCCACAAATTTTTCAAGATAATCTCCATTCATCTCTGAATCATAGCCATAGTATGATTTGACTGATTGTAATAATTGAGGCTTATTCATCACTAGAACAAAAACAATTTTAGGGATATCAAAAAAGTGTTTAATTCTTTCAATTAGACGAATTGCAAAATCAGGGCGACAACGATCCAATTCATCAATAATAAAAACTAAAGGTTTATCTAATTTTCCAGCTAATACAGCAAGTTCTTTCTTAAAGTCATGAATTGTTTGTTTCTCAACCTGATGATTCTCAATTTTCTTTTCGATTTTCTCCTTAACTTTTGCAGCTATTTCCTCACTTGCTGTGTCATACAACGCTTTTCCTTCTTCATATACCTCTTTAAATGCTTCTCCAGCTCCACCCAAGCCAACCCAATGCATGCCCGCTTTAGCCGCAATCATTGGTATGACAGCCGCCAACGATATTAATACTGAAGCAGTCTTAGCATTAAAATCTTTAATTTCATCATCATCAATTTCTTCTGACTCTTTAAAAGTTTGACTTATTTCAGCTGCAATCGTTAAAAATGGATCTTCCAAATAATCATTAGTAAATGCATCCAAATAGATCACGTTATGCTGAGTATCATCTAAATGCTTCGCCCAATGACGGACAAACCACGTTTTACCCTCACCCCATCGTGCATCCAAAGCAAGAACAGCACCGCAGTTTAAGCGATCAACATAACTTGTAAGCTGCTCTCCTAAACGACGGCGATCCCAAAGATCACCTTCCCATGCAGTTTCAATATTCTCAAAATTATCTTTAGGCCAGTTTAATTGGTTATCTATCATTTCTATTTATATTCATTAAGTTAACTATGTATTGAGTATAGCAGTAGCGCTATAAATTAACATTTAACACATGAGCATCTCGTAACTTGTCATAGCCTTTTCTCCAAATTCATTCTATAAAGAACTCACAAAATAAAAAGATCACTACTTTTCAGGATGAATGATGACGAGAACCACTCAATTCTCAGGCATATTTATACTTGCCCTACTGGCAGCAGTCGTCGCAACTTTTTGCGATGCGATTCATGTCTATACCCAGACGCTTAGTTATCCCAACCCATTATTTTTCCATCAAGCTTGGTGGGTATTCCCTGGCTTTTTTATTGCCTTTGCTTTCATGGCATTTAGCTATATTCAATTTACACAACTACTCAAACACTATGTGATGACTCAGCTCAGTTGCCATCACGACGGTACAGCTCCATTAGTTGAGGCTTTAGTACTCTTTGCGATTGTCTACATACTCAGTGGTTTTGGTAACTTCCACCCTGAAGCATTGTGCTGGATTTTCTATATTAGCTTTTTTATTCGCTGGTTATTTAGCTATGAGCGTACATGGTTACTGATTTTGGCCATTATGCTCGCCATTGGCGGCATGTTCTTTGAAGGACTATTAGCTGAATTTGGTTTAGTCAAATATCGCTATTCAGAAGTTTTTAATGTGCCGTATTGGCTCGGGGGCGTATATATGCATGGCGCATTTGCCTTACGTGCAGGTATGCGTCGTTTTGTTTATCGTTAATTTTTTAAATTTGGAAAATTGAGACATAAAAAAAGACCACTCAATCGGAGTGGTCTTTTTTTGAATATGGTGGCTATGACGAGACTTGAACTTGTGACCCCCGCATTATGAGTGCGGTGCTCTAACCAACTGAGCTACATAGCCTTAAACTGTGCGCGCATTATGGAGGGATATTTAAATATCGTCAAGCCCATAATGCGCGTATTTGATCAAAATTTGTTGAAGTGAACCGATAAGCCGGGTTCTGTCGAGGACGATCATTCCTCTAGGCGTACAATCACTCATACGCTCAAGCGACCTACCCGGATCCAGCATGGGCCATGCCTAAAGGATCCCTATTTGGTCTTGCTTCCGGTGGGGTTTACCATGCCATGAACTGTTACCAGTCATGCGGTGCGCTCTTACCGCACCCTTTCACCCTTACCTCCGATTTCGATTGCTCGAAACCATAATGAAGGCGGTCTACTCTCTGCTGCACTTTCCGTCGGCTCACACCGCCCAGGCGTTACCTGGCACCTTGCCCTATGAAGCCCGGACTTTCCTCCCCTGCTTTAGTCACGGAGACCTATACACAGCAGCGATCGTCTGGTTCACTTCCGGGCGCATTCTAACAAATCTGACAACTAATTGCTTGATGTTTTTTGAGCAGTTAGTTTTTCGTACTTTTGTTGAAGCTGTTCCTGAGTTTCAGGATGAGCCGGATCCAATGGAATACAATCCACCGGACAGAACAACTGACACTGCGGTTTATCGTGATGCCCAACGCATTCCGTACACAAATCAGGGTTAATCTCATAAATGAGTTCCCCCATGAAAATCGCCTCATTGGGGCATACAGGTTCACAGACATCGCAGTTGATGCATTCATCAGTGATATATAAAGACACTCTACCAACCTTGCTGTTGTTTACGCTTAAAGGCTTCCACAACAGCTTGTGGTACAAACTGAGTGACATCACCATTTAAACGTGCAATTTCACGCACGAGCGTAGATGAAATAAACGAATATTGCTCTGATGGGGTTAAGAACACGGCTTCAAATTTACTGTCCAAACGGCGATTCATATTTGCCAATTGAAATTCATATTCAAAATCTGAAACTGCACGTAAACCACGTAACACGGCTGTTGCTTTTTGCTCGTTAAAGAAGTTGACCAACAGCCCATCAAAACCTACAAACTCAACATTTGACAAATGACTTAAAGACTCTTGCGCTAGTGCAACACGTTCTTCCAGACTAAACACAGGGTTTTTGTGATGTCCAATTGCAATTGCCACGACAACTTCGTCAAACATGCGTGATGCACGTGTCACTAAGTCGATATGACCATTAGTAATTGGATCGAATGTGCCCGGATAAATTACACGAGTTTTAGACATCCAGTTGTACTCTGTTATTTTGTAGATGGGTATTTTAACAAAATCTTGATTTATAGGTGAAGTCAGCTTGTAAATTTAAAAACTTCATCTTATTCAAAGTTCGGGTACAATAGTGCTAAGTTTGGAAGTTTTTGATTATGACGAAAGCAGTAGTTAAAAAAAATAGTAGCAGTACGATTGCCCTAAATAAGCGTGCGCGTCACGATTATTTCATTGAAGAAAAATTTGAAGCGGGTCTTTCATTACAAGGCTGGGAAGTCAAATCAATGCGTGCGGGTCGTATGACTATCGTAGAGAGCTATATTACGTTTAAAAATGGTGAAGCATTTTTATTCGGCGCTCAAGTGCAACCTTTACTGAGTGCTTCGACACATGTGGTGCCTGAAGCAACACGTACTCGTAAATTATTGCTGAACCGCCGTGAAATTGAAAAACTACAAGGTGCGATTAACCAAAAAGGTTATTCATGTGTGCCTTTGGCATGTTACTGGAAAGGTCCTCATGCCAAACTTGAAATCGCCCTAGTAAAAGGTAAACAGCTTCACGACAAGCGTGCAACGGAAAAAGACCGTGATTGGCAACGCGATAAAGCCCGTATTTTTCATAAATAAGTTCATTAAAAAAAACCTCCTTTTTGGAGGTTTTTTTATTTTTAAATTGCAGATTTAGCAGAATTTCAATCCACCAAAACAGTTGGTCCGAACTTCCTGATTTCCCAATACCTGATTTTTTAACGTTAAATTGGCCGCACCGGCATTACTAAGGTTAATTGAACCGACATTTTTATAAATCGGTAAACCAAATGCTGCACCAACAGCAGAACCTAAGGGAATATAAATCGGTTCATTGGTTAAAATTTGCGATACTTTTTGAGCAACTTGTGGCAAGACGCCTGAGATATCCACTTCAGATGTTGGATTCAATTTGCCAATATTGATCGGGTCTTTAAATGACATCCACCAACCTGTACGTGCAATATCATCGGCATTGGCATCTGGCCAACTGATATCTTGAGATTGAAGTGATAAATAACCGGCTGTGCCATTTAATGGGATGTTATGAATCATATTTAAGGCTTGCTCAAAGGTAATGTTCATTTTCAAACCATCAATTGATGAACCCGAATCCATAAAGAACTGCGCCCCTTCTACCCATAACAAATTACGGTCAAGTTTGACCTGCAAACTACCACTATCACGGTTGAGTTGAATCGACGGTACAGTCGCACTGATATTTTTGGCAACGGCTTGAGTTTGTCGTTTTCCATTAATAGTAATTTCAGGGACGGTAAATGGCACATTCATTGAAGGAATTTTTAAACCCTTACTATTTTCGGGTTGGCTAACAAAGCTACGATCATTGTTCCAAATCGTATTAATCACCAAGTTACCGGATAAAGTCTCACTGCTGCTATCACCAAAAATCGCTGCTTGGGTCTTTGCTATCCCTGTAGTCGGTGCAATTTTCATATAACCGCTTAGCGACTTAATCCCATCTGTCGGCGCACCCGTGTTTTGAATACCTGTGGTCAATAAACCTGTAATTGATTCAGCACTGACACGGAAGCCTTTAACTTCACGTAAAGCGGCTTGTTTTGGGTTTTTAATTGCAAATTCAATAAACGGATTTTTCAGTTCGGCACTTGTTGACGCTCGATCACCATTAAAGACTGGATTACCGTTGGCATCCGTTGACGTTGCATTACCACTCAACGCTAGATGACGAATATCAATATCACAGCCATTTGACCCATTTACCCCACCACAGCCGAGTTGCAAACTTTTGACATTGACATTTAGATCCATGACGGCATCTAAACTGAGTTTGTAGAAACCAATATTTTCATCGACCATTTGTTGGTTGACCAAAATAGGATCGGTATAGGACATATTCATCAATGCAGCACCATTGATGGCAGACAATTCTTCATCGGCTAATCCCACCAATCCTTCTGCTGCAAAAACAACGTCAGAAACACATAAGGTCAATGCCATTGCGACTATTGTTTTTTTCACGATTATTTAATCCTTTTTAATATTCGTCACTCATCCCGAGTGAAATTTATGAGAAGATTAAATCAATAGCGTTGGCGTAAATGAATGGCAATTTGTGACACGCATCACAACTCAATTATACAAAATGCCAATTTTCACGAATTTTAGGTCAATAAAAACCCCAGTAACATTTCCATCACTAGGGTTTTCAAAGATTTATAAATGATAGTTCAAACGATTTATTTACAAATTAATTAACTTTATTTAACAACAACCCCAGATATTCACCAAACCAAATAGCGGTTTCTAAATCACCCTCAGGTGGCGTGACTTCAACAGGTGCATTATCCGATTGTGTCATTAAACCCAAAAAGCTCGACATCCGATTTAAATCTGTTGTGCTTCGTCCAGTTGGCATCAATGGAAGACCGCTCCACAACATGCCGTGCTGCATGGCGAATAAATTGATTTGCTGCAATACTGCCAATTTATCTCCACTTAAGCCGCCACCATTGGTAAAACCAGCGGCCAACTTGCCTTGCCATGTCCGTGCTAACCAGCGTTTAGATGATTGCTCCATGAATAATTTCATTGCCGCACTCATACTGCCCATATAGGTTGGGCACCCAAAAACGATGGCATCTGCGCTGTCCAACACATCCCAATCCACATGTTCTACATTCATGAGATGGACTTTTACACCGGCTTTTTCTGCACCTTGTACAATGAAATTCGCCACTTTGGCAGTGTGCCCGTAGGGACTGTGGTAAACAACAGCAAGAGATTTAGCAGTCAAAGACATAACATTTAAAAGTCGATAGATTCAGTCAAGTTTAGCATTTTCAAAGCATAAAGACGAATGTTGCCATACGTCCTGTTTTCGCTTCGCGGCGATAAGAAAAATATTCTTCAGCTTGCAAAAAGGTACATTGGTCGCCACCTGTTACGGCTTTAACCCCATGTAATGCAAGAATATAACGCGCTATCGCATAAAGATCAGCATAATATTTGCCTTCCCTTACACCAGCTTTAAATGCACTTTCAAGTTCTGGGTATTTGGAACAAAAGGCAGCTTTGACTTCTGCGCCAATTTCAAAACTCTCTTGGCAAATGGCTGCCCCCAACCACGCCCATGTTGGCTGAGTGTGCATGGCTGCAATGGTGTTTTCCACAATACCATTAGCCAGGCCCTTCCAACCTGCATGCAGATTGGCAACTTCTGTCCCGTCAGCATTACCCAAAACCACGGGTAAGCAGTCTGCGGTCATCATCATCAGGGCATGGTGTTTTGACTGCGTGACCATACCATCGCCTTCGGGTGCAACAAAGTTGATCTGTTCATCAATGCGATGGCATAGCGTACTGTGCGTTTGGTTCATCCAACTGATTTTATTCACGCCATATTCAGCAAAGTCTTTGAGCAATTGCATCCGGTGCTTTTGCACACGCGCTGCATCATCTCCCACATGCAATGCCAGATTAAATCCTGCTAGTTCAGGTTGTTCAGCGGGTTGCGTCTGATCATGATGAACTCGAGTTTGTCCCACAAAAACACCCTGTGGAAGTCCCTGAACAAATTGCATGTTGCCGTCCTTTTCTATCTATGGCGTGTAAATCAGGTTAAAACTTAATAAGCTTTGTTTTCGCTACGTAATACTTCAACCAATTGATTAAAGTCTTCAGGCCATGGTGCTTCAAACATCATGTCTGCACCTGTACGTGGATGAACGAGACCCAATTTAACCGCATGTAAAGCCTGACGTTTAAAGCCACGTAAAGTGTCATCTAATAACATCGACGCGCCTGCAGGCATACGTACACGTGGTACATACACTTGATCGCCCACAAGACCATGACCGATATAAGTAAAATGCACACGAATTTGATGGGTACGACCCGTTTCTAAACGTGCTTGAACGCGGGTAAAGTTTTGGAAACGTTCTTTCACATTGTAGTGAGTCACCGCATCTTTACCGCCCGGCAAGACTGCCATTTTAATGCGATCGACAGGATGACGTTTAATTGGCTCATCCACTGTACCGCCAGCAATAATGTTGCCATATACGATCAAATCGTAAATACGGTAAACCGATTTCTTCGCCAATTGTTTACTTAAAGAAAATTGGGATTCGAGGTTTTTCGCAACAACCAACAGACCTGAGGTGTCTTTATCAATACGATGCACCAAACCTGCACGGGTCAACTCTGAAGATTTTGGGTAATGGTGCAAAATTGCATTCACCAATGTGCCTGTACTGTTTCCAGCGCCCGGATGAACAACCATACCGACAGGTTTATTAATCACCATAATATCGTCATCTTCATAGACAATATTAAGTGGAATATCTTCGGGTAAGCTACGGGTTTGTGCTTCTAACTCGACGTCTAAAGTCAGTAACTCTGTGCCTTCGCATTTGTACTTTGGTTTCACAGTGTTACCATTGACCAACAAATGGCCCTCTTTGAGCCACTGTTTTAGCTTTTCACGAGAAAAATCAGTCCAAACCAGTGCTGAAACCTGATCAATACGTTGTCCTAAATAGCTTTCATCCAATTGAAATTGCAACGATAAACGTGTTGCAGTTGAGTCTGAAGTATGGTTATCTGCATCCTCAGAATCTTCAAGTAAATTGAAATCAGTTTCAGGGAAATTAGAATTGGAAGATTGTGCTTGACTCATTTGCTCATTCAGACAAAAGTGGTTTAATAGTTCAATTGTAGCTCATTGCCCGTATTAACAGAGGAATTTTTATGTCGCTACCAAAATATAAAATGACAATGCTTGCTCTAACAATAGGCATTGCATCGGCAATGGTAGGCTGTAGCAGTAATCCAAAGAAAGAAGTGGTCGACACAGGTCCACAATCAAGCGAACAGATTTATATCGAAAAAGCACAAAAAGCGCTTGAACGTAACCAATATACAGATGCAGCAAAACACCTTGAAGCTCTAGAGACCTACTACCCTACAGGTAACTATGCGCAGCAAGCACAACTTGAACTATTGTATGTAAAGTTTCAGCAAAAAGACTATGAAGGTGCGATTGCACTTGCAGACCGTTTTATTCGTATGAATCCACAGCATCCGCAAGTTGATTATGCGTACTACGTGCGTGGTGTTTCAAACATGGAGCAAAACTATAATGGTTTGCTTCGCTATACCTCTTTAAAACAATCGCATCGTGATGTGAGCTATCTCAAAGTGGCATATCAAAACTTTGTCGACTTTATCCGTCGCTATCCATCGAGCGAATATGCAGTCGATGCCGCACAACGTATGAAGTTCATCAGTCAAGAATTGGCTGAAAGCGAAATGAATGCGGCACGTTTTAATGTGAAACGTAAAGCATGGTTAGCTGCTGTTGAACGTTCACTTTGGGTGATCGAACATTATCCTCAATCACCACAAGTTCCAGAAGCTCTAGCGACGGTTGCCTATGGTTATGACAAACTTGGTGATAAAACCACGTCTCAGCAATACATCGAAGTGCTTAAACTGAACTATCCAAAACTTGTGAAGTCAGACGGTACGGTCAATATGCGTGCTGCACGTAGTGAAGGTAGCTTCCTTAACCGTGCAACGTTGGGTATTTTCGGTAAAGAAGCACAAACGATGTCTGAGCAAACCTCTACAGACGCGGTTGAAACTGATGAAGAAAAACGCAGTTTAACCAATCGTTTAAGCTTTGGCTTATTGGATCGTCCTCATAGCGAAAAAACTGAGTCGTTAGAATCAGCTGAATAATATAGTCGCAACGAAGGTCGATTTTTCACAAAGGGCAAGTTAGAATACTTGCCCTTTTATCTTTTCAGGATCTACAGATTCGGTTAGATTAAAAGGTATACAATAGTTCGATGGACGATGCTGTACTGCATCCCCACTAAACTTACAGCATTGCTGATTTCAACATATTTCACGAACTGCCCAAATTCAATAGATAGACAGATAAAACAGCATGGCCATTCCTCAACATACAATTGATCAAATTTTAGATCGCACCGATATTGTCGATGTGATTGGTCAATTTGTGAAATTGAAAAAGACTGGACGCACCTACTCAGGATGCTGCCCATTCCATCAGGAAAAATCGCCATCTTTCCATGTCTATCGTGATAAACAATATTTTCACTGCTTTGGTTGTCAGGCCAATGGTAATGCCATCCGTTTTTTAATGGATATTGGTAGCCGTAACTTCATCGAAGTAATGAAGGATTTATCAAGCCAAACGGGTATTGAACTACCGAAAGACAATAACGATTCCAATAAACTCAAATATAAACGCGAATCTAAACCCAAACCTGTACAAAAACCTCCAATCGAAGCAAAAGCTCTGCCGCCCAAAACAGGCGAAACCGACATAAATCCTGCTGCAGTAAATTTCGAACACGACCCATTTGCTGAGTTTCAAAATAACGAAGATGCGTTTTATGGGAACGATCCCTTTGCTCACTTTGACCAAGTTGCAAATGCTTTTGAAGATGTGCCGCAAGACGGAAACTTATATGACTTGCTGGAAAATGTCGCACAGTTTTATGAGCAACAACTACCACTCAGTCCAATCGGGCAAGCTTATTTTAAACAACGGGGTCTCAGTGCAGACACCATTGCCTATTGGCGTTTAGGCTATGCCCCCGAAGATTGGCAACATCTGGAAAAAGCCTTTCCACAAGATATCGAAGGACTCAAACTCCTCGGTTTGATTCGCACCAGTGATAGTGGTCGTGACTTTGACTTACTGCGTGAGCGGGTGATTTTCCCGATTCGAGATGCGAAAGGTCGTGTGGTTGGTTTTGGTGGTCGTGCCCTAAATGATGAAATCAAACCGAAGTACATCAACTCCCCAGACTCTGAAGTTTTCCATAAAAACCAGTTACTTTATGGTTTATATGAAGGCCGTAAACAAAAAGCCCAAGATTGGTTAATGGTCGAAGGTTATATGGATGTGATTGCCCTACAGCAATATGGCATTCATGGCGCTGTAGCGACTTTAGGGACTGCCAGTAATACTGAACATTTAAACATTTTATTTAAGCAAAATAGCCGCATTACCATTGCATTTGATGGAGATGCCGCAGGTCAAAAAGCAGCTCGACGTACGCTCGAAATTGCCCTTCCATTACTGAATGATGGACGTGAACTTAAATTCTTTGTTTTGCCGAATGACCACGACCCAGATTCACTGATCCGTCGTGAAGGTATTGAAAATTTTCGACGGTTACTGCACACCTCACCGCTTCTTTCTGAATTTGTTTTTGCACATTTAACGCAAAATCATGATGTCAGTTCACCTGAAGGTAAAAGTCAGGTGATGGGTGAACTCAGACAGCTCACTGAACTGTTGCCGAAAGGTGGTTCATATCGTTATTTGCTACAACAATATTTCCGTGAAAAATTAGGGTTTAGCCGAAAGTGGCAGCCTCAAGTCAATAATGATGCATCATTGAGCTTTAGTACAAAAATAGATGCTGAAGAATATGTGATTGCGATTTTAATCAATCATCCTTATCTTTACATTCATTTTGAGCCTTTACGCGCCTTAGTTTCACAAGACCTATTGCTTTATCATGTGTTAAATATTTTCAATGTGATTTTTGATGAATTGCCTGATGATCCAGAGTTATCAACCTATTATGTACTCGGTGCTTGTGCAGCACATCATCATGAATTACAACATATTTTAGAGCATGCCAATATCAGTGACTATACGTCATCACCTGAACAGGCAGATAAACTTGCAGCAGATTTATCGACAAAATTGCAATATCAATTCTTACAACTCAAGATCAAGTCGAATAAGTTTTCTAGTCTTGCAGAAATGCGTAATTTAAAACAACGTATTTATGATATTGATAAAAAAAGATCGCTCACGCTCCTTGAAGATTAAGTTTTAACTTCAATTTCAAACTGTGAACAACATACTTTTCAATGAATCAGCTTATTTATTTCTTTGGTTTACGGCGATTTTCAGCAACATTAACTAAATCTTGTTCTAACATTTCAAAATAAGCAGGGTCTTCCGCCATCGCTGCATTGCGCAGCACGATAGAGGTCGGATGCAACAGCTTTTGGGTTAAACGATGCGACATTTCTTGCATAATTGTAGCCGCATCTTCACCCTTTTGTAGACGATTCAAGGCCAAAGCCAGCTCTTCTTGACGCAATGACTCACCATGTTCACGGTATGCATGAATCGTCGAGCCAGCCAAATTCACTTTTTGCTGTGTGATTAAATCTGTCGCAAGCTGATTGACCATGACTTCGGCTTCAACTGCCGCCTGACGACGCTGAGCCAAATTTTCTTCAATGACAGTTTGCAGGTCATCTACACCATATAAATAAACGCCATCTAAACTTTCGACTTTGGCTTCAATATCTCGTGGTACCGCCAAATCGACCAACAACATTTGTTTATAACGGCGTTTTTTCAATGCTGCTTTAACATCCGCAAAATAAATCACTTGATGTAAGCTTCCGGTACAACTTGAAATTACGTCTGCGCGATGTAAATTGTCTGCCAAATCTGCGAAATCAATAATTTCAACTTCTACACGATGAGCAATCTCTTGCGATAAAGCTTCGGCACGAGCACGTGTACGGTTACAGATAATAATTCTACCCACACCCATTTCGGCCAAATGCTTCGCAACCAAGCTATTCATTTCACCAGCAGCAACAATCATGACCGTCAATTTTTCAGGCTGACTAAAAACCTGTAAAGCGAGCTGAGCAACGGCATAGCCCATCGACACCGCATGACTTCCTACCGCTGTTTCAGAACGCACTCGTTTTGCCGCATAAAAGGCATATTCAAAAATACGGTTTAAATTTGGGGAGACAGTTTCGGCATCTTTGGCTAAGGACAAAGCCGTTTTAACTTGACCTAAGATTTGAGGCTCACCAAGCATGAGCGAATCCAAGCCGCTAGCCACACGCATAAGGTGTGTCACCGCCTGTGCATTTTCATAACGATACACATGATTTGACAATTGCTTTACATCAATACCATTTGATTGGGCAAGCCAATTCAATACCATGTCTGCATTTTCAGACATCGCATAGACTTCAGTACGATTACATGTAGATACCACCACCATGTCATTGAGTTCAGGTGCATGGCTTTGCTGTTCAAGCAGCGCTGTTAACTTTTCAGGGTTAAATGCAATCTGTTCGCGCAGTTCTACAGAGGCGGTTTGATGGTTGACACCCAATGCAAAGAAAGACATATCAGATCATCATTTCGCTAAATTTATGCTATTGTGCATTATCGGCGTCATAAAAAGCATTACTTGGATCAAGAAAAATTGCGTCTAACAAATAGCCGACTGAACGGCCAGACAATAAAGCAGTATTCTACCACATTCTTACTTGTTGGTAGCATGGCTTCTACTGCCCCAATTCGGGCCGTGGGAGAAGTTTACCATGCAAATTCAGGATATGATGCAATTAAACAAAGTATGATTGCAGAATTTGCCTTAGCTTATAACGACATCCCAACCGCGCTTCATAATTACACCGTGCTTGCAATCAAAAGTAAATCCACCATGGTCAAACAGCGTGCTTTAAACGTTGCTATTGAGCAAAATGATTTACAAGCAGCCTTAGATATTGCTACACATTGGGTTGTGCAAGAACCTGAAGATGTACCTGCATTATTTTATTTATCACATATTGCTTTGAAAGCCCATGAATATGAGCTTGCCGCCGAAACACTTGATAAAATTTTAACCATTGACCCAAATGCAGATTTAGAACAAATTTTGGCGGGTATTTCCCCTGAATCAGAGGAAGATCGCGCTTATCTGATTCAAGCACTGACCGCTAGCAAGGAAAAAACCAACCCTTCTATTTTGGTCTTAGTCGCAGGTTTACAAGCTCAAAATGGTGCCTTTGCTGATGCCTTAGACACCATTAATTTAGCACTGAAAAAACGCCCGAAAGTGACTGGTTATATCTTAATGAAAGCCAATTTACTTATGTCGTTAGGTGATGAAGAAGAAACCTTAAAATGGTTCGAAAAATCCAGCCGTAAACACCGCAACAATATGGAAGTTCGCTTAGCAGAAGCAAAATATTTAATTAAAATCAATCAGTCAGAATTAGGTCTAGAAAAACTCGAAGATATACTAAAGAAATGGCCATCTGCTGAAGAACCGCTATTTATGGCAGGTTTGACCAGTATTGACTTAGAGCTTTATGAAAAAGCCGAAAAGTATTTGGTGGAGTTACGTTATTCAAGCAAATACCAAAATGAAGCGTATTACTATCTCGCAGTAAATGCTGAACGCAAACAGCATTATGAAACAGCGAAAGCCTATTATCGCCTTGTTGATGGCAGTCTTTATACGGTTTCACGTCGCAATATGATCAGCATTTTTAGCCAGCAAAATAAGCTGCATGATGCACTGCGCTTTTTAACCCAAGAGCGGGTTAATTATCCTCAACATGCCAGTTTCTTATATCTTGCTCAGGCAGATATTTTAAAACGCATGAACAATAAAAAAGCAGCAGTCCGTTTGCTTGATGAAGCGGTAAAAAACTTACCTGAAGATCCAGAGCTCATTTATGCCGAAGTTCTACTGCTCGACGCCCATCAAGATAGAGATAGACTCGACCAATTACTAAAACAATTACTTAAAATTGAACCCAATAGCCCGACCTATTTAAATGCATATGCCTATACCTTGGCGGTACAAAATAGACGCTTAGATGAAGCCCGAAAATACGTCGAACATGCCTTAGAATATGCTCCTGAGCAAGCCTCAATTTTAGATACGTTCGGTTATATTTGTTATTTGCAAAATGATTTTAGTACATCTGCATCTGTTTTAGCCAAAGCGTATGAACTGAGTAATAGTTTAAAAATTGGCATTCGCTATGCACGATCAGTCTTCATGCAAGGTGATATGAATAAATTTGACGCGTTGTTACAACAACTCCAACAAAAACATCCGAATGATCCGCAATTAGAGCAACTACATTCGTTATTGTTACCCCAACCCATGAAAAAGAGTTAAAAAGACTTTATGCAAGTATCTTCAAAATTTGGGGTATCTGCCCTGACCTGCTGTGCTTTATTTTTTACCGGTTGTCAGCAATATGTCAAAACACCCGCTCAACCCAGCCCTGAAGAGGTCGCTGCAAATCAATTCAACTTACAAGGTAAGATTGGTGTGCGCACGCCACAACAGTCAGGAAGTGCTTTTTTTACTTGGGTTCAAGACCGCAATGAATATGACATTGAACTGAGTGGCATATTAGGTGTTGGAAAAACTCAAATCAGCGGTAAACCCGGTCAAGTTCAACTCAATAGTGCAAAAACCGGTTTGATTGAAGCAGCAACACCAGAAGAATTACTCGAGCGTGCTACCGGTTGGCAAGCTCCCATTACCCACCTCATCGACTGGGTACAGGCGCGCCCTGCAACCACACAAGCAAAAATTCAACGCGATACTGCGCAGCGCCCACAACAGATTATTGAAGATGGTTGGACCGTAGACCTGAGTTATAATGAAACTGCAACGGTACCGAACAAGTTAATTTTAAAACAAGCACTTGAATCCGGTCAGGAAAACCGTATTACAATGGTGATTCAAAATCGTTAATTTGCCTAAAAGCTGAACTATGACTTCCATGATTCGTGTACCTTCTCCTGCAAAACTCAATTTGTTTTTGCACATTACTGGCCGACGTCCGAATGGATATCACGAATTACAAACGATTTTTCAGCTCATCGATTTATCGGATTGGATGGAATTTCACCCACTTGCAAATTCTGCTGATGTAAATTTTATTCAAATTGAGGGCTTAAACAGCGTCAATCTAGAGCACAATTTAATTTATCGTGCTGCTCAAATACTCAAACCGTTTGCTAAAGCACTGACTGCACAAAAAATCCACATTGAAAAAAATATTCCGATGGGTGCAGGGCTCGGCGGTGGTTCATCCAATGCAGCCACCACCCTAATCGTGCTTAATCAACTATGGAAATGCGGTTTAAATACCGAACAACTTGCAGAGCTCGGCTTACAACTTGGGGCAGATGTTCCCGTGTTTGTACATGGTCTAAATGCATGGGCAGAAGGCATCGGTGAACACTTAACATTCATAGATTTAGCTCAAAAACAGTACATTGTGTTAAAACCTGACTGTTTTATCAGCACTCAACTGCTTTTTTCACAAAAAACGTTGACAAGAGACTCAAAGCCCACTAAATTTTGCGGCTATCAGGAAACGCCATCTGATTTTGGAAATAACTTTGAGCCTGTGGCACGAAGCTTATATCCCGAAGTCGATGAAGCAATGCGGTACTTAGATCAGTTCGGTACAGCAAAGCTTACAGGTACAGGTGCTTGTGTATTTACTGAAGTGACTGAAAATATGAATATTGATGACATATTGAAAAATGCACCATGTAAATCTTACTTGGTTCGCAGTTTGCAAGAATCACCATTACGTCATTTTGAAGTTTGATATAGGGGCGTCGCCAAGTGGTAAGGCACCGGGTTTTGATCTCGGCATCCGTTGGTTCGAATCCAGCCGCCCCTGCCATCATTTTTCACCTGTAGATGTAATTGCTGTAAAGTATTAGGGGCGTCGCCAAGTGGTAAGGCACCGGGTTTTGATCTCGGCATCCGTTGGTTCGAATCCAGCCGCCCCTGCCATTTACTTTATTCGCTATTTCATCAATTTAGGGGCGTCGCCAAGTGGTAAGGCACCGGGTTTTGATCTCGGCATCCGTTGGTTCGAATCCAGCCGCCCCTGCCATTTACTTCAAAAAAGACAGAGCATAATTTGCAGTATCTTTGTTGTTTCAACTTGACAAAATACTGTAAAAATATTAAAGTTCTGCCGCATTAGGGGCGTCGCCAAGTGGTAAGGCACCGGGTTTTGATCTCGGCATCCGTTGGTTCGAATCCAGCCGCCCCTGCCATCTAATTCTCCAATTTGCCAACCGCCAAGGGTGCTTCATGCCCAATCTTGTCGTTTTTAGTGGATCTGCACATCCACAATTCGCCCAAAAAGTCGTTAGCCACCTTCACATCCCTCTAGGTGCTGCATCTGTAGGTCAATTTTCTGACGGTGAAATCGCTGTCGAAATTACTGAAAATGTTCGTGGTAAAGACGTATTCATCGTACAACCAACTTGTGCTCCAACTAACGATAACCTTATGGAAATCTTAGTTATGGCTGATGCTTTGCGTCGAGCAAGTGCTGGTCGTATCACTGCTGTCATTCCTTATTTTGGTTATGCTCGTCAAGACCGTCGTCCACGTTCAAGCCGTGTGCCAATTACAGCAAAAGTTGTTGCAGATATGCTCACAACTGTTGGTATTGACCGCGTTGTCATGATCGACCTTCATGCTGACCAAATCCAAGGTTTCTTCGATATTCCTGTAGACAACATCTACGGTACTCCTGCACTTTTAGCAGATCTTCGTCAACAGTCACACGACAACTTAATGGTTGTTTCTCCTGACGTTGGTGGTGTAGTACGTGCGCGTGCTGTAGCTAAGCAAATGGGTGATATCGATCTTGCGATCATCGACAAACGCCGTCAAAAAGCGAATGAATCTCAAGTAATGCACTTGATCGGTGACGTTAAAGGCCGTGACTGTGTCATCGTTGATGATATGGTGGATACAGCAGGTACATTGTGTAAAGCTGCTGACGCACTAAAAACTTTTGGTGCTCGCAAAGTTGTTGCTTACGCAACTCACCCTGTACTTTCTGGTAAAGCTTTAGAAAACTTGAAAAACTCTGTGATTGACGAATTGGTTGTAACAGACACTATTCCGCTTTCAGAAGAAGCTCAAGCTCTTGGTAAGATTCGCCAAGTTTCAGTTGCAAGTATGGTTGCTGAAACAATTCGTCGTATTAACAACGAAGAATCTATTAGCGCAATGTTCGATTCTTATCTATAATATAGCGCTAAATTTAAAAGCCCTGCCTTTTGGTGGGGCTTTCTATCACTAGACTGGTCGAAGGTCTAGTCAATTAAACTTAAATAGGAATGTCTATCATGGCAAACTTCGTATTAAATGCAGTAGCACGTGAAGAAGCAGTACAAGGGAAAGGTTCGAGCCGCCGCCTTCGTCTTCAAAATAAAGTACCAGCAATCATCTACGGTGGTGCAGCTGAACCTGTAGCAGTTACTTTGGAACTTCGCGAACTTGTTAAAGCTTTAGAAAACAACGCATTCTTTGAAGAAGTTGTTGAAATCAACATCGACGGTAAAGTTGAAAGCGTTAAAATCCAAGCTTTACAACGTCACCCAGCTAAAAACACTCCTATGCACGCTGACTTCAAACGCGCATAAGTGTTAAATGGTGTAAATGAGTGAGTAAACTTTCACTGATTGTTGGTTTGGGTAACCCAGGTTCTGAGTATGCCCAAACCCGCCATAATGCAGGCTTCTGGTTTGTAGAACGCCTTGCAGAACAATATGGCATCCAACTCAAAGCTGATCCTAAATATAAAGGCATCAGTGGTCGTGGTAATATCGAAGGTCAAGACGTTCGTCTGCTGTTACCCACAACCTTTATGAACCTCTCTGGTCAAAGTGTTGTTCCCTTCGCCAAATTCTATCAAATTGCTCCTGAAGCAATACTTATCGCACACGATGAACTTGATATGAACCCTGGTGTCATTCGCCTGAAAACTGGCGGTGGTCATGGTGGTCATAATGGTTTGCGCGATATCGTCCCGCATATTGGTCCAAATTTCCATCGTTTACGTATTGGTATTGGGCATCCTGGTTCTAAAGAACGTGTCTCAGGCCATGTCTTAGGTAAAGCACCAAGTAGTGAACAAGGTTTAATGGATGATGCTATTGCACATGCCTTATCACGTACTAAATTGTTGGTAAGTGGTGAGATTCAGCAAGCCATGAACCAGATCAACGCTTACAAATAGAACTGACAATTCCACAAATTGTTGAACAATACTTATTGCCATCTGAATGATTTCAGAGCAAAATGCGCTTGCATTTGACTGCTCACCCAGCATTCAAGAGATTGTTCCACCATAAGATACGATCTTAGGTCTACCAAGGAGACGCTAGCCATGCTATCTCGTTTATTAAAAGCTAAAATCCACCGTTGCGTCGTTACACAAGCAGAATTACATTATGAAGGTTCTTGTGCAATTGACGGTATTCTTCTAGATTTAGCCGGTATCCGTGAATATGAAGAAATTCATATGTGGAACGTGACTAATGGTAAGCGTTTTACCACTTATGCCATTCGTGGTGAAGAAGGTTCTGGCATTATCTCTGTAAATGGCGGTGCTGCTCACCAAGCAGATATTGGCGACTTGTTGATTATCGCAACTTTTGGTGATTTCACAGAAGCTGAAGCAAATGCACATAAGCCACGCTTAGTCTATGCGAACCCAAACAACACGGTGAACCACACAGCGAACTGTATTCCAGTTCAAGTCGCTTAATTCAAGCATTTAAAGATTCTAAAAAGCCCGCAAAATTTGCGGGCTTTTTTATGGCTGAACTATGCATTATTGACTGCAAAAATTCAGTATTAGACGCATATCACTACATATAACTCAACAGCTCAATTTATCTACCCTGCTCTCGGGCCCTTCCACCATGCTTGGTTTTGTTTACAATCAAAGGGCTGTAAATGCTCTCCGACCAAACCCACCAACAAAGGCTGACCATTTTCTTGTACCTTTAGCTCTGCATATTGCGCATCGCGATAGCACGACTCCAAGCCTTCAGCAAATAAAAAGCTGCTCGCAGCGGGATATAAACCCTCAAATCTATTGTCAGGATTTTTGAGCACCAGTTTTGTAGATGAGCTTGGATACTGCGCTAACAACTCTGGGTTGAAACTGGTTCGAATCACTCTACGCTGTGCATCAAGCTGCACATAACTCACAATACTTTTTTGATCGACAAAATAATCACGGTGTAAATTTTCAGCATCGTTCACTTTGGCTGTCTGCCTATTGGCAGATTGCTCTTTTGATGACTGACCCCCAAAATAGAGCTGATAATTCAAGGCCATATAATCCCCTTGAATCAAAGAGCGTGGATCGACAGGCTGCAGCTTTACATAAATACTCTGACTGTTTGCCAGATACCATTCATGACGTGCAATCATCAGCACAAATAAAAGAATACTGAGTACAGCCAAACCAATAGGAAGCATTTTTTTATTGAGTATGTTCATCACACATCTCCCCCTTGTTTAAGCTGTATCGCAGATAACATCTTGGTAATGCCAAGCAGCAAAAGGCCAGAGATCAAAATCGTTAAACTTTTCAATAAAAAACTCAGACCCAAATTGTAGTACAGCATCCATAAGCTAAAAATGATCAACACGATGCTCAGGGCTTTAACCAAAGATTGCTGATAGACCTGCGCCCATGCCAATAAAACCAATAACAAGAAAATTCCAAAATAGCCCATCGCAATCAGCACAAGACCCAATAGCAGTAACGGCCATTTTTCGCTCCCCGCCTGTTTTTTCTGATTTGCGATGTAAAGGCCAAGCCAAACTACAGGCAACAGATAACCGATAAACAGGTCAAGAACACCATGTTGGGTCTGTTCAAACTGTAGAACGTTATTTGACAACGTCTGCAACACCACACCCGCCAATACGATGCATAACATCCATAACACAACACTTTTTCGATACATCGTGTGCAACCAAGCTGTTGCACTCCCGAGCAAGAAAATGAGTAGAATATAATTCAATCCAATCACAGCTAAGATGACATGTTCATCGCTCATAAAAAGATCGGCATCAAATAGTGTGGCCACTGCAAGGCCGTATCCTGCAATGAGTTGAATAAAAACAATAAACCAATGCATTCGACTAAACAAACAGAGCAAGATAACGCCAATTTGCAACACTAAAATAAACGAAATGCTATTGGTTAAGCTCTCTGTATGTATGAAGACCGCAGATTGGCCACATACCCATAAGCAGTAAGCAAATTGGCGACTAAAGACAATTTTAGCACTTCGAATCAACCACCAAGCCACAGCCACAAAAACTAAGCCCATGACGATCGAAAACGCTTTCCAATAGGTCAGCAATAAGCTCGATAAAATAATGCCTGCCAACCATGCCCCAATCGCTAAAGGAATAACCGCAAATTTAGTCTGTGGCAGAAATTTCATCAGTGCCCAACTGATCACCGCAAACCAAGCAAATATCAGCAAGGCAAAAACCAACAATCCTGCACTCGAGTCAGATAAAATATGTTCTGCCCATTGGAAAATCAAAATACTGAAACTCGCGGCGAGACCTGCAGCTTGTAAACTGGTTTCTAATGCACGATGTTGTCGATAAAAATAGATAATCAGATAAATTGGAAGCAACAATGCAAAAATTAAATATTGCCATTGATACTGATCTGCCCCATTTCCACAGTATAAAAACATGCAATACATCGACATTAATGTAATGAATGCAATAAATACAAAGCGCAGTGCAGCATAATATTTCAAACACAAGGTCACACATATTGCCGTCAATATATTCATACAAAGTAAATACCACCATGAATGATCAACGATTAAATAGCTTTGTTTAAAATATAAAAATAATGCCAATTGGCTGATCAAACACAGTACCGCAAAGACTCCGATATTCGGTCGATATAACCAAGGTAAAAGCAGCAAAACCCACACCAAAAACAACAGATAACTGTCTGCACCTGTTTGATAGACCTGCCCAATCACAGCCAAACTCAATCCGAGCAACAAAGCACTTAAAGCATCTAAACTTTGCTGAATCCAAGCATGCCTTGCAAAATATACACTCATCACAGCACTCAGTAGCAACAGCAACATTGGAATTGCCAATTGAATGAATTTTGGCAACATCAACCAGTTTGCCGCGATCAAATACACGAAACTGGCAGCTATCAGTGCAACACCAATCACTTGCAGATACCGAATAACCTGTACATCTTGAAACAGATCTGTTGAAAACTCTTGATCTAACTGTGAACGATGCAGCTTTATATTCTGCTGCTGAGAATGCTGAGGAACGGTCATTTTTTATCATTATGCAATCATGGTTGATTTATCGGCACGATAGCATGCTTTGACACACTTTATATAAATGCTTACAAATCCAATCTTATAACTTTACTTATCTAAAATTTTGCAAATGATTCTAAGCAATAATCCCCCCATCATCACTCAAACAGGTCTATACTAAAGACACATCGCTTCAGGGCGGGGTGAAATTCCCCACCGGTGGTAAATTTGCTGGGTTGAAAGCCCTGAAAAAAGCCCACGAGCCAATCGTTTAAACGCGATTCGCAGATCAGGTGCAATACCTGAGCCGACGGTATAGTCCGGATGAAAGAAGACGACGTCACATCTCTATATCATTGATCATTTTCAATATATATCGTAACGCCACTATTTCACATGTCCTGAAATGTTCAACCGTATCTAAAATTTACGCGAGCGTTTCAATGTCTAGTTTAATTCAACCCGAAATTTTCTTTTCTGCCCTTCCACCTGCAGAACAGCGCATGCTGCAAGCCTTAGAAGACATTCGTCAAGGCAAGCCTGTTTTAGTCATGGACGATTTTGACCGTGAAAATGAAGCCGACCTGATTGTTGCTGCAGAAACACTCACTGTAGAAACCATGGCACGTATGATTCGTGACGGTTCAGGAATTGTCTGCCTGTGTTTAACCGATGCTCAAGCCAATCATTTAGAACTTCCACCCATGGTGTCTGATAACTCTAGCCATTTTAAAACTGCCTTTACTGTCACCATTGAAGCTGCGGAAGGTGTTACTACTGGCGTTTCAGCAAAAGACCGAACAACTACAATCAAAGCCGCAATTAAAGATGGTGCTGTGGCTAGTGACTTAAACCGTCCGGGTCATGTTTTTCCTTTACGTGCGCGTGAAGGCGGCGTATTGACCCGTCGTGGGCATACTGAAGGGACTATTGATTTGGCACGTCTGGCCGGTTTAAAACCCGCAGGTGTTTTGTGTGAATTAACCAACCCAGACGGCACAATGGCGAATGGCGTACAAGTTTTAGCGTATGCACAAACCCATCATTTGACTGTACTCACCATTGAAGAAATTGTGCAATATCGTTTACAGCACAATCTCTAGTGCGAATTAATTAAAGCTCTACACGTTCATAAAAAAGGCTGATTGAATCAGCCTTTTTTATTTTTTACTGCACATTTCAAGTTAAGAATTAAACCGTGAATATGCTATAGATCCCGTAGATGGCAACTACCACTAAAATCAACCCACACAGTGCCAACAATTTTTTATACCAGCGTGATTTCGACAATCGATGAAAAGACAAATACACCAAAGACAAGGTTGCGAAATCTAAAACGATCCAACTCAGGGTCAACACAATTAAACTCAGATTAAGATGAGGAGTAATTCCTACAAACTGCGGAAAAAATGACGCGAAGAAAATAATATCCTTAGGATTTGAAATCCCCACAATTAGTCCTTGCTTACCCCCCCTTGTGCTGCTTTTAACTGCAGAGATTGTGCAGTGGGCTGTATAGTTACTTCTTTTAAAATATCAAATCCAATATAAGCAATATATAAACAACCCAGTATTTTGATACCATCGAGCCAATGCGCATTAACATTTAAAATGCCTTTTAAAACACACACTGACAGCACAATCAAAATCAGTGACGCAAAATTTGTCCCGACAATGGTTTGAAATGCCTTTTTATATCCACCTTGTAAACCTGAACTTGCGACCAACAGCATGACAGGTCCAGGTGTTGCAATCATCACGATGACTGCCACACAATATAAAAAGTACTCCGAATAATTCACGCTGAGATTCCTTCACTTATTTTTTTACATCACGATAAATTTCATACATAAAAAAAGAGGACTTAGTCCTCTTCATCCATGTTTTGCAATAAATGCAAGCGAATGGCATCTGCTCTTAAAAATGCCAAATCATAGCTGGCTGTGGCGAGTGCCAAAACACGACGCTCAAATTCATCCCACAACGGTCGCACCTGTTTGTAATGTATCCCGAGTCCACTTTCATCTGTGAAATGACGGTTTTTTTCGCAGAGCTTGAGTGCGTGATACAGTTTACGGCCTTTGCTTGCATCTGGACGTAAGCGAACTCGCTTAGACAAGACAAAGCCTTCGACATGGATGATATCTGCTTGAGGCAACATCGGTATTAAAATTTGATCTAATTGTGCATCTAAACGACACCAAATGGCCGTGTGTTGCTCTGCTGTATAGGTATTCCATTTTATGACTTCATGGTTAAAGCGGCGGCAACCACGACAGACTGAATCACCAAATACCGTAGAACAACGCCCTGCACATGGGGTTAACGAGGCAATTCGACGATCAGTACTCAAAACCGGCTCCATTCAATCAATATTTATGGGATAAAAACAAGTCGGCATGACTATACACGCTAAAACTACTGAAATGAAGCTATGATCAAATGTGTGGTTAAAAGCCATCGCTTTACTCGCTTATTCATCCAAATCACGGTAGAATGTGCGCCTTAATTTTTATCCTGTTTATTCATTTGGAGTACTCCATGAACGCTACTGTAGAACAGCTTGCACCTGTAGAACAGCAAGCGACCTCTGGTTGGGTTGTTGCCGCACTTTATCAATTCAAAGAAGTTCAAGATCCTGCCGATCTTCAACAACGTCTTTTAGACTTGGTAAAAACCATCAACCTTTGCGGTACTCTAATTGTGGCAGGTGAAGGTATTAACGGTACTGTTGCCGGTGACCGTAAATCTGTAGATATCATCCATCAATTCCTTCTCAATGAAGGCTTTAATGCGATGGAATACAAAGAATCGCATAGTACGGATAAACCATTCCGTAAAATGAAGATCAAACTGAAAAAGGAAATCGTGACTTTAGGTGTGGAAGTGAAACCACGTGATTTAGTCGGTCACTATCTTGATCCTAAAGAATGGAATGAACTAATTGCACGTGATGACGTAATCCTAATTGATACACGTAACGACTATGAATACAAAGCAGGTACATTTAAGGGTGCGATTGACCCGAAAACTGAGACTTTCCGTGAATTTCCTGAATACGTGAAAAAAGAGCTTGAGCAGCATAAAGATAAGAAAATTGCCATGTTCTGTACAGGCGGTATTCGCTGTGAAAAATCAACCTCACTTTTACTTCAAGAAGGCTTTAATGAGGTTTATCACCTTAAAGGCGGTATCTTAAAATATTTAGAAGAAACCCCTGTTGAAGAAAGCTTGTGGGAAGGTGAATGTTTCGTATTTGACGGTCGTACTGCTGTCACTCACGGTATGGAAGAAGGCGAAAATATCAAATGTCACGCATGCGGTTGGCCACTGGCTCCTGCTGAAGTTGAACTTCCGAGCTACGAACACGGCGTATCATGCAAATACTGTATCGACAAAACTACTGAACAGCAAAAAGCAGGCTTCCGTATGCGTCAATCACAAATTGTGGCAGCAAAACGTAAGCGTCTCTAAGAAAAATTTGTTGTAACGATATATAAATAAAAGCCCTATTTTTAGGGCTTTTTTTACGCATTCTCAACAGTGACTTAATTTTTTTGACAAAATAACTATATCTGGTTATTTACGAGAATCAGTTCGCGCATTTATGCTTATTCTGATCAATTGATCCGAGAAAATCATTATAGATAATTGAAAAGGAAAGCATTATGCCAAAATTAATCAACTCTCCAATTGCAACCTCAAGGCGCCTTGCTTTACCCGCTCCCCGTGTAAAAGAAAGTGTAGGAGAATTAAAACACCTTCTTAACCAACAGTCGCATATTTTGATAGTCAGTGTTGCTACATGCATTGGTGCAATTTTTGCCTTATTTATTGCTTATACATTGCACTTACACCCCACTATGCTCAACATTCTTGGACTTTGTGTGATTCCATTTGCTTTATCTCTGAGCTTACGCCAAGTCTATATTCACACACTATTAAATATGGAACATGATGATTAATTTATGCACCTTGCAACGCTACTTATTGCAACTTTGTCCTACGCTGTTCAGTACATAAAACGATTTTTAAAGCTGCTAAAGCTCCGAAATCTAAATAAAATCCAAACTGAACAGCGTACACTCAATACTATAAAAACTATGATTCAAGCCTTTCAATTATTCAACCTTATATCATTCAGCATTGCTTAATGCCATCACGTATTCATACTTTTCCTTCTCATTGAGCCTACGTGCTACTTAAGACAAGATGAACTCAATATTTGTTGTTTTACTTAGGTGGTTTCAGGAATATTTAAAACGGAACTTTACCCACTGCGCTTTTCAACATAGGATAAATACACCTTTTCTCTGCCTTAGCTACCATGACTTTAACTGAATGGATCATTTCAATCATGGAACAATTGGGTTATCTCGGTATTGCCCTACTCATGTTCCTTGACAATGTCTTCCCCCCAATCCCCTCAGAAATCATCATGCCCTCGGCTGGCTATTCTGCCTCCCAAGGTCAACTACTCCTCATTGGTGTCATTATTTCAGGTTGTGTCGGTTCTTTACTGGCGGCTGCATTGCTATATTGGATTGGTTATAAATTTAAGCATGAATCCATCTTTCACTTCGTCGATCGCTATGGAAAGTATTTATTTATCAAATCGGCAGATGTAAAAAAATCTCTAGCATGGTTTGAGCAATACGGTCACCGCATTGTATTTTTCGGACGAATGATTCCAGCTGTGCGTTCTCTCATTAGTATTCCTGCTGGAATGAGCCGCATGCCATTTTGGAAGTTTATGTTTTATAGTGGTTTAGGTACGATTATTTGGACCACTTTTTTAGCTTGTATGGGTTTTTATTTAGGTGAAAATCAGCAGTTAATGCAGCAAATATTTAGTAAAGTTGGCCATGTGATTATTCTGATCACAGTCATCATTATTGCTTGGATTTTGTACCGTCGACATCAACGTCGACCTCGTTAATTTTTTGTTTTTGGGGCTTAAATGAAACACTATCTCCTACACTTTGCTGCTGTTTATAGCATCGCCTTGGTGCTTTTGATTACCGTATTAATTTTTGGATTAAATCTTGGTGGTATTACATTAATTCCTACATTGGTGGCATGTGCATTAATCAGCGTTGGGCATTTTGTAAAGAAAGAACAACGTGTGCCTAGCAACCATGAAAAGATCCAACTGGTTTGGGGCTCCAGTGCCGTTGCAATCATCATTGGTAGCTTTTTTGTGCTGTTCTTGGTGCTGATGAATCCCAATGCCGAAAGCATTATGAAGTCTGTGGATAATGCAGGCATTGGGCTAACTGCTGTGGTTATGCTTTGTTTGGTCGCCATTCATGGCACAATATTTCATATTGCCTATGGTTGGTATGCAGACTATTGCGCTAAAAAATTATAAATTTTTTCAATGTATTGCGTTAAAATTTAAATCATCACCACTTCAATGAAAGTTAAAATTCAGTGAAGACACTTCAGGTAAGTTATACTCGCACTTTATATAATGAAAACATGAACATTAAATAATGAAAAAATACATCATCACATTTAGCATTGCTTATGCACTCGCCATGGTTGCTGTCGCAGCCATCGAATCTTTCTTTGATTTACCTGGTGGTTCATCTATTACCTGTCTCATCGTTGGCGGTCTTGCTGCAGCATCTAGCTTTGTTAAAGACCATCAGCGAGTGCCAAATAAGTTAGAAAAGCGAACTTTGATTTGGAGCTGTATTTTAGCTTCCGTACTGATTAGTGTCGTCGCGACTGTCATTTGTCTCTTGATCTTCCCTGAAACCCAAGCCTTTATTCAAATGGCGCTAACGCAATTACCCGCTTGGGTCTGGCTGCTTGCTATCAGCTTTAGCTTATTCATCCATTATCTCATGTTGGCTTTATCTTTTGGATGGATGGCAAAGAGCTTCTTAAAAGCCAAACGTAGTTAAGCCTTTAGACTAACTTTGAATTGAAAAGGTATAGCGCTAAAAAAAGCACCCCAAGGTGCTTTTTTTAAATTTCGTCGAAATTAATTTGGTGTGTGATACATCAAATATAATTCGTTCAAATTGGTTGGGATTTCTTCTGCAAGTTCATCCATCAACTGACCATTACGACGGAAAGATTCCATTTGTGGATCTTCTTCATCAATGCCGCTGAACACCATGATTGGCAAAGTTAAATCTACCAATTGTTCTTCAAACTCATCGGTGAACCATGCATCTTCGTTTAGGAACATGGCATCAACGAAGCCAACACTCCAGTCACCAAGACTTGATTCAACATCGGCTTCTTCAATTTCAAATGGAAATTCAATACCATCTTCATTGGCAAGATTCTGACGAATCGATTCGAGCCATGCTTTTACTTGTGCTATAATTTCAGCAGGTACTTTTTTCTGATTGTTATCAAAAAGTTCGTCTAGCCATTTATCAAAAGCTGGGCCTACTGCAATTGCACATAAAAAACCATGAGTCGCTGCAAAATCTAGACCATGCTCGTTGTCATCGCCGTCTAGATAGTCACTCAAAAGGTCTAAATCTAAAGCACTCATTTCAAATCCAGAGTTAGAAACTTAATGCGTAAGCATAGCATTTTCAAACGCTATGCTAAATCGCTATTTAGTCTTCTTCGTCATCAAAATCATCGTCATCGTCGATGTCGTAATCAAAATCTTTAAGCTCACGTTCAAGACGGCGCTGAGCCAGAAGGTCATCAATAAGTCGGCGCTTTTCTAACGATTCTTTCGCGCTAGTTTTTGCACTGGCCTCATCGAAATTCACATCATCATCACCGTAGTTATCATCTAGTTCAAAATCTGTAGAAGACACCAAAACTACCTCATAATGAAAAAAATTGAAGGGGTCTAGCCGCTATTTATATGGGATATAAAATATTGTCAAGTTTTATTTGTTTTTTTAACAACTAAACTTTAAAAATAGGTCTTTTTTTCTTACCAAAACCTGTGGCATGATATAATCCACCCTGCGTCCTTCATTTTTATGACAGTCAAAGATGACTCGTAAAATAATCGATGCATGGGATGAACTTGAAAACAACAATTTCAGCCCCACCTAAATTACTGAATTTAAATTTTTAATATCTCATTGGACAGCTTGATGCTGTACCGTCCTAATGGGATAAGCCAGCTATTAACAAGATTTAATGAGACGATCGTGCTAAAATGCACGGTTTTTTACTGCCACAGATTCAACGAAGAGTAAGCAAAGATGAGCGATATGACTTCCCCTACTTCTCAAGTAGCGGCTCTGATTAGCCGAGGCAAAGAGCAAGGTTACCTAACTTTCGCCGAGGTTAACGATCATCTCCCGGACTCAATCACTGAAAGTGAACAGATTGAAGACATCATTCAGATGTTGAATGACGTGGGTATTCCGGTACATGATCGTGCACCAGAAACTGACGATACAATGTTTGAAGGTGGCAGCGAAGCGACTGACGAAGTTGCTGAAGAAGAAGCCGCTGCTGTACTTGCATCTGTTGAAAATGAACCCGGTCGTACCACTGACCCTGTGCGTATGTATATGCGTGAAATGGGTACAGTTGAGCTTTTGACACGTGAAGGCGAAATTAGCATTGCAAAACGCATCGAAGAAGGTATTCGTGACGTTTTACATTCTATTGCTTATTGGCCAAATGCAGTCGAAGTTGTATTACAAGAATATAAAGATTATGAAGCGGGTGAACGCCGTTTAGCTGATATTCTTTCTGGTTATTTAGATCCAGAATCTGACGAAGCCATCCCAGAAGTGATCGATGAAGATGATTCTGAGATCGATGAAGATGAAGCGTCAACCAACAAGCCAACTAAAGATGTCAAACTTGATGATGACGATGAAGAAGAAGAGTCAGAAGGTGATGATGATTCTGAAGGCGAATCTGGTCCAGATCCTGAAATTGCTAAAGCACGTTTCACTGAGCTTGAACAAGCATGGTTAGTCACTAAAGCCGCGATTGAAAAACATGGTCGTAACAGTAAAGAAGCTGCTGCTGCACTTGAAGCACTTGCAACTGTGTTCATGATGTTCAAATTCACACCACGTTTATTCGACATCATCTCTGATTTGATTCGTAACACCCATGACCAAATCCGTACTTCTGAACGTGAAGTTATGCGCTATGCAGTACGTCGTGGTCGTATGGACCGTACTCAATTCCGTACGTCATTCCCAGGCCAAGAGTCTAACTTTGCTTGGTTGGATGAACAAATTGCTAAAGCACCTGCAGAAATGAAAGGCTATCTTGAAAAAGTCCGCCCTGACGTTCTGGCATTCCAACAAAAAATCGCTGACATCGAGAAAGAACTTGGTTTAGATGTTAAAGGCATCAAAGACATTTCTAAACGTATGTCGATTGGTGAAGCGAAAGCTCGCCGTGCGAAAAAGGAAATGGTTGAAGCTAACTTACGTTTGGTAATTTCGATTGCGAAAAAGTACACCAACCGTGGTTTGCAATTCCTTGACTTGATCCAAGAAGGTAACATCGGCTTGATGAAAGCGGTGGATAAATTCGAGTATCGTCGTGGTTATAAATTCTCTACTTATGCAACTTGGTGGATTCGTCAGGCGATTACGCGTTCGATTGCCGACCAAGCACGTACTATTCGTATTCCAGTACACATGATCGAAACCATTAACAAGATCAACCGTGTATCTCGCCAACTTCTTCAAGAAATGGGTCGTGAACCTACACCAGAAGAATTAGGTGAACGTCTAGAAATGGACGAAGTGAAAGTTCGTAAAGTGCTTAAAATCGCGAAAGAACCAATTTCAATGGAAACACCAATTGGTGATGATGAAGATTCGCATCTTGGTGACTTCATTGAAGACGGTAATATCACCTCTCCTATTGACGCTGCAACGTCAGAAGGCTTAAAAGAAGCAACACGTGAAGTTCTTGAAAACTTGACTGAACGTGAAGCGAAAGTCTTGAAAATGCGTTTCGGTATCGATATGCCAACCGACCATACCTTGGAAGAAGTGGGTAAACAGTTTGACGTAACACGTGAACGTATTCGTCAGATTGAAGCAAAAGCTTTACGTAAATTACGTCATCCTTCTCGTTCTGAACACTTACGTTCTTTCCTTGAGAATGACTAATCTATCTATAGGATAATGCAGGCTTGAATATGGGGGGTTCTCCCCCATAATATGAGCATGTAGCAAAACAATACAAAATACCTGCTCATTGCAGGTATTTTTTCTAATGAGGTGTCCCATGACTGATATGACTAATCGCGCTCCTTCACGTGAATTGCAAGAGCATCTTTGGGTGTTCCCGATGGATTATCCAATTAAACTGATTGGTCTTGCAGGCGCGGAACTCCGTCAGGCAGTAAATGATATTTTCGTTAAACATTTTCCTGAATTTGACGGCAGTGAAATGACTGTAACGCCTTCACGTACAGGTAAATACCATTCAGTAACAGCAAATCTTCGTTTTGAAGAGCTTGAACAAGTTCACGCAGTTTATGCAGACCTTGCAGCTTGTCCATTAATTAAGACAGCGCTGTAAGTACTGAAAAACACGCTTTCGAGCGTGTTTTTTTATGTGAAAATAGAGCATTAAATTACAACTCAAACCGTTCAACGCCCCCATTATTCTGCCAATTCATTATAATAAAACTCTACGTTTGACCATAAAGGACGCAACACGCGTGACTGAAACTGTTCAAAAACCCGAATTAATCATTCGTCAATATAACCACCTTACCCCTTATGCAGACCGCTTTTTAGAGATGAAAACTCTCACTGAACAGCGAAATGAATACTCACCCGATGAGCTGTGGATATTGCAACATCCCGATGTATTAACTCAGGGGCAAGCTGGCAAACCTGAACATATTTTGGTGCAAAGTAACATCCCTGTGGTACAAACAGACCGTGGTGGACAAGTCACTTGGCATGGACCGGGTCAGTTGGTCGCTTATTTCATGTTTGACTTAAATCGCTTAGGTTGGAACGTGCGTACGCTGGTTTCCTATGCAGAAAACTTGATGATCGAACTGCTGAAAAAGTACGGCATCGACGCTTATGCCAAGCCTGATGCACCCGGTGTTTATGTTGCAGAACGCAAAATTGGTTCTCTCGGTTTTAAAATTCGTAAAGGCCGCAGTTATCACGGTTTGGCACTGAATATCGATTGTGATCTATTTGGTTTTCATACCATTAATCCATGTGGCTATGCTGGCTTAGAAATGGTTCGTATACAAGATTTGGTGCAAGATTACCCTAAATTTGAAAACTTATGCGTCGATATCATTGATACTTTGAAAAACAGTGGTTACTTTAAAGACGTAACAGTCAAACAACTATAAAAGACTTTGCTTTCTCAAATAAAATAATTTAGAGTAAAAGCTCTAAATTAATAATTATAGATAAGGGATGTACACGTGATTGCAACTAAATCCGTTAAACCCGCGCTCCAGCAGGCCTATGTCAAACTCATGATGGATGTGATTGGCAGAGGTCTGGTCATGGCGAGCCAGGTCGATGAAGAAATTAAACAAGAAGTTGCTAAATTTCCAGTTAATTTTATTTTATCTATGAATGTTTTTCCTAATGGTGCTGCATTTGTCGCGCAAGTCACGGAAGACCACCAACTCAAACTCCTCACACCCGGCACTCAAAAGCCTGACTTAACCATTACGTTTAAGCATTTGAATCATGCCTTTTTGGTCTTCTCATTTCAAGAAAGTACCGCACAAGCCTTTGCCAATGACCGCATGATCGCCGATGGTGATTTGTCTTATGCCATCCGACTGGTGCGTTGTCTCAACAAAATGGAAGCGTTAATTTTACCTAAATTGGTGGCTGAATTGGCTGTCAAAGAATATCCAACACATTTAAGCCTAAAAGAAAAACTGAGCGGTGCTGCAAATATTTATTTAAAAGTAGCCCAGTCTTATTTAAAACGGAGCGCATAACACATGGCTAAACCATATTACGAATTTTTCTGTCCTGTAAAAGTGATTGCTGGCCATGCTGCTTTAGAACACATTCCATTCGAACTGTCTACTTTGGGTGCTAAACGCCCCATGATCATTACTGACAAAGGCGTTCGCAGTAATCAATTACTTGCACCGATTGAAGCGGCATTTGAAAGTACCGAGACAGTAATTGGCTATATTTTTGATGATGTTCCGCCAGACTCAAGTTTAGAAACCGTACGTAAAGCGGCTCAACTTTACCGTGACAACCAATGTGATGCCATTATTGCAGTCGGTGGTGGTTCAGTGATTGATACCTCCAAGGCAACCAATATCTTGGTGTCTGAAGGTGGCGATGACCTACTGAAATACTCAGGTGCGCACAACTTACCTAAACCTTTAAAACCATTTTTTGTGATTCCAACAACCTCGGGTACAGGTTCAGAAGTGACTATGGTCGCTGTGGTTTCTGACCCTGAAAAGAATGTTAAAATGGCTTTTGCATCGAATTATTTGATGCCACATGCAGCAATTCTTGACCCACGTATGACGCAAACTTTGCCACCTCATCTTACAGCAATGACAGCGATGGATGCGATGACGCATGCCATTGAAGCCTATACGTGCATGGCGGCGAACCCGATTTCAGATGCATATGCAACTGCCGCAATCAAGAAAATTAGCAATAGCTTATTTGGTGTATTAGATAATACCAGCGATGCACATGGGCGCTTAGAACTTGCACAAGCTTCTACAATGGCAGGAATTGCATTTTCGAATTCGATGGTTGGATTAGTCCACTCATTGGGTCATGCTTTAGGTGCTGTTGCTCACCTGCCCCATGGATTATGCATGAATTTATTCTTGCCGTATGTGTTGGAATACAACAAAGAAGTGAATGGCTATAAGATTGCTGAATTGCTATTACCACTGGCTGGTCCTGATATTTATGCACAAACACCGGCCAACCTCCGCGCTGAAAAAGCCATTTCAACGCTTTTAGCCATGCGTGACCGCTTGTTTAGTTTGACCAAATTACCACGTACTTTGAGTGAAACAGGTAAAGTGACTGAAGCTCAATTAGATGAAGTGGCAGAGAAAGCACTGAATGATGGATCTATTATTTATAATCCTAAAGAAGCCAGCTTAGAAGACCTTAAAACTATTCTAAAAAAAGCTTGGTAATTGCTGAAAAATAAGCGAGTATAGCGAAAAATTAAGCCTGATGTTTTTTTAAACATCGGGCTTTTCACTTGCAGAATGCAATATCAGTTATTTTTTAATCAAACTGGCATAATTTCTGCTAAAAATAATTTCAAAGTTACTGACAAAATGTACCAATTTGGAGTAGATTGGCGCACTTTTGTTTTAAAACGTAGGGGGGATCGTTCGTCTCAAACGATCCTTAGAATATGACTGATCCTTGATCAACGATAAGAGGATAACGCCGTTGACAAATTACTCTGGGACTCAATCTGCAGCAAAACTGAAAAAAAATCTTGTGCTGTGGCATATCATCATTATTGGTCTGGCATATATTCAGCCTCTAACCTTATTTGATACTTTTGGCTTGGTATCAGACGGAAGTCAAGGACATGTCCCAACTTCTTATATTTTTGCACTTGTGGCCATTCTTTTAACATCAATCAGTTATGGACATATGATCCGCCGCTATCCATCATCGGGTTCGGCGTATACCTATGCTCAAAAATCCATTCACCCAAACGTTGGCTTCATGGTTGGCTGGTCATCTTGGCTAGATTATTTACTTTCACCTCTCGTCAACATTATCTTGGCAGATATTTATCTAAGAGCCTTATTCCCAGATGTAAATAACTGGATTTGGGTAATTGGATTGACTGTAATTATGACGGTCATCAATTTATTTGGTTCACGTTTTGTCGCTCGCTTTAACAGTACTATAGTGTTCGTACAGTTAGGGGTAATCTTCTACTTTGTTTATGAAGTTTACTTACTCCTTACCCAAGGTGTTTATGCAGATGGCACTTTAAATCCAGATAAAGCTGGACTTTGGTCACTTTCTCCTTTTTGGAATGAAATGACCACGATTGGTGCTTTAATTGGCGGTGCGACAATTTTGTGTTTTTCTTTCACAGGTTTTGACGCATTATCATCACTTGCGGAAGAAACCAAAGATGCTGAAAAAACCTTGCCTAAAGCAATTTTCTCAACCGCATTAATTGCCGGCATTATATTTATTGTCAGCACATATTTTATCCAGCTATTTTTCCCTAGCAATGCAAATTTGTATTTTAATCCATTGGATGAATCACAACCGGTAATGCTGGAAGCGCTTGGCAACACAACAATTTTAACCGCAATTACTGGTATTGCATTCAAAAATCTAGTGCTCTATTTTGCAGTTATCGCCGTTCTTGCTTCAGGTATTTCGGCACATGCGGGTGTATCACGCTTAATGTATGTCATGGGCCGTGATGGTGTAATTAACAAAAAGATTTTTGGTCATATTAGCCCTAAACTCCACACACCAACTTATAATATTTTAATTGTTGGTGTAGTTGCACTTACTGCGGGTTTCCTTGATCTTGAGCATATTGTTAACCTAATCAGCTTTGGTGCATTAACTGCATTCAGTTTTGTCAATTTTTCTGTAATTTCACGTTATGCATTACGTGATGGAAGAACTAAATCATTAAAGGAAATCATTAACTATGTGATTATTCCTACACTTGGTTTTGCCAGTGTATTCCTAATGTGGTTAGAAATTGATGAGATGGCACTTAAACTAGGACTAGCTTGGGCTGTTATTGGTGTTGGTTATTTAGCATACAAAACCAAAGGTTTTAAACACCCTGCACCGCAACATAACGAATTTGATGATAAATTCTAATCAAGTTTATCTCTAAACAAAAAAGGCGCTTAAAGCGCCTTTTTTGTTTTAAATATACCAATTAAGGTTGTATGGATTTTCTAGATTGCTGAAATTGAATTGAAATTTCTTCACACTTGTCTGGTGTATTGCCTTTTAATTCAACCGATGCTCCATCACCGTGTGACCATATACCATCTTCAACAGTCTCTAAATTTACAGCTGCTTCAAATATATGCTGTTGTTGTGGATAGAGTTTGATATCTATAGGTGTATCACATACTTGTTTTGGAAAATATGGTCTAACCTGCTCGAATAATTGCATGGTTAATGGCATATCACATTGCAAATGAATGGTGACTGGTACGCTATTGGTATTTTTTAAGATCAATTGAACATTTTGCGAATTAAGATCCGCTTGGGCAGCAGGTATTTCTACATACGTTTTTGTGTCAATCGACTGACGATCAAATGGATTGAGGAAGGCTAATTTACGTTCCACGCCATAACAAGAATCCTGCACGGAAGCTGAAAACTCTAAATATCGTGTCCCCAAGATAATTGTTCCGCGGCCATCCCCTGCATGACCGATATCAATGATTGGATCACCTGTACCTTCAATTGTAACCCCACCACTTCGAAAAAACTCTATGTCACAACCCGCTAAAACGCTGATCAAGCCACAAAGGGTTAAAGTCTTAAAGTTTAATTTTCGTATCATGTTGATAAACTCCAAAGCGAAATACACGATTTGCTTCAGGATTCCCGTCATCCATTGCGCAACGCTCCGCGGCAAGTTTTAAAAGTTGTAGTGAGTATTTCTGCCAAAGCTCTAAGCTCATTTCATGTAATTTATTAATCGATTCTTCTGTTAATTCGTCAGCACAAATGGCTTGCTCTAAATAAGGTATTTCATCAGGATTCAATAAATTATGCAAACCCGCTTCTAAATGCGCTTGAACATTTCGTGTTAAAATTTTACGTGCTTCTAACTGCGAAGGATCAGGAATAAAACGACGTTGTTGTAAATACACCTGCCCATCTTTTTCAGTGGCAATTTCAAGCCTTATAAGCTCGTTGAGTACTGAACGCGGATGACGTTCTGTTGAAATTCTTTTCACCAGCATTTCAAAGCTATTTTCTGACTCACTGCTAAATGGTAAAGAATCCCCCCAACCTTCTGCTAACCATAAACCAATCACACGTGATGGCACACTAATCGGCTCTGAAACAGTCGCTTCGGTCAAATCCTTACCTTCAGAAATCACTTCTTTATAAGCTGTCACGTCTTTACGGTGTAGGCCTGAAAGTAAACTGATCGCAGAAATCGTGGGTTTTTGATCGATGCGCTCTAACTCACGTAAAGCTTGTTGAAAAAATATAGGCTTCAATGCAGCAGTAAACTCAGTATATCCAACACCTGATCGTATCAACCATTGGCTCAACTCATTCATCAGCACCAATACTTGCTGTAAATTTTGATCTGCCTCATTGGTGAGAAGTTTGCTCATTGAATTGCCATGAAAATTAGACTGCATAAGTGAAATTTTCGCATTATTTAATCTACTTCACAATTTTTATCTGATGAGATCTTGAGGATATTCAGTAAAAAAATGATTATTTACATTAAAATGCGTAAATGACACGCTGATCGATATATCCAAACTTTCAACGCTATGCCACCAGCCAATTGGGATAAATAAGGTTTCTCCTGGATTCAATGTACACTCAATAGGTCTGACCTTTTTCAACGATGGATATTGAGAAAAATTAGCCTTTTTTAAATCTGTAACTTCACTAAATACCCACTGATCGTTATACATATACGGCATTTGCCATGCAGGAATCAAAGTCACTTTCTTACGTCCATAGATTTGTGCCAACATGTTATTGGTCAAGTCATAATGCAGTGGCGTAAATGTGCCTGCAGGACCAAACCATAAAAAATGTCGATCTTTGATCTCTTTTTGACAATAACCATTGGCGAAGTCACCTAGATCTTCACTTATCTTTTGCATGAACTGCTTATTTTGAGCGGCGTTATTCGCAGTTAAATAAATGTCATTGCTGCGCTTAGTGGCTTTGATTTGTGCGACAAAATCTTGCATCAAAATAATACGTTTCAATTGTACCGATTTTTTTTCAAATTCTTGATGCTGCTCACGATGCATCTGGACTTCAACCAACTCATTTTCAAAATGCTGTGCAAAATAATCAGGACTCCATTTATGCAGTGCAGGCCAATGTTGTATCCCACCTTTTAAAATGACCGGTCGCATCTGGCTATAATACCGCTCTATAAATGTTTCAAAATCAGGTGTTTCTATGCAATCGATTGTGGATGGAATGTGGTCGTTCAATTGATTCAATTGACCCATCACCTGTAATAGCCAACGCTGTTTATTCTGCTGTTGCTGTACTTGCTTCAGTTTTTTAAAAATTACGTTATTGTTTACACGCTTTAAAAACTGAATGATCAAATGATTTGAAATATTTTTTTGCTTAATTTTTTCTAAAATTTCATCTGTCTCTAAGCCCTCAAGACTGTATTCCAAAAGTTCATTTTGCAGCTGTTCTGAAAGTTGGTCTGCATCAGAAAATAAGTATTGATCCACCCGTGGACTTAATCCATGTAATTGTAAAATCTCACTTATTTTCTGTACATCGCAACCATTTTCAATATTTTCATTCAACCAATTTTGCCATTCCGTCGGTAAGGACTGATACCAATTTTTACTTTGTTTTAGATGTACACTCTGGCTTTCTACATTCATTTTCACCACTCCACCCTCTTTACAAGTGAAGTATAAATGATCTATTTTAAAAATGCTAAATTTTCGCATTTTATAATTATTTAAACACCGCGAATGTTATGAATCCGTCAGATATAAAGCGGAATGACATAACAAAGTAAAGGAGAAAGTTCATGAAAATTCGTCATTTAGTCATCGTTAGCAGTCTGTCTTTAGCTTCAATATCAGTATATGCAGGTTTTGCCGATACCATGCGTGATTTAAGAAATACACTGAATCAATTTAATGAAACATCCAAAGAAGTATCGAATACCGCAAAAGAATGGACAGGTAGTCGGGCCACGACTAACTCAAATTATGCTGCAAATGGTTTCAGCATGGGACAGCAACTCAGACCTAAAATTAATAATCTACCGCTTTATCAAACTGCCGATAAATCGAGCCAAGTCATTAATAAACTGTCAAAAAATGCAGATATTATTTTTGCGGGAAACATGACTAAAACAGGTTTGATCGAAGTCACTACAGAACATGGCAATGGCTGGATTGAATCACACCTTGTTCAATAAATCTTGATTTTAAATGTTTATACAACCGCATCAGCCGTACATAACAACTTCACTCTATTGAGCACTAGTCATGAATAATAATCACAAAATCAGCATTATCGCTGCTGTATTTACGACATTGGTGGGCTGTGGTGGATCAAGCTCCAATGATGATGGCGCGACACCTACACCTACACCTACACCTACACCTACACCTACACCTACACCTACACCTACACCTACACCTACACCTACACCAACGCCAACGCCAACGCCAACGCCAACACCAACACCAACACCAACACCAACACCAACACCAACACCAACAACTGTAGCGAATAAATTCACAGGAGAATGGATTCAAGGGAATTCTGCCCTCGGTAACAATAATTGCGATTTACCACAAATTTCAATTCATAAAACCAGTGAAAACTCAGTCAGTGCAGTGAACGAAGAACTAAAATATGCGGTACACAATAGTTCAAGTAAAACTTGCAGCGGTGAATTTATTTCCAAACGCTATCAATTACTTCATGACATGGTTATAAGTGAAATACAGCCGGCTGCAACACTAAATAACTTTGAATATCATTCGATTAAGTTTCAACCAGTCAGAGGTGGCGCGACGAGCAACCGTGTCTTAACTTTTTTAAATAATAATTCTTTCTGTGTAATTAACGCGACGATTTCAAATCCAAGCTATATCATCATGCAACGCGGACTAATTACTGACCCACTCAAGGACAGCCGCTGCTATACAAAAAATTCCAATGAATTCTTCACCAATTTAAAACCTAAAACCAAAATCACAGCTGCGGACTTTAAGTCTGAGAATTTTATTAATACCACCGACACAGTAAACTTCTTAACTCAGCTCAATACAATGGGACAAAGTGGTTATAAGTTAATTGGCTATGATTCTAAAACTTTGGACAATGGTAATGTTAATAGCTACATGAAACTTGCCAATGAAAATACGCGTTTCAATCATATTGTGGCAGACCGTACAGCACCCTCTACCGCTGACATATATTTTACATGGCGTAATCAGTTAAATGAAAAAGGTAAATCAGGCTATCAATACCTGCATAGCGTCAGACCAACCAATGCCCTGAATTTCAAAGATTATTTCATTAAAAAAGAAAATGATACCGCGACATATACTTACGACAGCGGCTATGTTTCCCCGCTCGTAGACCCAGTGCAACTGGAAACTATGCTCAATACACTGGGTGCCCAAGGCTGCCGTATTATTCAATTCAAAAGCTATTACACAGGTTTTCGTCCTGAAATTCTTAACGGCAATCAAAACAGTCCTAAAGTTGCAACCTGTATAAATAGCAGCGCACACCATGGCACTTACAGCTATCGCTATAAAACTCACCCAACCGGCAGCAATAGTGTAGAGCGCAGCTTAAAATTACAGGAGTTGATTGATGAGCAAGCTAAAGACGGTTACCGCTTAGTCAGCCGTGCTTTAGATATGAGTTCAACCACCAAAAACGGCATGCTGTTTATGAAAGACAGTGAAAACACCAATGTCGGTGAGTTTAAAGTCTTTAGCGAAACTGTCTTTGCAACGTCGACGTTTAACGACGTCTTACTGAAACGTCTTCAGCAGCAAGGTCAATTGGGTTGGTTATACACCAGTGGTCAACTGCTGTTTGCAAATAATCCAAAACATCTACAAACAGAACTGAGTGACTTTAATTTAATTGATTAATTCATGAGGTATCTCGAGCTTTTCCATGTCCTTTATTTTTTACATCAAGGACATGGATCATTCACATAAATCAAAGCAGTGATAAAAATCACTTATTTTAAGCGGCAATTAAAACCCATCTTGGTATCAACGATATTATTTTCATAACCTAAGCTTTGAATAAATTGATTGCGGTCTGATATTTGTTTTTGATCCGCTTGACTCAATCTTGCTTTATTTTTTTGTGCCAACGCATAGGTTTCATTCACTAAACCCTGATAGATCCCGCAAACTTCCTGACGCTTGGACTTTTTCAATTGACGACCACCATACCATGAACGTTCAAAATCGTCGGCTTTTAGTGTTTTTCCCCATTCCTCAATACGCTGATTTTGTCTTTGCTGCATTTCCAGCATGCCCTGCTGGATTTCAGCCTTAGTAAAAGGCTTGATCACCTCAACCTTCGGTACAACTGGAACATTTTCTGTAGTTGCAGTGACGGTCACTGGTGTCTGTTCTGTTGTGTTCGATACGGTTGGATTAGCCCAACTCATTGATGAAATGAATCCGGTCGCAATCACGACACCAAAAGCTTTTAAATTTATAGATTTCAAGTTTTAAGTACCCGTTTTATTTCTTCACAGTGTTCTTATACACATTTTTATATTGATGCTGAAGTTTTTAAGCCCTTATTTTACAAAACTTCATTGCTGTAAACGGTTCACTGTGTTCACTCCCAATAAAAAACCGCTCGATAGAGCGGCTTTTTGAACATATCACACTTAGACCAATTCTTTAAAGTCTTGCTGACGCCAAGCTTCATATAAAATCACAGCAGTAGCATTAGACAAGTTTAAACTGCGTGAATTTGGTGCCATCGGTAGGCGAATCCAATGTTCTTTCGGGAACATCATACGAACATCTTCCGGTAAACCACGTGTTTCTGGCCCCATCAACAGTGCCACAGGACGATTTAAATTAGAAGTATGCGGTGTTTCAAAACCTTTGGTGGTTAATGGATAAATGGCATCCATCTCAATACCTTGCGCTTTTAAGCCCGCAAGGCATTCTTCAAAGTTTTCCCACACTTTCATGTGTGCCCATTCATGATAATCCAAACCAGCGCGGCGAAGTTTTTTATCATCTAGCTCAAAACCTAATGGTTTGACCAAATGCAACTGCGCTCCAGTATTGGCACATAAACGAATGATATTCCCTGTATTTGCAGGAATTTCTGGCTCGTATAAAACAACATGTATCACGTATATTCTCTATATTAAATTATTTGATAAATACATATTTACCAAGATTTGACCAACTTCACTTTTGCAATCCCCCATGGGACTGCTTCAAGTCCTGACGATTCATCATTTAGAAAATCTTCAATTTCAGACTGCCTTGAAGAATCATCAAATAAATTATTGTAGTTAAGGTCTAAATTGAATTTCTCACAAAGCCTATCTGCAAGATGGTGACAATGAAAACTGTGAAAATCTCCACAAGGTTCTATGCCAATATAGTCATAGCCTAAAAGTAATTCATTAGTATCTTCAGGTTCAACAATTACCTTCTTCAAACATGAATAAAGGCCGACCTCTCCTATATTAGGAAAAGCAGGTTTATAAATTTCAAGAATATCCTGTCTATATTCTTCATCAATATACATTGATAATAAGTGAACGTTTTGACAATGCTCAAAGAATTTATGCTTATATTCTAAAGCAGTTTCAATATCGTAAAAGAGGCTGATCCAACCAACCTGATCTTGCAAACTATGTTGATCAGCCCACTTCCGCAAGTTACTCAATTGCAAATTAGACAAATTAAACTTGCTTTGTACATCTTCTATTTTAAAATGAGCATTTTTAACGCATGAATAAGACCAATCGCTAATCAAATGATCATTAATGCAAGAACTGCAAGTACGAATAAATTGATTAGCCCTGTTCAATAATGCATGTTGTTTAAGCCGCAACAAATAATAGCCAGCAAAATAATAGGCCATCCATCAATCCAGCCATTGAAGTTGTTCACGCAGACTCACCACATCACCAATAATCGTCAATGTAGGCGCCTGAATTTGGTATTCACTGACTTTAGATGCAATATCTGCCAATGTACCGACCACGACTTTTTGCTCTGGGGTTGTGCCTTTCGATACCAATGCAACTGGCATATCCGGACGCTGCCCGTGCGCGATGAGTTTCTCACAAATTTTTTCTAGACCGACCAAGCCCATATACAGCACGAGCGTTTGATTTTGATAAACCAACTCATTCCAAGGTAGCTCCGGTGAACCTTCTTTGAGATGTCCTGTCAAGAAGCGTACACTTTGCGCATAATCTCGATGTGTTAATGGAATCCCTGCATAAGCCGAACATCCAGAGGCAGCAGTAATTCCCGGAACAACTTGGAAGGCAACGCCTGCCGCAAAGAGTTCTTGAATTTCTTCACCGCCGCGGCCAAAGATGAACGGATCTCCGCCTTTTAAGCGGCAGACGCGTTTACCTTCACTGGCATATTTCACCAGTAAGGCATTGATGCCTTCTTGCGGAACAGCATGATTAGATCGCGCTTTACCTACATAGATTTTTTCAGCATCTCGGCGGCAAAGATCCATAATCGGCTGAGAAACCAAACGGTCATAGATCACCACATCCGCTTGCTGCATTAAACGTAGGGCTTTTAAGGTCAGTAGTTCAGGATCACCCGGCCCTGCACCCACCAAATACACCTCACCTTTCGGCTGTTTCCATTCCAATAAGGCCTGTTCAATCAAACGATTGGCTTCAGTCAAATTGTCATTGAATACCTGCTCTTTGAGCGGACTTGCATACAAGTCTTCCCAAAAAATACGGCGTTCATCTGGATTGACGATTTTGGCTTTAACGGCCGCGCGCCATTGGCCTGAGAACTCAGCCAGTTTGCCCATGCCATGCGGAATCGAGCTTTCTAACTGGGTGCGTATTTGGCGCGAGAGTACTGGCGATGTGCCATTAGATGCAACGGAGATGACCAGTGGAGAACGGTCAATGATCGCAGGAACCATAAAACGGCAATGCGGCGGATCATCGACACTATTAACCAAGACATTTTCAGCTTCGCAGGCTTCAAAAACCGCCTGATTGACCGCTTTGTCATTGGTTGCTGCAATCACTAAACGAAACTGACGCAGCGCAATGGCATTTTCTTGATAAACCGATTCGTGATAAATCGAGTTGAGATATTGACCTTGGGTTTTATTAACCAAGGTCAATAAATCATCTTCAATTTCGGGTGAGCAAACTGTCAGCTGAGCGCCCGCTTTTGCAAGCAGCACAGCCTTTCTATATGCAATTCGACCACCACCAACAATCAGACAAGGTTGCTGCTGCAACTTCAAAGAGATTGGAAAGATATCCACACACGACCTCAATAGTTTAAATCTGATTGTCTTAAGCAATTTTTGTGCACAAATGTATGCACTTTATCGACTATTAATCGATAAATTCAGCACCGCCCATATATGGACGAAGTACTGCTGGAATTTCAATTGAACCGTCTGCGCGTTGATAATTTTCCATCACGGCAAGTAAAGTACGACCAACTGCCAAACCTGAACCATTCAGCGTGTGTACAAACTCAGTTTTCTTTTGGTCAGCACGGTAACGCGCTTTCATACGGCGTGCTTGGAAGTCACCCATGCATGAGCAAGATGAAATTTCACGGTAGGTATTTTGACTTGGCACCCAAACTTCTAAATCATAAGTTTTGATTGCACCAAAGCCCATGTCTCCGCCACACAGAACGACTTTACGGTATGGTAAGCCTAATGCTTGAAGAATACCTTCGGCATGACCCGTTAATTCTTCCAAAGCATCCATCGAAGTTTCAGGTTTTACAATCTGAACCATTTCTACTTTGTCAAATTGGTGTTGACGGATCAAACCACGTGTATCACGGCCATACGAACCCGCTTCGCTACGGAAACATGGCGTATGTGCTGCATATTTTAAAGGTAGACGTTCTGGGTCAATGATTTCATCACGCACGAAGTTGGTTACAGGAACTTCAGCTGTAGGAATCAAGTAATATTCTTTTTCGCCTTGAAGTTTGAATAAATCTTCTTCAAATTTAGGCAATTGGCCTGTACCCCGTAAAGAATCTGCATTAACCAAATAAGGTACATACGCTTCTGTATAGCCATTTTCCAAGGTATGTGTATTTAACATAAATTGGGTAATTGCACGCTGTAAACGCGCCAATGGGCCTTTGAGTACGCTAAAACGAGTACCTGTCAATTTGGTTGCGGTTTCAAATTCTAAACCGCCCATCATTTCACCCAAGTCAGTATGGTCTTTGATCTCAAAATCAAACTGACGTGGTGTACCCCATTTGAAAACTTCAACATTGTCGTTTTCGTCTTTACCTTCTGGCACAGACTCATGAGGTAAATTCGGAATCGATAAAGATTTGGCTTCAAGTTCAGCCTGAAGCTCAGAAAGTGCAACTTCTGCGGCTTTAATTTCATCACCAATAGCAGACATACGTGCCATGATTTCAGATGCATCACCGCCAGCTTTTTTAATTTGACCAACTTGTTTTGCACCAGCATTACGTTCAGCTTGTAACGACTCAGTTTTAGACTGAATTCCCTTACGGCGAGCTTCAAGGTCTGCCCACTCTGCTACGTTAAGTTGAACACCACGTTTTGCTAAGGCTAAGTTTACAGCCTCAATATTATTTCTGAGTAATTTCGGGTCGATCATAGCCAATCTTAAGTAAAGAAAAAAACTGGCTATAGTGTAAGCTCTTAACACTCAAAAATACAGTGACCGAGCTTACAGCTGCCCCTTATTAAACCAATAATCTTGCTTCAAATTGTCTTATTTGGTGTCGTAATTTGGCAAACTTGGTAAATATTCAGGTTTAAATAGTCCTTTAGCCGTAAAATATGGAAGTTTTAGCTCAGGCATGCCCTCTGCATAACTCGCCAATTCATACAGTGGATAAGCAAATACAATCCCGTTCGCACCATAATAAAAATTATCGCTTAACTGAAGTTTTGAACGTTCAATATCATGACTATCTAACCACATATAGTTGGCATCAAAAAGTGCGCTAATCACTTTCGTATCTGCACCTTTGACCAATACATCTTGTAAAGCCAAACGTTTTTTGGCTTTTAAATCAAAATTGACATATTCAACATGGGACATACCATGAGCCGCATGCGCTGCGTAGGTATAGCTTTCGATTGCAAAAGTTGCGATATGTCCCCACTGACTAATATATCGAACAGAAGTGGTACTTTGACTTAGGCCTGCATCCGTCTTGTCTGATAAATCGATTTTTTGATTCGGCTCAGTTGAAAATGCAATCGGGTCTGCTTTTTTAATCCGATCAGTAAAATATTGATTAATCCAATCAACATTGGTTTCAACCGTTTGAATCGTATATTGGGTACAGCCTTCCGCATCGCAAGCCTGTGCTTTTGGTAATTGCATCGCAACTGATTTAGATTGAATAAGTGGAATCGCATCAGCGACGACTGCTGGCTTCTGTTCCGTTGTTTCACCTTCAACAGGTTCATTTCGAGGATGGCAGGCCGTTAATGACCCGATTAAAACCACAGCTGAAACAGCCCAAGCTATATTATTCATATGATTTTTTTTCATCCCAAAATTCCCTATAGCAACAGTCAAAACCACAAGTCACTTCATTTAAGCAAACTGTGAATATCAGCATACTACTAAATTTCTCTTATATTCAGCTTGCTGGCTTTACATTTCTCCATAAAAAAAGCAGACCGATGTCTGCTTTTTTTCGATTATGAGAATTATTGATCAATAATGTCCGTACCTTTTGGAGGTACAAAATTAAAGGTTGACGCTGGAATAGACGCATTCACCTTCACATTATTGAAACGTACATGGGTTGTTTGACCTAATGAGTCTTGGAGAATCATTAAAGTCGGCGCATTTTTCGCACCAAAACTAATGGTTAAGCTTTGAAACACACCATCATCACTTTTTGGATATAAAGTGTAATAAGTTTTGGTCTTATTCGGCTGTGTAATACGATAAGACTTCATGATTTGAGCCGTATTACCTGACAATAATAATGCTGGTGTATTCGCAACTTGGTCATCTAAGCTTTGGCGTACCGCTTGTTGTAGGTCTGGGTCATAAATCCAAACTGTTTTACCTGTAGTCGCAATGGTTTGCTTAGATGGGCTGGTTGTTTCCCAATAGAATTTACCCGGACGCTGAACTTTCATGACCCCAGTAAAAGTTTGGTTCATATGCTGCGCACTTAAACCTTTCTTTTGAGTAGCTTTCGGGTTGGTCACTTTTGTAGTTTGCTGAAAGTTAGCTGTAAAACTTTTAATACCCGATAATTGTTTCACCAAATTGGCAGTTGCCTGCTGCTCCGACGCTGCAACTGGTGCCGCGAATACTGTCGTACTCATAACCGGTGCCAGTGTCGCTGCACCTAATGCCATAGCACAGATGGTTTTACGAAGCATTTTCATAGATTCACCTTTTATATTTGCATCAACGCAATTTGTTAGATGGCTCCATCTTAAACCACTTTCATTGACTAAATTTAGAGAAAAAAAGAAGTTTTGTATGGTTATTAATGCAAATTGCTGTTTTTTATTCATCATGATGGAGAAATATAAAATAAAAAGGCACTTGATTTGATTCAAATGCCTTTCAAATAATTAAACAACGATTTAGCAATTTTAATAATCCAATATTGAGTTATTTCCATTGCCAACCGATCGATGCACCAGCGCCAAAGTCACCTTCAGAGTTCCCTATTGCAGCCAATTTATACACATATTTATTGCTCTCAGTTACTCCACTAAAACCTACTGCATAGCCTTGTGAACCTTCCCAAGTCCCCATACCTACACTGAACATGTTATATCCAGCATCTGTGGGTTGAGGTAAGGAGGCGATTGCAATACTTGAAGCAACAGCACCGTAAACATTATCTTTAAATTTATTGAAATTATGGTTCAATTCATTCACACGTTGATTGGTATAACTATTGGCTTGGTTGAGTACATTTGCCCCATGCTGATCTGTATATGCTTTTGAACTATTTAACACTTCTAGATCTGCTTGACGCATTTGTTTCACGTTTACCGCATCGGTGTCTGCCGTACCAGCTGCCACATGGATAATTTGCCGCTCTGCACCAGCCGGGCCAACGGAAACCGTATTATTGCGGTCAGAGCTTGAACCATTGCCAAGTACAACAGCATTATTTGCAGAGGTGTTGATATTGTTACCAACCACATAGGTATTATTACCTGTGACTGTGTTATTTGAACCTACAGCACCAGATCCATCACCACTGACTGTATTGTTTACACCGAGGGCAATAGACTGATTACCATCAGCTTTATTACCTGCACCGATTGCAATCGCATCTTGTCCATTCGCAGTTGGTTTAGGTGCTGTATTGGCAACGTTTGATTGAATTTTAATGTACGGATCTGTTTCTTTTAAGCTCAACAACCATTCAACTTCAGTACCGACAAATCCATTTTTTATCGCAAGTTCATACGCACTGAAACCATTTTCACCAGTTAGTCCTTGTGCGCCAACTGCACCACGTAGACTTTCTAACCATTGGTCTTCATTGCCTTCATAACCATTGCTCACCGCAACTTGATAAGCACTTGCACCATCTAGACCATTGCTGCCATTCAGACCGTTCAACCCATCCTTACCATCGATGCCGTCTCGGCCATTGAGTCCATCTTTACCAGTAGCGCCTGTTGCTCCTGTATCGCCTTTGTCACCTTTAGCTCCGGTTGCACCTGTTGCTCCTGTATCGCCTTTGTCACCAGCAGGACCTTGAGGTCCCATTGGCCCTTCTGGGCCAGGAATTCCACTATTGCAACGATTACAAGTATGCTCAGGATATGACGAGCCACTCCCACCAGCCCATGCAATTGAACCTAAGAAAATAAAATACTCACAGCTAGTAATTTTGGTACAGCTTTAATAGCGATTGAAGTTATTTCACCAAGTCCTAGTGTCTTTTCAAATGCAATTTGTTGGCTTTTATCAGGACAATTCCTTTTCTGATAGTCAGCACCGATAAAAACTGTATTCAATATTTTATTCATGTCCTTATCCTTTTTTTGTATTTGTACTCCTCTATTACGCTCTTTATTTTTTTGTGGTTTAAATCACTATTTATAGTGAATTTATTGATTTGTACATCATTTGTAACAATCTAAAAAATACCTCACATTTTATTCTGACGAAAAAAAACCCGCAAAAATGCGGGTTTTTTTCTATTCAAGCTTACGCTTCAACAGATACGTAGCGACGACCGAATTGGCCTTTCACTTCGAATTTCACAACGCCGTCAGCAGTTGCAAATAAAGTATGGTCACGGCCCATACCTACATTTACACCAGCGTGGAATTCAGTACCACGTTGACGAACGATGATGTTACCAGCAGTCACAGATTGACCGCCGTAGATTTTAACACCCAACATTTTTGGGTTCGAGTCACGACCGTTTTTAGTCGAACCACCGGCTTTTTTAGTTGCCATGTCTACTTACTCCTCGTAATTAGCCTGAAATAGCTGTAATTTTCAACTCAGTGAACCATTGACGGTGACCTTGTTGTTTACGATAGTGTTTACGACGACGCATTTTGATGATGCGGATTTTGTCGTGACGACCATGGCTAACTACTTCAGCAGTTACTTTAGCGCCAGCTACTACTGGTGCACCAATTTGAATGCTGTCACCGTTAACAAGCATCAACACGTCATCAAAAGTAACAGTTGAGCCAGTTTCAGCTTTCAATAATTCTACTTTAAGGGTTTCACCCTCAACTACACGGTGTTGTTTACCACCGCTTTGGATTACTGCGTACATTTAAGTACTCCAAACATGCCCGTGTTGTCGTGCCGGTAAAGGGATATACCGATCTTAAAACGATCGTCACTGGGGTTTCGCAAAGGCAAAGATTTTAAGGGATAACCCGAAAAACAACAAGTCATTTCCGTAAAATATTAGATGAGTATGCGTTTATTATATAAACAGTGTCATTAAAACCATTAAAATGAGTGCTCTATTTCACTTACCATGCTTTTGGCAAGGTTTGACATAGATTTTTAGCAACAATTCGCTAATATACACTGGACTGACATCAACAACATGCTGTTCAAACAACATGCTAAAGATAAAAGTCTGTTAAAAAATAAGTACAATACTTACGCTTGATGAAAAAAATCACTTAAGATTAAGTCAATTGAGTAAGTTCTTATCTGTTATTCATATAACAAATTGCTACACTACGTCTGTAATTCAAAAATTATTGAGGTTTCTCTTCATATGACCATCGACTTTAAGCAAGATATTCTCGCGCCTGTTGCTACTGACTTTGCTGCGATGGACAAATTTATTAATGAAGGGATCACGTCTAAAGTTGCCTTGGTCATGGCAGTCAGTAAACATGTAGTTGAAGCAGGCGGTAAACGCATGCGTCCCATTATGTGCTTACTTGCAGCAAAGGCATGTGGCGCAGAAGATTTAGAAAAACACCGTAAACTTGCAGCAATTATTGAAATGCTACATACCGCAACCTTGGTACATGACGACGTAGTCGATGAATCGGGTTTACGCCGTGGTCGCCCAACCGCAAATGCGACATGGAATAATCAAACTGCCGTACTAGTGGGGGATTTTCTAATTTCACGAGCTTTTGATTTATTGGTGGATCTAGACAGCAAAGTATTACTCAAAGACTTTTCAACGGGTACCTGTGAAATTGCTGAAGGTGAAGTTTTACAACTTCAATCACAGCACCAACCCGAAACTACTGAACAAACCTATTTAGATATTATTCACGGTAAAACTTCGCGTTTATTTGAGCTCGCTACCGAAGGTGCAGCGATTCTGACTGGTACACCAGAGTACCGTGAACCGCTTAGAAAATTTGCGGGACACTTTGGAAATGCCTTTCAAATTATTGACGATATTTTAGATTACACCTCAGATGCTGAAACATTAGGTAAAAATATTGGCGATGATTTGATGGAAGGTAAACCAACTTTACCTTTAATCTCTGCCTTAAAGAATACCACTGGCGAAGAACATGACATTATTCGCCGCAGTATTGCCACAGGTGGTACGGCAGATTTAGAGCGTGTTATTCAGATTGTACAAAGCTCTGGGGCACTTGATTATTGTAGCCAACGAGCGACTGAAGAAACTGAGGCAGCACTAGCCGCTTTAGCAGCGCTACCAGATACTGAATATCGTCAAGCTTTAATCAACCTCGCAAACTTGGCATTACACCGAATTCAATAATTAACAATATTCATCGTAATTCCCCTTGCCTATGCATATAAAACTCAATGATATCTTTTTGACCATGCAGCAACAGCTCGATACCCCTCGGGCTGTGCTGGATGAAAACTTGCTGATCGAATTGGTCAACCGAATTCGACCAGAAGATACAAAAAATACCGACGAAATTAAGAAAAAATTTCAGGCTTTCATCCAAGCTTTACTCATCACGCCAGATGCAGCCTCTACCCTGCAAAGTTTTGTCCTAAAACTCATTAGCCGATATAAACAAACCAGTTTATATGCGGACACGGGTATTTTGTCTCTCGATGGTTTCTGGGGACAACTGTTCCAACGGCTTGGCGCACATTTTCTTCCTCTGATCAATGACGAAACTCAATTACAAGATTTAGTCCGTCGAGTTTTTTATCGTCATAGCGACAAATATTGGCTGGACAGTATTGATGATCAGCAATGGATGCAGCTCTTTCGATTGTTTAACCAAGGTCATAGCAATCAGGAAGAAAAAAAGAAAATTCGCCGTGAGTTAATTAAAGCTATTACCGTTTTGTCCTATCGGGTAAGTGGTATTGGCTTATATCCTGAATTTATTAATGCACAGCCTGAACTGACCGAATATGAATCACCTTTTTTGGTGCAAAACCGTGAAATAAATGATTTTATTCAGCAGTATAAAAAGCTCCATCAAAGTGCTGAAGAAATGAGTGCTGTGCTACCGCCAGATGCTTCTCAAGCGTTGGTAATGCTGGAACAATGTCGTGATGTGGTGCTGAAGATTCGGCGTGCGACCAAACGAATTGGTGTAAGTGTCAGCCTGACTTACTTATTGTCGCTTTTAGAACAGTGTTTAGATCGCTTAGAAATCTTACTCAACCTGATTGTTGAAGAAGATGATGTCCGCTATGTGTCTATGGGTAGTTTACTCAGTGATGTGACGTCAGCGATTTATAGCGAGCGCAGTGTGCGCGATTTGCTCGCCACCAATAGTGAATTGGTTGCCCTACAAGTCACCGAAAACGCAAGTAAAACCGGCGAACACTATGTAAGTACGGACAAACAAGGCTTTATGAGCATGTACCGATCTGCGGCAGGTGCCGGTGTGATCATTGCATGTATGGCAACTTTAAAAGTGCTGATGGCCCGTGTCAGCATGGCACCGCTCATGCAAGCCATTTCATATAGTCTGAACTACTCTTTCGGCTTTATGCTGATTCATGTCTTACATTTTACTGTTGCCACTAAACAGCCTGCGATGACAGCTGCCGCCCTTGCCTCGACGGTTCAGCATCGTAAAGGCTCGAAAATGGCGCAGATTGCCGAACTTGCCGCGCTAATTATTAACATCATTCGAACCCAGTTTATTGCAATCTTAGGCAACATCAGTATTGCGATTCCGGTCGCGGCATTGATCGCCTTAAGTTGGGATATGGCTTTACATGAGCCATTAATGAATCATGCAAAAGCAGCTAAAACCTTACACGACCTCAATCCATTTACCTCACTGGCTGTGCCACATGCTGCGATAGCTGGAGTATGTTTGTTTTTATCAGGTTTGCTTGCTGGGTACTTTGACAACATGGCGATCTATCGCAAAGTTGGACCACGGATTCAAGCACATCCAAAGTTAAAACGCATCATGGGTCAAGAGAGACTGGATAAGCTTGCCGCTTACATTGAGCGAAACTTAGGTGCTTTAGCAGGTAACTTCTTATTCGGGATCATGCTGGGCAGTATGGGAACAATTGGATTTATTTTTGGTTTACCTTTAGATATTCGCCATATCGCCTTCGCCTCGGCCAACTTCATACAAGGCCTCATCAATATTAATGGTTCACCAGACATTGGCTTAATCATTGTGTCATTCTTAGGGGTTATTCTGATCGGTCTGACTAACTTATTCGTCAGTTTCACGTTAACCATTATTGTGGCACTACGGGCACGTCGCGTAAGATTTGAACAATGGAAACCACTGGCTAAACTGGTGATGACTCATTTTCTAACGCGACCAAGTGATTTTTTCTGGCCACCGAAAACCCCACTTGAAGTTGAAGATGGCACACAAGCCAGTAAGAACAATCATTAGCAGATTTGTGTTTTATTTTAGTAAGATGTAAATGAACACAAAAAATAAAATCAGTATGATTTACACATACTTGAAATAAAGTGTACTGATGAGTACACTTTAGTCCATTAATTAACCGAGCTCAAACCGGTTAAAATGACAAGGAATAAAATATGCCACGAACGCTACTGTTTGTTGGTTTTTTTGCATTAATTATCAGTGTGTTGTCGCTTTATTCTAGCTATTTAAATCTATTAGATTTAAGTATCGTGGAATGGATGAGTCAGCACCGTATTGCTGTTTTTAATCAAATTGCCATCGGACTTTCGGCGCTAGGCGGCATGCCTTTTGTATTATTTTTCACCACGCTATGGTGTTTACACTTTGCGTGGTATAAAAAATATACAGAGATTGTTTTTATCAGTATAGGGATCTTCGGAAGTATCGGCCTTGCATGGTTGCTTAAATTTACGTTCACCAGACCGCGTCCCCCAGAAATGTACTATCTTGTAGCGTCTTACGGGAGTTCATTCCCAAGTGCACACAGTTGTTATGCTGCATCGCTTGCGTGTCTGATGATCTTGATTTACCGACAACATGCTCAACATCGCTTGATCACCATTTTGGCATTGTTATGGATGCTGTGTATGGGTGTTTCGCGAGTATATGTTGGGGTTCATTTTCCGACAGATGTCTTATCCGGTTGGAGCATAAGTTTTATTTGGATCGCGCTACTTTATTTGAGTTACATCAAAATCAGTAAAGCGTAAACAAATGAATAATTTAGATAAATATCTAATTGAGGTGGAACAATGATGTCTGCAAAGCTTTGGGCTCCTGCCCTGACTGCTTGCGCATTGGCAACAAGTATTGCACTTGTTGGTTGTAGCAAAGATCCTAAAGATGCACAGCAAGCTGCTGCTGCACAGCAAATGCCACCAACTGAAGTCGGTGTCATTGTTGCCCAACCGCAAAGCGTTGAACAATCTGTTGAACTTTCAGGCCGTACATCTGCCTATGAAATTTCAGAAGTACGCCCACAAACCAGTGGTGTAGTACTGAAACGTCTATTTGCAGAAGGTAGCTATGTTCGCGAAGGACAAGCCTTGTACGAGATCGACTCGCGTACAAACCGTGCTTCAGCTGACAGTGCTCGTGCTGCTTTAACACGTCAACAAGCAAACCTAAACGTGTTACGTGTTAAAGAAGGTCGTTACCGTCAGCTTGTTGGCTCAAATGCGATTTCAAAACAAGAATACGACGATATTGTTGCTCAAGTTAAACTGGCTGAAGCAGACGTTGCTGCATCTCAGGCAGAACTTAAAAATGCAGAAATTAATTTAGGTTATTCAACTGTACGTGCGCCAATTTCGGGTCAAACAAACCGTTCAACTGTGACTGCTGGTGCATTAGTTACTGCATCTCAAGCTGATCCATTAGTCACAATTCAACGTCTTGATCCAATGTACGTTGACATTAACCAATCAAGTGCTGAACTTCTTCGTCTACGCCAACAGTTAAGCAAAGGCAACTTGGACAGCAGTAATAACACCAAAGTGAAATTACGTCTTGAAGATGGTAGCGAATACCCAATTGAAGGTCGTCTTGCATTTTCTGATGCGAGTGTAAACCCAGATACAGGTACGGTTACGCTTCGCGCTGTGTTCTCTAACCCGAACCATTTATTACTTCCGGGTATGTTTGCCAATGCTCGCATCGTTCAAGGTGTGATTCCAAACGCTTACCTCATTCCACAAGCTGCCATTACGCGTACCCCAACAGGTCAAGCGATTGCAATGATTGTGAATGCAAAAGGTGCTGTTGAATCTCGTCCTGTAACCACTGTTGGTACGCAAGGTTCGAATTGGATCGTGACTCAAGGCTTAAACACTGGCGATAAAGTGATTGTTGACGGTATTGCGAAAGTTAAGCCAGAGCAACAAGTTGTAGCCAAACCGTATCAACCTCAGGCTGCTGCACCTCAAGGTGCTCAACAACCTGCTGCAGCAAAGCCAAACGCTAAAGCCGCAGAACAAGCAGCGCCTAAAACTGAACAAAAAGCTACTTCAAACGCATAGGGAGTAGACTGAATGGCTCAATTCTTTATTCATCGCCCCATTTTTGCATGGGTGATTGCATTGGTGATTATGTTGGCGGGTGTACTCACGCTATCAAATATGCCAATTGCACAGTATCCGACCATTGCGCCGCCAACGGTTTCAATCTCTGCGACTTACCCTGGTGCATCTGCAGAAACAGTTGAAAACACCGTAACCCAAATCATTGAACAACAAATGAATGGTTTGGATGGCTTACGTTATATTTCGTCAAACAGTGCGGGTAACGGTCAGGCATCTATTACATTGAACTTTGAACAAGGGATCGATCCAGATATCGCCCAAGTTCAAGTCCAAAACAAACTCCAGTCTGCGACAGCGCTATTACCTGAAGACGTACAACGTCAAGGTGTAAAAGTCACCAAATCTGGCGCAAGCTTCCTACAAGTTGTAGCATTCCACTCACCATCGGGTAAGTTGACTGCGGACGACATTAAGGACTATGTAAACTCGAATATTTCTGAACCTCTCAGCCGTGTGGCAGGTGTAGGTGAAGTCCAAGTATTCGGTGGTTCTTATGCGATGCGTATTTGGCTAGATCCAGCCAAAATGGCAAACCTGAAAGTTACACCGAGTGATGTGGCTGCGGCTATCCGTACACAGAATGCTCAGGTTGCTGTTGGTCAGTTAGGTGGTGCGCCTGCAACTGAAGGTCAAGTACTGAACGCGACAGTTACAGCACAAAGTTTGTTGCAAACACCAGAGCAGTTTAAAAACATTTTCCTGCGTAACAGTAGTGATGGTGCTCAGGTACGTTTAGGTGATGTTGCACGTGTTGAATTAGGTGCTGACAACTATCAGTTCGACTCTAAGTTCAACAACAAACCTGCTGGTGGTGTAGCGATCAAACTAGCAACTGGTGCAAACGCATTAGACACAGCCGAAGCTGTTGAAGCACGTTTAAAAGAACTACGTCCAAACTACCCTGAAGGTTTAGAAGACACGCTTGCATTTGATACGACTCCATTCATTAAGTTATCGATTGAAAGTGTTGTACATACCCTTGTAGAAGCCGTGATTCTTGTATTCTTTGTGATGTTCTTATTCTTACAGAACTGGCGCGCAACGATTATTCCGACATTGGCTGTACCTGTAGTGGTATTGGGTACTTTTGCTGTCATTAACATGTTTGGTTTCTCGATCAACACACTCACCATGTTCGCGATGGTACTGGCGATTGGTCTCCTCGTGGATGATGCGATTGTTGTCGTAGAGAACGTTGAACGTGTTATGGTTGAAGATCATCTTGACCCAGTGACTGCAACTGAAATCTCAATGAAACAGATCTCGGGTGCCTTAATCGGTATTACCTCTGTGTTAACCGCTGTATTCGTGCCGATGGCATTCTTCGGTGGTACGACAGGTGTAATTTATCGTCAGTTCTCAATCACGCTGGTAACAGCAATGATTCTGTCATTGATTGTGGCATTGACCTTTACCCCTGCCCTATGTGCGACCATGTTGAAACAACATGATCCAAACAAACCTGAAAGCAACAATATCTTTGCCCGTTTCTTCCGTTGGTTTAACAGCTCTTTTGATAAAGTTGCGCATAAATACCAAGGCGGCGTGAACTTCATGACACACCACAAGATTTTCTCTGGTGTGATTTATGCAGTTGTAATCGGCTTATTAGTGCTTTTATTCCAAAAGTTACCATCATCATTCTTACCTGAAGAAGACCAAGGTGTTGTAATGACACTGGTACAGTTACCACCGAATGCCTCACTTGAGCGTACGGATAAAACTGTCACTGCAATGACCGATTACTTCCTGAAAAACGAAGAAAAATATGTCGATTCTGTATTCAGTGTTGCCGGTTTCTCGTTCACAGGTGTAGGTCAAAACGCAGGTCTTGCATTCATCAAGTTAAAAGATTGGGAAGACCGTACATCACCTGAATCTCAAGTAGGTGCGATTATTCAACGTGGTATGGCATTGAACATGATCGTGAAGGATGCTTCATACATCATGCCAATCCAATTACCAGCAATGCCTGAATTGGGTGTAACTGCCGGCTTCAACTTGCAGTTAAAAGCTTCTGCAGGTCAAACTCATCAACAACTTATCGATGCCCGTAATATGGTGCTCGGTATGGCTGCTCAAGATAAACGCCTCATGGGTGTTCGTCCTAACGGTCAAGAAGATACACCACAGTACAAAATCACGATTGACCAAGCTCAAGCTGGTGCAATGGGTGTGAGTATTTCTGAGATTAACACCACAATGGGTATGGCATGGGGTGGTTCTTACATCAATGACTTCGTTGACCGTGGTCGTGTGAAGAAAGTCTATGTACAAGGTGAAGCTGCGGCACGTATGATGCCTGAAGACCTGAGCCAGTGGTATGTCCGTAACAACCAAGGCACAATGGTTCCATTCTCGACCTTCGCTACTGGCGAATGGACTTATGGTTCACCACGTCTTGAACGTTATAACGGTATCGCATCTGTGAACATTCAAGGTTCACCGGGTGTAGGTGTAAGTTCGGGCGACGCGATGAAAGCGATGGAAGAAATTGTACAAAAACTTCCTTCGATGGGCGTTCAAGGCTTTGACTATGAATGGACTGGTTTATCTCTAGAAGAACGTGAGTCTGGCGCACAAGCACCATTCCTATACGCACTTTCATTGTTAATCGTCTTCCTATGTCTTGCTGCCTTGTATGAAAGCTGGTCTATTCCGTTCTCAGTATTACTGGTTGTACCATTAGGTGTATTGGGTGCGTTATTACTGACTTTCCTTGGAATGGTGTTCTTCAAAAATCCAAACTTGGCGAATAACATTTACTTCCAGGTGGCTATTATTGCCGTCATTGGTTTGTCCGCGAAGAATGCGATCTTGATCGTAGAATTCGCCAAAGAACTTCAAGAAAAAGGTGAAGATCTGTTTGACGCAACTTTGCATGCCGCTAAAATGCGTCTACGTCCAATTATCATGACCACTTTAGCCTTTGGTTTTGGTGTACTTCCTCTTGCGCTTTCTTCGGGTGCAGGTGCAGGTAGCCAGCACTCTGTAGGTTATGGTGTATTGGGTGGCGTAATCAGTTCTACCCTACTTGGTATCTTCTTTATTCCTGTGTTCTACGTATGGATCCGAAGTATCTTTAAGTACAAACCAAAACAACAAAATAATCAGGAGCATTTATCGTGATGCAAAATGTATGGTCTATTGCAGGTCGTAGCATTGCGGTTTCTTCACTTGCGCTTGCTTTGGCTGCCTGCCAAAGCATGCGTGGTCCAGAGCCGGTTGTTCAGACCAATATCCCCGAAAGCTACACAGCAAGTGCTTCTGGTACTTCTGTTGCTGAACAAGGATATAAAGATTTCTTTGCTGACCAACGTCTGGTACAAGTTCTTGACTTAGCTTTAGCCAATAACCGTGACCTGCGTACCGCAGCTTTAAATATTGAACGTGCACAGCAACAGTATCAAATCACTGCCAATGGTCAATTACCAACCATTGGTGCAAGTGGTAGCGTACTTCGTCAAGACACGTTGAATACGCAAAAGCCTGTAACTTCTTACAATGTCGGTTTAGGTGTCACTGCCTATGAACTTGATTTTTGGGGTCGTGTACGTAGCTTAAAAGACAATGCTTTAGACAGTTACCTTGCAACTGCAAGTGCCCGTGATGCAACACAAATTGCGTTGATCGGTCAAGTGGCTCAAGCATGGTTAAACTATGCATACGCTAACTCAAACTTGAAGCTTGCGGATCAAACCTTAAAGGCTCAGCTTGAATCTTACAACCTCAACAAAAAGCGTTTTGATGTCGGTATTGACAGTGAAGTTCCTGTTCGTCAGGCTCAAATTTCTGTAGAAACTGCACGTAATGATGTTGCGAATTACAAGACTCAAATTGCTCAAGCGCAAAACTTATTGAACCTATTAGTGGGTCAACAAGTGCCTGCGAACTTGCTGCCAAATCAACGTGTCAGTCGAATTACTTCGACCAATACCATTGGTTCTGGTATTCCAAGTGACTTGTTGAACAACCGTCCAGATGTACGTGCAGCTGAATATAAACTGTCTGCTGCTGGTGCGAACATTGGTGCAGCTAAAGCACGTCTGTTCCCTACGATTAGTCTGACAGGTTCTGCGGGTTATGCTTCAACGGACTTAGGTGATCTATTTAAATCAGGCAACTTTGTATGGTCTGCTGGCCCTAGCCTAGATATTCCAATCTTCGACTGGGGTACACGTCAGGCCAATATTAAAGTTTCTGAAACTGACCAGAAAATTGCATTGTCTGATTATGAAAAATCAGTTCAGTCAGCTTTCCGTGAAGTGAATGATGCGCTTGCAGTTCGCCAAAACATTGGTGACCGTATTGCAGCACAGCGCCGTTTAGTTGATGCAACCAATACAACGTACAAACTATCAAATGCCCGCTTCCGTGCTGGTATTGATAGCTACCTAACTGTGCTGGATGCGCAGCGTGCATCTTATGCAGCTGAGCAAGGTTTGTTGTTGCTTGAACAAGCAAATCTCAACAACCAAGTTGAATTGTATAAAACACTTGGTGGTGGTATCAAAGCCAACACTTCTGATGCTGTGCAATACCAACCTTCTACTGCTGAGCGTAAAGCTGCATCAAAACAATAATTTGATTTAGCCTAGCCCGTAATATTTGAAAAGCTCACTTCGGTGGGCTTTTTCATTTTTAGATCGGAGCTACAAAATAAAAATGAACATATTGCTTTTTGCTGAAGAGTTTCCTATCTTCAATTCACCTTTTTATATTGATAACTAAAAATGCTTTTAAGTAATCTTGAATCTGTTCCGGGTCATACCATTACACAACAACTTGATGTCGTTTATGGCAGTACTGTCCGCAGTAAACATGTTGGTCGTGACTTTATGGCTGGCCTAAAAAATATCGTGGGTGGTGAACTCAAAGGTTATACAGAACTACTCGAAGAATCCCGTCAAGAAGCTATGAGCCGTATGATTGACAAAGCACGTGCCTTAGGCGCGAATGCGGTCGTCGGTATCCGTTTTTCAACCTCAAATATTGCTCAAGGCGCCTCTGAATTATTTGTGTATGGCACGGCAGTTCGCGTAGAAGCCAACTCAGCAAAACTCCCAGACCCATTTCCAACTCAGGACTAAGTCATGGATGCCTTTATTTTTAAAGTCCTGATCTTTGTGGTGCTCTTTTGTATTGGTTGGGGCTTCGGTCGCCATATCGAACAAAAGCATCTCAAAGAACTCGAAGCTCAAGAAAAGCGATTGGCGCATATTCGCATAGACAACAACCGCTTTAAAACTACTGAACATTTCGGACAACTGATTTCAAGTAATGTAGTGATTTCACATGATTATTTTAAATATGTGATTGCCAATATTCAGAACTTCTTTGGCGGACGTTTAACCAGTTATGAAAGCATCGTCGATCGGACACGTCGTGAAGCCGTGGTGCGTTTAAAGCAAGAAGCTGAAAAGATGGGCGCAAACCAAATTATGGGCCTGCGTTTAAGCACCACTGAGTTGGGTATGCAAGGCGGCATGGTCGAAGTCTTTGCGTATGGAACAGCAATTCAAAAGAGAGACATCTGATCTCTCTACTTCTCCCCAATTCATTTTTACTATTTAATTTACTTTACACAATGTGTTTTCAAACTCTTCATAACTCACATTTTCATTGCGACAAACTTTAAAGCAAACTTCATTAAATTTCTTTTCATCAATATTTGGATCATGATAACTAAATGCAACATCTCCAGCATAAGCACGTGCCAGATCTTGCACCACAATGTCAGCTTTACATCCATATAAAGTTGGACATGCCTCTAATGTTCCTTCGTAATACTCTTTACACTGAGTCGGTTCGACATCCACCTTATTGGGTTTTTGCATCGACACATTTAAACCATTTTCATTCATTAGAAGAAAATATTGAAGTTTTCTAAATGGTTTTAAGTCAATCTCGAGTCCCGAATGATTGATACGAGCCAATTGATCTTTGTAAGAATTATGATCATCTGAGATTAACTCTGCATTACCAGCTTTATCGATTTTGATAAAGCTATAGTTGACAGGCATATATGCGCCACTCCCCTTATGTGCAATCACTTCGATCAAATGATCTTTCGCAATAAATGCGCCCGTAAATACAGTCGATTCAACACTGGTCAGCAACTTACCTTTCACTAAAACACAATATCCAAAACATTGATCTTTGAATCTAGCCTGATCGCCTTTAAAATCATCAACAGGATGAAATTCAGCTCGCCATTTAAAATCACCAATTTTATTCGAGCTATAAGGTAATTTATCAACATCTGAATCTTGAGGATTTTGACTGTAATACTCAGACTTCAATAATCCTTTTTCATCAAACAGTGCTTCGATCGGTAACCACCCCTCATTTGGTCCTCGCATAACAACTTCTGCACTCGCCGCTTCAACTTTAGGTTCAATCTCAACAGATTCAATAACGGGTTCTGATACAGTTCCTATTTCTTTTTCAGGCTTTTCGAGCGTTGACTTCTGCTCAATTTTTTGAGTTTTCTGTTTAAAATAAAAATATGCCATTGTACCGATTGCACCAATGATTGCGCACAAACTGATGGCTATTCCCCATTTGTTAAAATTATTCTTTTTCATTTCTTATAATCTCGTTACTCATTAAAAAAGTCACTGTTAAGAGTGACTTTTAAACTATTTAAACTTGATAAAATTTACTTCACTTTGGTTTTACGAATCATTTTATATAACGTTGTCGGTGATAATCGAGATACCCAAACACCGAGCTTTTCTTTAGAACCACCCACCACGATGTATTCTTCCCCACGTTGCAAAGATTGCACCACCGTTTCGGCAAACTCATTGGCTTCTAGACCATTTTCAATGGCTTCATCCTGATGCCCTTGTGGCTTGCCTACACCATTGAGTGCATTAAATGAAACATTGGTTTTGACAAATCCGGGGAATATCACCGATACGCCCACCCCTTGATCCGCAACTTCCGCACGTAGACTGTTCGCCCACATATGAATGGCAGCTTTTGCAGCAGAATAGGTCGCGCGGTATTGTGTCCCTAATAAGCCTGCAACACTTGAAACAAAAGCAATTCGACCAGACTTTTGTGCTAAAAATGTCGGTAAAACGGTTTTGGTTAAATAGACTTGCGAAAAATAATCTACTTCCATGATGGCACGTTCAGTTTGCATAGTCGTATCCGTAATCAATGCACGCTGACTCAATCCCGCATTATTGATTAGCCAGTCAATTCGACCTTTATGCGCAAGGACTTGTTCATAAGCATGGCGAACTTGTTCTTCATTGGTAATATCTGCACACACTGAAAGATGCTTATCTGGATGTAATAATGAAACCCGGACTTTTTCCAACTCTTCAAAACGACGTGCGGTCAAAATGACCTGCGCCCCTTGCAAAGCACATTCTTTTGCTAAAGCTTCACCCAAACCTGACGATGCCCCAGTAATCCATACCACTTTTCCGTTCAAATCATCACGTTTTGCCATTTTGACATCCTTTTAAATAACTAATTTATTCATTTATATGTATTTTATGCTTTACGTAGTACAGGCTCATTGTTCAAAAACACCATAAAATGGTCAAAATACTGACTCATCGATTGTGCATCATAAATTTTGCCGAGTTTATCGAAGCGTTTATATCCGAGTTGCGTGGTGAGATTGATGACACCGGTTAAAGTTTTATCCACCACCATGTTAAATTTCAGCATTTTTTTCGGTTCTCGCACCAAATGCGTCACCCCGGCATCGACCACTTGTGTAAATGCCTTCAATGCGAGTGGGACATATTGATTCTGCCCTTCTTTCATTTGACTGACATAGGCAAGCAAGTCGGTGGCTAAAGAGGCATCGATCGGATAATGCATATAATGCTGACCATCTTCGCTGTAAAAACGTCCATATAAATAATTTACCATCGGTACAAGGCGGTCATTGCTGAAAAAAGACACCGACCACGGCATATATTTACGGGTCGTTTCACGTATTTGCTGAATAATTTTTTCGGATTCATTGTCTCCAGACTTATTCATGCGCGCCATTTGGCCAAAAACTTGATCTAAAATTTCACATGCAATATCCGCTAAATTATCCCCTAAGGCTTTGGACTGACTTTCTGTTTCACCTGCATTGAGTTTTTGATGAATCATCTCAAAACGTTGATATGTCGTAGGTTGAATCTTTAACGAAATAGAATAAGTCATTTGATATTGCTCCTTTTATCTTAGTTTTGGGATCAATGGATACTTCTTATCTTAGGTCCTATCATACGGACTCTTTTATTTACTGCCAAATCCTAAAAGTTAACATTCGCCCAACATCCCTAATTCACCATTTTTTTTGCTACAATAGATCTAATTTTTTATCCACTTTTGATCTGTTTAGACTATGACTGATTCAGCGCAAAATATTGCTACGACCTACGATCCGACCGAGATCGAAAAAAAATGGTACAAGACTTGGGAAGAGAGAGGCTACTTCAAGCCATCTCAAAAAGGTGATTCATTCTGTATTATGATTCCGCCACCAAACGTCACTGGTAGCTTGCACATGGGTCATGGTTTCAACAATGCCATTATGGATGCGTTGACTCGTTATAACCGTATGTCTGGCAAAAATACCCTTTGGCAGCCGGGTACTGACCATGCCGGTATCGCAACGCAAATGGTTGTTGAACGTCAATTGGGCGCTGAAGGCATCAGCCGTCACGACCTAGGCCGTGAAAAGTTCATCGAAAAAGTGTGGGAATGGAAAGAACAATCTGGCGGGAACATTACCCGTCAAATTCGTCGTCTAGGCTCATCTGTAGACTGGTCACGTGAACGCTTCACCATGGACGAAGGTCTTTCTAACGCGGTTAAAGAAGTCTTTGTTAAGCTACATGAAGAAGGCTTAATTTACCGTGGTAAACGCCTTGTAAACTGGGACCCTAAACTACAAACTGCCCTTTCTGACTTAGAAGTTGAGTCTGATAAAGAAGAAGCAGGTTCACTTTGGCACTTCAAATATTTCTTTGAAGACAAATCAATCCGCACCCACGATGGTAAAGACCACATCGTTGTGGCGACAACACGTCCTGAAACATTGCTTGGCGATACCGCTGTTGCAGTTGCACTGGATGATGAACGCTATGCAGCGCTTGTTGGCAAGAACATTATCTTGCCAATTACAGGCCGTGCAGTTCCAATCGTTAAAGACGAATATGTAGACAAAGAATTTGGTACAGGCTGTGTAAAAATCACGCCTGCACACGACTTCAATGACTATGAAGTGGGCAAACGCTGTGAACTTCCAATCATCAACATCTTCAACAAAAATGCTGAAGTTCTTGCTGAGTTTGAATACATCGCAAAAGCGGGCGAGCAAATTTCTAAAACCATTCCTGCACCTGCGGACTACATTGGTTTAGACCGTTTTGAAGCACGTAAAAAATTGGTTGCTCAAGCGGAAGCTGAAGGCTGGTTAGACCAAATTCAACCATATACCTTGAAGCCACCTCGTGGTGACCGCTCAGGCGTGATCGTTGAGCCACTTCTAACAGACCAATGGTACGTAAAAATTGCACCACTTGCTGAGCCTGCAATTAAAGCGGTTAAAGATGGCGACATCAAATTTGTACCTGAGCAATACAGCAACATGTACATGGCGTGGATGAACAACATTCAAGACTGGTGTATTTCACGTCAATTGTGGTGGGGTCACCGTATCCCTGCTTGGTACGATGCTGAAGGCAACGTATTTGTCGGTCGCGACGAGGCTGAAGTTCGTGCGAAAAATGGCATTGCGCCTGAAGTTGAATTGAAACAAGACGAAGACGTGCTTGATACATGGTTCTCTTCTGGTCTTTGGACGTTCTCAACTCTAGGTTGGACTGGCGACGCTGCGAAAGATAAAGAAAACTATTTCTTAAATACTTTCCACCCGACTGATGTACTGGTAACAGGTTTCGACATTATCTTCTTCTGGGTTGCCCGCATGATCATGATGACCATGCACTTCATGAAAAATGAAGATGGCACACCGCAAGTTCCGTTCAAAACTGTGTATGTACATGGTTTGGTTCGTGATGGCGAAGGTCAGAAAATGTCTAAATCTAAGGGCAACGTGCTTGACCCATTAGATTTGATTGACGGTGTTGATCTTGAAACTTTAGTACAAAAACGTACCACAGGTTTGATGAACCCGAAACAAGCCGCGAAGATTGAAAAATCGACCCGTAAAGAATTCCCTGAAGGTATTCAATCTTACGGTACAGATGCTGTTCGTTTCACATTCTGTGCGCTTGCAAACACAGGTCGTGACATCAAGTTCGACATGAAACGTGTTGAAGGTTACCGTAACTTTGCCAACAAAATCTGGAACGCTACCCGTTTCGTGATGATGAACTGCGAAGAGCAAGTGATTGGTCAAGAAGTACGTCAAGACCTTTGGGAATTGCCTGAACAATGGATCGTGAGCCGTCTGCAAAAAGCGGAACAAGCGGTGCAAACAGCATTTGCGACTTACCGTTTAGACTTGGCTGCACAAGCGATTTACGAGTTCATTTGGAATGAATACTGTGACTGGTATGTAGAGCTGACTAAGCCTGTTCTAAATGATGAAAACGTATCGGTTGAGCGTAAAGCTGAAGTGCGTCGAGTCCTACTTGCTGTAATGGAAGCGTCTTTACGTTTGGCTCATCCGTTGATGCCTTACCTAACAGAAGAAATCTGGCAAACACTTGCGCCGAAACTCAACATTTCTGGCGAAACCATCATGTTGGCTCAGTACCCTGTTGCAGATGAAGCGAAAATCAACGAACAAGCTGAAGCAGATATGCAATGGCTTCAAGGTTTGATTGGTGCGGTGCGTAACATCCGTGGTGAGATGGGTCTAGGTAATGCTCGCTTGTTGCCTGTTCTACTTCAAAACACGACTGATGCTGAAAAAGCACAGATCACACGTATTGAAGCGTTGTTCACTGCGTTGGCTAAAGTTGAAAGCATTACTTTCCTTGCTGACGGCGAACAACCGCCATTGTCTTCATCTTCTGTAGTCGGTCATGTATCTGTATTTGTTCCAATGAAGGGTTTAATTGACCCTAAAGCGGAATTGGGTCGTCTACAAAAAGACTTAGACAAGGTTCAAAAACAGCATGACCAAATTGCGACTAAACTTTCTAACGAAGGTTTTGTTGCGAAAGCACCTGCTGCTGTAGTTGAAGGTGAGAAAGTGAAACTTGCTGAATTTGCTGACCAGTTAGCGAAGATTAAAGCGAATATGGAGCAGATTGCGGCGCTTTAATGTGTTGTTAGTTTGATCTAATTTGTGTATAAAGGGCTGATTATTCAGTCCTTTATTTTTTAAATGAAAAAATTTGAATTTTTATCTAATCTCAGCTCACCATTTTTCAAAAAAGGAAATAACTTACTCACAATAATTACTAAGTTAAGGGAAACAAACGAAGATAAAGAAAAAGAGCAGGAAGAAAGACTAAAGAAACTCTATTATATTGCTGTTAAAACCCGTAATTTTGAGATTACTCAATTAGTTCAACGAAATAACTTCTTTATGATTTTTCAAGGTGTTCTAATTGCTTGTATTATTTATTCAAATAATACCGTCCCATTTATACATACAGCTGTTTGTTTTGTAGGTGTTTTTATATCATTTTTTCAAATGCAAATCGCCGCTGGGGCAAAATTCTGGCAAGAATATTGGGAGATTCAAGTATATGAAGCTGAGGAAAGATTAAGAAAATTTTATGCAGATGTAAAAAATACTACAGATTTTCATACTCTATTCAATAAAGATTTAATTGAAGTTAAAAATAGTATCTATACGAATTTCTATAAAGATAAAGAAAAAAAATCAAAATATTGGAAAGAAGAAATAATAGATGGTACTACAATTAAAACTTTTAAAGCGCCTGCCGAATTTTGGAAAAAAAATTTTATAGTCGATTTTCTTATAAAATACTTTCCTTTTACTAGATCAAAAACTCGAATTTTAACAAAACCATCGGTTAGTAAAATCCCTGTACAAACCGGAAGATTACTATTAATTAGCTGGTTGTTCTTATTTATATCGTCTACGTTTATTGGTGATTGGATTTATAACAATACGATATCACATCGTATCTTCACGGGCTTCCCAGGTAAATCCGTAGCTAGTATAGATATTCGCAATCAAAATCTACCGCCTAATCGAGATGATGGTTACGATGATAATAGATATAAAGAAGAAGATTCAGCATATTGCATCTTTAAATGGTGCAAAGAAAACATAGAGAAATAAATATGAGTGGTTATGATTTAGAACAAAAGCTTGTTATTGGTTTAGCTTCAAGTGCTTTATTTGACTTAGATGACTCAGATACAGTTTATAGAACTCAGGGCGAGTTAGCGTATCGAGAATACCAACGTGAACATGAAAATACTCTTTTAGATCCGGGTGTAGCGTTCCCATTTATTCAACGTTTACTTAGTTTAAATAGTATTTTTCCGAAAGATAAACCATTTGTTGAAGTCATTTTGCTTTCTCGAAATGATCCTAACACGGGTTTACGTGTTATGAACTCAATAGAACACTATGGGCTAGGTATTAAAAGAGCTATATTCTTGCAAGGTCGTACGCCTTATAAATATATTGATGCCTTAAATATTAGTTTATTTCTTTCAGCAAATGAAACAGATGTGAATCAAGCAATTACAGCAGGCTATCCGGCTGGTCTAATTCTAAAAGGACAAATATTTGATGTAGCGCATGATGAAGAACTTCGTATTGCTTTCGACTTTGATGGAGTTATTGCTGATGACTCATCAGAACAAGTCTACAAAGAAAGTGGACTTGGCGCATTTATTGAAAATGAAAAAAACCTTGCGGATCAACCTGCTAATAAAGGCCCATTACATAAACTTTTGAAAGAACTCTCTACTCTACAAAAAGCGGAACTAAAATATCAGTCCCAAAATTTAGATTATAAAAGTCGTTTACGAATTTCTATTGTTACTGCTCGCAATGCACCTGCCCATAAACGAGTAATCAATTCTTTACGCTCTTGGGGCATAGAAACAGTAAATGAAGCCTTTTTCTTAGGTGGAATTGAAAAACGTAAAGTTTTAGAAATTTTGCAACCTCATATATTCTTTGATGATCAAGTTACTCATCTTGAAAGAACCGCTGAAAGTATTGCTTCTGTTCACATTCCATTTGGAATAGCTAATAAAAAAACTGAATCTAAACAAGTTACTGTATCTAATAACACTGAAAAACTTGCTAGGGAAGAAAACTAATTTTTCTCCCCTCACCCCAACCCTCTCCCATAGGGAGAGGGAGCGGCATTTGATTTTATACCTGCATAAATTTTAAAGGTGAGTTCCCTCTCCTTTTAGGAGAGGGTTAGGGAGAGGTATTTTTTAATTCAGTACACACATTCCACAAATCCTCCAACACCACATCCCTCCTATCCAACACATCATGATTCCAATACCGCACCACCGTTAAATTCAAAGCCTCTAAAAACTTGGTGCGTTCAGCATCATATTCAATCGCATCATCCATTCCATGCTGACCGCCATCTAGCTCAATCACCAAACCAATTTCATGGCAGTAAAAATCTACAATATAGGGCTGAATCACATGCTGACGACGAAATTTAAGATTCATAAATCGTTTGGCACGTAAAATTTGCCACATCAGGTGTTCTGCATCGGTGGCGGTGTGTCGCATGGATTTGGCGAATTTTAAAAGTTGGGGGTCGAGTTTATTGTTCATTGCATTTTGCTTTTTATTATTTTATTTAGATTATCAAATTTTATAACCTCTCCCTAGCCCTCTCCTACAAGGAGAGGGAATATTCATTATTAAGCCGATTGACGGTATTTAATTAGATGCAGCTCCTTCTCCCTATGGGATGAGAAGCACTGCTTCGCAAGGCGGATGAGGGAAACATGCTTTTAATAAAAAAAGTATCAAAGCACCCCATTCTCCAGCAACACCTCCAACCCTTTCACCTTCTCCATATATTTCAGCCGTTCTTTTTCCCACTTCACTTGTTCTTTCAATACCGAAACATCGCCATCAATCACCTTAAACACATCTTTCACCTGCATATTTTTCGGCTTCGGTTTTTCACTCCAGTGGAAACTATCCGTGATGTCATCGATCTGACTGGCTAAGCGTTGACTTTGCGCTTCAAGCGCCATTTTATAAAACTTTAAATGTTCATCTGTTAAGGCTTTTGGGCTTTTGCCTTTATTGGTCTCAAGCTGTAATTGCAGCTTTAATAAATAAAATAAATCCTGTGCTTCATGGGCTTGGTTCACCACTTGCAGCAATTCAGTTTTTTCCGCTTTTTTAGCTTCATCAGGTTCACGGTCTGGGTGAATCATGGCTGTGATTTTTAAATACACGGTTTTCAGTGATTGGTTCACTAACTTTTCAGCTTGCTCGCGCTTTTGCGCTAAGCGTCTGCGCTGATGCTCTTCTTTCTCACGTTGATATTGTTCGCTGTCCCACGCTCCATAAGACTCATGTTGTTCTGCAGCGTCCAGTTCTATATCAACATGACTATATGTGTTTAGCTGTTCTGCTTGTGCTGACTTGCCCTTTTTATTCGGCTTTTGATTATGCGCATGATGCTGCTGATAAAAAGCATCGACCTCCGAGACTTTTTCAAGTTCGGCAGTATTTAAGTAATTGGATTTTTTCAACTGCTTTGCCAGTTTCGTAAGCTTTGCATCCAGCTGAGCTAAATCTGCTTTGGCGAAGTCTTCTTGCTGTAGATGTTGCCAAAGCTGAGTTAGTTGACGGTAGTACACCGCATGCAAATCACGATAGATCGGTACAAGTTTTAACTGAATATAACTCTGAAACTCACTTTTGGCATTTTGCCAAAGCGCTAAGTCTTGTTTTTGCTGTTCAATTTGCTCAATCAGTTTATTCAGCTTTTTATGCTGCGAGGATAAAGCTTCAACATTCGGGAGTAAACTGACTTTTAACTCAAAAGACATAAGCAAATTTAACGCAAAAAGAAAATTATAGCCGATCTAAGTACTAAACTTATGAGCACCTTATATGACTCAACAATGGATTTTGGTCCATTAACGCTCAAACCGTTGTAAATATTGACTCAACTCTTCCCGAACAACCACCTCATGCCCTGCATGACTTCGACTTTGTTCCAAGAGATGCTCTGAGTCGATCACCACCACGCGATGACCATCCGCAATTAAACGATCTACGCCTTCAAAGAGCATTCGAACACCAACATCGTGTATCAAAGAAATATTGGTCAGATCTAAAACGATATGGTTAGTCGCAACAGGTTCATCTTCTAAGATCCGCAGCAACATTTCCGACTCAGTAAATTGCAATACACCACGCAGTTCATACACCACCACAGAATGATCTATCCCGCAGGTATAGCGACTTTGGACGATCGTTTGCGCTGAAGGTGTTCCCTCCATCACATGCAGTCCCATGTCCTTAGACAGTCGTTCAAATATTTCGACGCCTCGAACACTATTCCCATGTGTATCGAGTTTCGGGCTAAAGACTGCCAACCCAACCTGCCCTGGCAAAGCCCCCATGATGCCACCGGCCACACCGCTTTTGGCAGGAATACCGACCGTTGTCAGCCAATCTCCCGCAGCATCATACATGCCGCAAGTCATCATCACACTCAACACTTGACGCACCACCGAACGTGACAGCAATCGTTTACCTGTGGCTGCTTGCACGCCACCATTGGCAAGCACGCTGGCCATTTTTGCCAAATCTTTAACCGTCACTAATATTGCACACTGACGAATGTAACCGTTCACCACATCTTCAGGGTCTTCTTCAAGTACACCGACTGTGCGCAGCATGTAACCGATCGACAAATTTCGAAAAGCCGTCTTCACTTCAGACTGATAAACCGCTTCATCAAAACTCAGCTCACGCCCCGCCAGTTCACTTAAAAATTCACGGAGTTTTTCAGCTCGAGTGCTGTGCTCGTCATGCGGTAAAAGTGAATGTGTGGTGATTGCCCCTGAATTGATCATCGGGTTTTTCGGGGTATTGCTTTGTGGATCGAGTGCAATTTGATTGAATGCCTCTCCCGATGGCTCCACACCGACCTTTTGTAAAACGCTGTCTAGACCAAGATGACGAATCACTAAGGCATAAGCAAAAGGTTTAGACATAGACTGAATGGTGAACTCGACTTCATCATCACCTGTAGAATAAATCGTGCCATCTACGGTAGATAGTGCCAAAGCCAGTCTATTCGGATTGGCGTTAGCTAACTCAGGAATATAATCTGCCAAAGCTCCGTGCTGATTGGCATCGCAGGCATTGAGGACATGCTGTAAATAATCTGGAACAGGCGTTTTCATAAGGGCTATTTTTTGTTGTGTGCTTTTTTATTTATAACAAATTGAGCTGCATCTGTATAAGTCCTTATGGTGAAGACGTGTTCTGAGCTAAAACCTGTATGTGCTGTATATTCAAATGGTGCATCATTTCTCGAATAAAAATGAAATAACTAAGTTGAATGATTGCCTGCTCACCAAATAGATTTTGATAATATTCGGTATGTTCAATCATTTCATTAAAGCCATGTTCAAAGCTTTGTCGGTCAATGCGGGGCGCATGTTCAAAAAAGGTTTGCGCCAATATATGCAACATCGTGTCATTCGACTGAGCATAGCGCTGCGTCTGATAATCGAGCTGTAATCGTTCTAAAATTTCTTCAATTTCATAGATCAAATATTCAATCGCTAAAGCATCGAAGCGCTGATGTCGGACACATTTTTGCACCAAAGCGACTAAGCCATGATCAAAATGAATATTCCGTTGCTCGGTCTGAAAGTCGAGCTGCGCTAATCCGAGCTGAAATTGTAATTGCTGCATAACTATCGTTTAAATTATTTAATCTTCTGCCAAGTTTAACTCACGAAAGCTGCGTACTTGGTTACGACCTTGTTGCTTTGCCATGTACAGCGCTTGATCGGCCATACGCGTGACCACAGCAGACGGTGTCCCCTCAATCGCAGTTGCTACACCGAAACTTGCACTAATCTTCAACATTTGATAGTTGGCTATCATGGTTTCAGCTTCATGAATGGCCAATCGACAGCGTTCAGCCACCTCTATCGCCTGTTCTAAACTCTGATTTTTTAAAATTAAAATAAATTCTTCACCGCCATAACGTCCAACCACATCTTGTACACGAGTATTGTCATTTAAAATTTGAGCAACACGTTGTAAAACGGCATCTCCTGCATCATGTCCATATTGGTCATTGATCAATTTAAAATGGTCGAGATCAAGCAAAACCACTGCAAATTCAGGCTGTGTCTGTCTGCTGAGTGTATCAAGTTCATGACTAACATAACGTCGGTTAAACACATTGGTCAGCCCATCGACACGGCTGAGGACTTCCATCTTTTGTTCACGGTGTCGCCACTGTAAAAGTAAAATCTGAAAAAATACTGCACTGACGATCAATATAGGTAAATACAACTCCGCCATACTCATCAGCCAAAAGGCATTGTCGTAAAACTCACTCTGTTTTAAAGCTGGGCTGAAAATCGGTGCATATTCTAGATGGTCAATCGAAGTTTGATAGCAAATGTAGCCAATAAACAGTGTGATCGGAAATGTAATACTGAGCATAATTGCAGGACGATAAAAAACCAAACCGACCATCAGCAGATTGACCGTCCCCGCCATAGTGGCAGGACTATAGATCCCGATCATATAGCCACCATAGATCATGCCGATCCCAAACAGGACGGGCGCAAAATAGCTAAAAAACAGTCTAAAATTTAAATATTTTTTGAAATAAAGACTGAGTACTGCCAATACGCCATAACTGAGTAGGACTATACAAGCGACGATGATCCTCAACTTGAGTTCACTCGGATTAAATCAAATCCGATTGGTCGAATAATAAAAATTCATGATGCACCACTTCAACACGCTGACTTGACTCAGCATGCCAAAGATGAGGAGTAAACGCCCTTTATCATAGTCAGACCAATTGATGATGAGATAGTCCGATTCAAATAAAAGATGCTTCAACTTACGCCATTGTACGCCCCAGTTCGTACAGACAGCATTGCCCCAGTTTCTCCCCATTAATCTACTTTTTTATTTTATTATTTCGCTAGTTATACAAGGTTTTAACTTCAAAAAGAATGCCTATTTTCACAATTAAAAATGCAACATTTAAAGCCTTTAAACTTCACTTGCAACACTATTCAAATTACTTTTCCGTTATTTTTTTAGCTCAATTGGTCACTTTTTTATTTTTGAAATAACACGGTTTATTATTCTAAACGCTCGGTGAATAAGATCCCGTTCAGATGATCGACCTCATGTTGTACGATCCGTGCAGGAAAGCCATTCAGGGTTTTCTCTTTGACTTCACCTTGAAGGGTCAAATATCGCACGTGAATTTGCTCGGCTCTCGGGACTTGCCCTCGTGCATTCGGCACACTTAAGCAGCCTTCTTCACCCAAAACCGTGGTCGTAGATCGAGATGTAATCACTGGATTCACCATCACGATCGCCTCCATTTCAGGCGCATCGGGATAGCGTAAATTTGCACGTGAAGCCACGATAATCACCCGCTTTGAAACATAAATTTGCGGCGCGGAATGCCTACGCCTTGACGCTCAAGCATAGTGGCATGCAGTGTTTCACTTAGTGCAGTTAACCATGCAGAACCTATTTCAGATGCTTGTACCTCTGCGGCAGTGAGCGTCAAAATTGCTTCACCACGCTGTGCAACAGCAGCAACATAACTCATGTTTTTATCCTTTTAAGTCTAGCGGGCTTAAATTACGTAAAAAAAACAATCATGCAATATGCATTATTATCGGTTCTGAGTATAAAACAACAGCATGCTATGGCTTTGAATCTTTTGTGGTTTATATAGAGCACAAAGTAAAATAGTAGATCATACTACCCTATACCATTGATATTTATCATTTATACATCAAGGTACGCCATTATCTATTAGCAATCATTCTTTAAGTTAATGCGACTTTATCTATATTATTTTGTTCTTAATTAATGATATTTTCATAACTATAAGTTTTTAATAATGCAACAAAGTTTGATTATTCAATAAAAATTTGAATCACTAAAATCGTCAAATGCTATTTGCTGCTGGAAAATATTTGCATGGAAGCTCAGCCACGCCTGACTCGTCAAGATAAACGCACACTCGGACTGTCATCCCTCGGTGGCGCACTTGAGTTTTATGACTTTGTCATTTATGTGTTTTACGCCAAAATTATTTCGGAACTGTTTTTCCCCACTGGCCTCAGTCCATTTTGGGCGATGTTGAATACCTACGGTATTTTTGCAGCAGGATATTTTTTCCGCCCATTGGGTGGTGTCGTAATGGCGCATTTTGGCGATTTGATTGGTCGTAAGCGTTTATTTAGTTTGTCTATTTTACTCATGGCTCTGCCTACACTGATGATTGGTGTGATGCCGACTTTTGAAAGTATTGGTTATGCAGCACCACTTTTGCTCCTACTGATGCGCGTGATTCAAGGGATCGCGATTGGTGGTGAAATCCCTGCGGCATGGACTTTTGTTTCAGAGCATGTGCCTGAGCAAAAAATTGGTATCGCCAACGGCCTACTTACTGCCGGCTTATCTTTGGGTATCCTATTGGGCGCACTGATGTCTTTGTTTATTTCATTACAATTTACAGAGTCAGAAATCCATGACTGGGCATGGCGGATTCCATTTATTCTAGGCGGGATCTTTGGTTTTGTTGCGCTCTATCTCCGCAGTTATTTAAAAGAAACGCCTGTATTTAAAGCCATGCAAGAAAAGAAACAATTGGCTAAAGAGCTTCCTGTGAAACAAGTGCTGCAACAGCACAAAACAGGCGTTGTGATTGGTATGCTGTTTACATGGTTCTTAACAGGCTGTGTTGTTGTGCTGATTTTAGCGATGCCGAATTTACTCACGGGCGCCTTTGGTTTTGAACGGGCCGATGCCTTTAAAATGCAAAGTGCCGCTATTGTGATGCAAATGGTCGGTTGTATCTTGGCAGGTCTTTTGGCAGATCGCTTCGGTGCGGGCAAAGTGATGCTGTTCGGTTCCCTCCTTGTCGCGATAATTGCGGGCGTGTTCTATAACAGCTTGGGCCATGTGGCAGCATCGACCGTGTTTGCGCTCTATATGTTGCTCGGTTTGGCATCAGGTACAGTTGGTATGGTGTCTTATAGTATGGTGAAAATGTTCCCTGCACAGATTCGTTTCTCGGGCATTTCATTTTCATACAATTTGGCCTATGCCATCGCGGGTGGTATCACTTTGCCATTGGTTCAATGGTTGACTTTATACAGCAACATTGGCGCCATGTATTATATATGGAGCGTCTGTTTGGTGACCTTCTTTACTGCGATGCTTTATCGTCAACGTTTTGAAAAAACTTCGCACTAAAAATAAAAAAGCGGTCAATGACCGCTTTTTTTAACTTGCTTTCAAATCAATTCAGGCTTTTAAATTTTTACGTAATTCATCTTCTACAATTTCAATCTCAAGCTGACTAAAACGACGAATTTCACCTTCTGCATGTTTTTCAAGTAATCCACCAATCAGTGGAACTTTGACTTTCACCGTCCAGTCCAAATTGAAACTCACTTGTGTTGCATCACCACTGACACTTCGTTTACAACTGGCTTCGAGCGGTAGGTTCGGATCTAGTTTGACGTCAGAGGTTAATGCCGCCAAATTACTAATATCCGTACGTTTCAGACGAAACGCATCTTTTAAAAACTTCTTGGCAATATCTGGAATATTTACATCCAAGTTATAGGCACGTTTTAAGGTATACATATCACCTGTTTTTTTTGATTCTAAAATTTCTAGATTTTCACCCGGTATGCGTTTGCACACCGCTTCATGCAAGCTGATATCTGCGGCTAGTCGTTTAAAATCTTCAAGTGAAACGCCATGAATTGTGGCATTGACGGTAAATTGATGTGCCATTCTCGTAATCCTTCAGGTCAATATTGGTTTTATTGTTTTATTTCGCCCAGTCTACAGTTGCTAAAACTGTGCTTTGGATTAAATCGGAAAGCGCTGTGGCTGTCATTGACCTGAAACCAAACTGAAAAAACAGAATTGCCATACTGCAACTCATTGGACTCTGCCTTAAAGGACTTTTTGATAGATTTGCCCATGCTGATCTTTAAACTCGAGCTGAAATTCCCAGCCCGCATCAATTTTTAAATACATCTCCGCGTAGGACAACTTTGCGTACCAATGACCAAAGTCGAGGCTTACAATATCAAAGCGGGCTTGTTCAGGGAGCTGTTGCATTGGTTTTGCATGTATCAAAGCGCTGGGTTCAAAAGACGTGCAGTGCGACCCATAATCATGAAAAAGTTCGAAACATAGCTGTTTAAAAATTTTAAATGTTGAATCTTTGGGATCAAGTTGCGTCATTGCTTTAATAGCTTCCCATTTTCATTTCTTCTTGCGCTTATTTTTATATTTCTATAACAAATCTTTGTGGTACTGCTTTTATAAATCTCAGTTTAATTTAAGCTGTTAATTTAACAGCATGCTATGCACTACACCATCCCGATCACGGTGTACCAATTTGATCGGTTGTGAATAATCGATCAAGATGCTTTGGTGTTTATAACTGATTTGGATGCCGTATTCATCTGCACCATCATCCAAACCGCTGATGCTACATTGCGTCCCTTGTGGAAATGCCTTGAGCCATTCAGCGTTATACACATCAGCAATTTGCTCAAACTGAAAAAAGCTCGCCTTTTGCTGCAGTAGAACCGTAGCTTGTCGGTCAAAACGCAGTTGCTGCTCAAGTTGAAAGTCGATAATCATGACTCTGCACGCTCTTTACATATTCATCGGGTTCAGACTAGCTGCAATCAGAAAATAAGCTTTGCCATCACCCGATGATCCTTATAAAGCTTTCATCGCCTGTTGCTGCTGTTTATTTTTGACTTGTGTCCATTGCCACCAACCAAATGCCGCCAAGCCCACAAAACCAGCATAGAGCGCCGCAGTGAGATACAGGTCTTTGTATATAAACATACCCACATAGATAATATCGACAAATACCCAAAGCACCCAAGTAGCAATATGTTTCCGGCTGGTCCAATACGTTGCGAGTAAGCTAAACGCGGCCAATTGTGCATCCAAAATTGGCACGGCTGCATCGGTAAAATAGTGCAAACTTAAACCAAAAATCAAACCACCCACCGCTGCTAAGAGCATTTGAAAGATCACGAGTTTGGTCGCAATCGGTTCAATACGAATGTCATGATCTTGTTGTTTGCCCTTCAACCAATGATAGAAACCATAGAAGTTCACCACTACAAAGAAAAACTGCAAAATGGTTTCACCATAAAGTTTGTAGGTATAAAACAGGTAGGCATACACTAAAAAAGCTGCAAAGTTAAACCACCAACACCACATATTTCGCTTAATGGTTAAAGTCACCCCGATTAAGCTAATAATGACTGCAAAAATTTCTAAGTTTGACATGGTTGATTGGGCCTTAAAAAAGCTGCAGCTATTATGGAAAAAATCAGCCCAAAGGCAAGCTCTATCCCCCACTATTTCATATCAACTCTGTAATTTTTAAATAAAACCACTCATCCAACTTACTTTGATTTTGATGTTTTGAACGCATCAGTTTTGACAGTTTTCTAACAATCGTTTAAAAACTTAGATATGCCTAAAGAATAATCAGAAGGAATCATCCAAATGTCAGAACAACAAGGTCGTGTAAGTCGAGAAATCCGTGGTCATCTTTATTTGATCGGTTTGGACCGTGCAGATAAACGAAATGCGTTTGACAGTCATTTAATTCATGACCTTTCACTGGCGCTCACTGAATATGAAGATGATCCAAATTTACGCTGTGCGGTGATTTTTGCTCATGGCGATCATTTTACTGCGGGTCTAGATCTGGTCGAACTACAACCCAAACTTGGCAGCGGGCTGTTTAATTTTCCTGATCAGCAAATTAATCCGTGGGGAACCAACTCACGACAACGAAAAAAACCAGTTGTGGTCGCGGTACAAGGGTTCTGTTTTACAGCGGGTATTGAACTCATGCTGAATGCCGATATCGTGATCGCACAGCGTCACACGGAGTTTGCTCAAATGGAAGTGCAACGTGGCATTCTTCCCTTTGGTGGCGCAACAGTTCGCTTTGTGCAAGCAGCGGGTTGGAATAAAGCCATGCGCTATTTACTCACGGGTGAACGTTTCAATGCACAAACGGCATATGACATGAACTTGGTGACTGAAATCACAGACCAAGCGCCCTTATCTCGTGCAATTGAACTTGCAGAACAAATTGCACAGGCTGCACCACTGGCGGTTCAGGCAACACTCGCTGCAGCACAGCAAGGTGTGCATTTGGGAGCCGATGCCGCCTTTGCTCAATTAGATCAGCACTTACAGCCATTACTAAAAACACAAGATGTACAAGAAGGCGTGATGGCCATGCTACAACGTCGCGCAGCCAATTTTCAGGGCAAGTAAGCCTTTATTTAAACTGAGTAAACCCTTTCCGTCCTGCCTATTCAGAGAAAAATTATGCCAACGGATTTAGAACAAGCAACGCAAGAAATACATAGTACACCCGTGAGTTTCCCTGCAACCGATGGTTATACGCTTTCAGGCGTTGAATATCGGCCTAATTCTGCAGCTAAAGCCAATATTATTATTTCAAGTGCGACAGGTGTACCTCAACAATTTTACCGTCGTTTTGCCGAGTATGCCGCAGGACTCGGTTATCAAGTACTGACTTTTGATTATCGTGGTATAGGACGTTCTGCACCGTCAAAACTTAAAGGCTTTAAGATGTCTTATCTTGACTGGGGACGTTATGACCTTTCTGGTGCCATAGCTTATATGCAACAACACGGTCAGGAAACTTTTCTAGTGGGACACTCCTATGGCGGTCAAGCACTAGGCCTCACCTCAAATCATGATCAGATACGTGCCATGTATTGTTTTGGCACTGGCGCAGGTTGGCATGGCTATATGCCATTTAAGGAAAAAATGAAAGTGCACGTGATGTGGAATATCGTTTTTCCACCGATGGTTGCTGTCAAAGGGTATTTGCCTTGGAGCAAACTCAATATGGGCGCTGACCTTCCTGTCGATGTCTATAGACAATGGCGTCGTTGGTGTAAAAACCCAACCTATTTCTTTGCCGACCCTGAGCTGAGTGAGTTATCTCAACAATATGCTGCAGTTCAAACGCCGATTTATGCGGTCGCTGCACTTGATGATGACTGGGCATTACCCAATTCACGACATGCTTTTATGCAACATTATGCGCAAGCGTCAATGCACTATATCAATATTGAAGCGCAAGATTATGGTCTAAAACAGATTGGTCATATGGGATATTTCCGCAAAGGTGCTGAACTCTTATGGCAGGAAGTGATTGGAAGGTTTAACGAGCTATTAGTCGCCTAGACCAATTTACTTCATACATAGCACATTGATTTATTCGGATAGAGAGATACATGCGTCCACGGAAAAACACCTCTGAACATCTATTACTACAGTCAGCACACGCCTTTAAACGCTATGGTTATATGGGCTGTAGCATGGGGAAATTGGCTGAAGCCTGTGGACTCTCAAAAGCTGCGTTTTATTATGACTATCCGAATAAAGACGCTTTGCTGATGGAAATTTTAAACCTGACACACGTGAAGTTAAAGCACAGTATTTTTCAGCAATTACAGCAATCCACTGCATCACCTCAACAGACTTACCCGCACATCCATCAACTGGCCATCCAGTTTTTTAGCCAAGGTGGATTAGGTTGTTTAGTCGGGATATTAAGTATGGAACGTCAACATTTGCCTACCGAGATTTTTGCAAAATTACAGTCCATCTTTCAGGAGTGGCAACTGGCCTTTGAAGTGTTTTTTCAGCGATGCATGAGCATCGAACATGCCGCTCAACTTGCCAAAGTCAGCTTGGCGGATTATGAAGGCGCGATTTTAATGGCCCGAATAACCGATGATTTGAGTTATCTCGATTTAGTCCAAGATCGCATTTTGCTTCAACTTGCGGAGTCTTGATAGCGATATTCAATTTTATGTTCTTCGCCAAAACGGTCGACATGTGTATAAAACTCACCGTATCGGCCTAAATAATACTCGAGCGATTGATTGTAAAAACTCCAATAAATCGACCATTCATTCAGATCTAATTGGCGAATTTGAGTTTTACAATTGACTGGCATGCGACGTAAAAAAACTTCTTGTAACTGTTCGGCTGCCTGTAGCGAATCTAATTTGTATTGTTGTTGAAAGAAAATTTCCGCAATATCATCAAAAAGTTGCTGTTCATATTCATCTACTTCAATCACCTGATCGACTTGGCGTATAGCATCATCATTTGATGCTAGAGAGATACTGTTCGATTTTTTTGGTGCTTGGTAACGCATATATTTTTGACGATATTTTTCTGTTTTTATCATTTTTTTGACCACGATTCCTGCTGCAGACAACGCAATCAGAATACATATCACAATGAGAAAATTAACCATAATAACAACCTACTGCCGATGACGCGCATGCACATCTTGAATCATCGAATATTTTTATGGACTAATATAACGCACAATAACGTTTAAAATTCATACAAAATTATTTTAAAGCTGAAATCTTGCCTATTTTCTTTGCTAATTTATTTCAAACTATTACACCTGCTGAAATTATTAAGTGTGTATACATTTCTAAAAAATCTATTATTACTTTAAAAACAGTATAGTTAGATGCATTTATGTGGTTATTTATCCGTATTTAACGATTAATTTATAAATATACATTTGTAAATTTTGCAACAATTTTGAAATAAAAACGCAACCCAACGGCGCAATGGCTGCAAAAAAACATAAAACGCAACAAGAAGCCTCTTTAAGCACAAGGCGATATCTTCTGAAATGACAGGCTGTTGGAGTTTTCTATAAAAAGAAAAAATTATGATACGCGAAGCACAAATTCAGGATATACCCGAAATTATTCACGTGATTCACAACAGTATTCGTTCATGTATCCAGGACCATCAACGTAATGAAAGTGTGATTCAAACTTGGCTTGAGGAGGCAAATCAATCAAATATCTTAATGTGGATGCTTTACAACGACAGTTGGGTCTACGTCAGTGATAATCGAGTGGTCGGCTTTATTTTAGTCAGTGATCAGGGACAAATTTTACTGAACTATATTTGCCCTGAACGTCAGTACCAAGGCATTGGTAAGGCGTTATTGTTAAACATGATGCACTGCGTCAGGAAAAAGAATATTACCGAGATCAGTCTACAAAGTACTCATACGGCACTCGCCTTTTACCAAAAATATGGCTTTGTCGCACATCAGGATTTTGAGCCTACCGATGTTCCGCTCAAATTGGTCAAACAGCTCTGTTAGTAGAGAGGCAAACCTCATAAAAAGATAGATTTTCAAATAGGATGATTATGATAGGTGAATTTAAAAAGAGATCAATCTAAATAAGTATTGGCAATGGTACTAACAATAGCACCGCAAAGTTTTCACCGTTTACAACTGTGTATCAAGGCTTAAGTTGATCGCGTCCTGCCTGTTTGGCCATATATAAATAATGGTCTGCATGCTTCATTAAGGCTTCGATACTGTCGAAGTCATTTTGCTTATCCATCCATGCCATGCCCAAACTCAGTGTGACGTAATTTTTGTCATCCCCCCGATTAACATGTTCAAGTTGTTCATTACGCATGGCTTCGAGTACCAATTGTAATTGCTCTTGGGCAATCGCATACGGAACATCATGCATCAATATGGCAAACTCCTCTCCCCCATAGCGAGCCACATAGGCTGAACTTGGCAGGGTATTTTGCATGGTTTTCACGATCTGCTGTAACACCTCATCGCCTTTGAGATGCCCATAGTGGTCATTATAATTTTTAAAATAATCAACATCTAACATGGCAAAGACCAGTGTTCGATGGCTATGAAAACGGACTTCCGAATATAAGCGTTGAATTTCAGCATTCAATGCACGACGGTTAAATGCCCCCGTTAAGGCATCAATACGAATTTGTAGCTCTAATTTTTTATTCAGCTCGTGAAGCTGTAAGGTGCGTTCTTTAACTTTCTGATCGAGTGAACTGTTTAGCTCAAGCAGACTATTATTTAACTGCTCGGTATGCATCGACTGCTGTGCATAATGATGCGATTGCTGAAACATGATCAACAAGGCATACAAACTGGTTGAAATGAACGATAAATTGACGGAATCAATCAAATTCATCATCAGCAAAAAGTCGTTTAAAAAAGTAATGCATAGGAAAATAACCGCGATTAAATTTAATTTTGAATACGGTTCTTTCTTTTTCAGTGTTAGGTAAAAACCATACGCAAAATTACTCAGAACAACGATCACATAGGCAAAGCTGTAGGTTGCCAAAGGCTGAAAAATCTCAGGCGTCGAAACAAAAGTCACTGAAATATTCAAAGACAACAGCAACATCGCGATCTGATAATTTAAGGTAAATAAATAGCGACGACTGAGCAAGTGGATATAACTTAAAAAGAAAATCGATGCCAAATAGGTAAATAAGTATTCTAATCGCGTGCCCCACAACCAATTAATATCGGTAAAAGTTGTATAGGCATAAGGTGCTGAAAATAAATTATGGAGTGCTAAAAAGACAATAAATAAGCCAAACACCAAGTTACTTCGGCTATTGCGACCGCGTAACCCTCGGAAGACTGAAAATAGGATTGTAAATAGTCCCACACCCAAGACGGCACCAGACACCATTCCAATACTCATCATCTGTTGTTGGAATTGGCGGTTTACTGTCTTGGCGATACCAATACGCATTGGGTTTTCAAACCCGCCGTGCATACTGTTAAAACTTGAAGCCTGAATGGTTAAGGTGAAATATTCATCTTGTGCCACAAAATAGGCAATTCGTGGTGCATTCTCCGTTTTTTGTTCTGCTTCAGTACGCCCAACTTCTCCCAAACGAACGATCACATCACCATTTAAAAATACCCGATATGCACCGTACTGATTTGGAATCAATACCGCGATACGTCGGCCGATAAATTGTTTGGGAATTTGGAAATGCCCAGTGTATGTCCCAAAACCTTTACTGTCCCCTGTGATGTCTTTAAATGATGCAGGCAGATAGACCGTTTGACCGACTAGAACCGAACTCGGAGAAGTTAAAAATTGATTTGGATAAAACAACCATTTGCCTTGTAAGAGGCTACTGGTGTCTTCCGTGAAGTAGATTTGGTTAACTTCGTTTTGATGTTTTAAATAAAACGATTTAGGAGCAGTTTCATACTGTGCTTGAGCAGTCGATACAGTGAGTGCCAATGTAAAAATAATAAAGGTAAGAACCCAGAACAATCTGGTGCAAGGCAACTGTAAAGACAACGGCTTTGATTCCTGCGTTTATACTCGAGCAATTATTCTAATCTACGGTAAAAGACAAAAATAACAACTACTATTTTATCAAATTGATCAATAACTTCCATGTCACTGATCTAAAACAGTCGCTGTATTAATCGCGAGTTTTTACATCATACAATTCAATCTCAAAAATAAGATTTGAATTGGCAGGAATTACATTACCCATTTTACGTTCACCATAAGCCAAATGTGATGGCACGATTAACTTACGTTTACCACCGACTTTCATACCCATGATGCCCTGATCCCAACCTTTAATCACACGGCCAGTACCAATCACTGTTTCAAAATAATTACCACGATCCAGTGATGAATCAAATTTTGTACCGTCTTCTAACCAGCCTGTATAGTGAGTTGTAATCAAAGCGCCTTTAACCGCTTCTTTACCTTCACCTACCACTAAGTCAATAATTTCTAATTCCGTGCTCATGCTCTCAACCTCAAATGCCGCAATCTAAATAAAGCCCTATTATAAACAGAATCAGTCTGAACATGATGCCCTTGAATGCGCTAGAACTTACCGACTCAAAGTTGAGAACACAATGATTTAGATCAGCATGCAAATAAACATTTACTAGTAAAGCTCACATGTCTTGAAACATTTAGGAGTATTCCGTTATCACTAAGATGCATTGGGAAGAAACGAATAAAAAATTTAAAGCGCTCTAAAAGTTTGAACGTTCATTGAATGAAGACGTTTATGCGGTAAGAACAACGCTATTTACAATGATAATAAAGAGGATTCATCCATGAGCATTACATAAATTGAGGCCTGAAAATTTTCCCAAATTAGATTTTTATGATGGTTTTAGATCGACTGAGTTTCAAATCAACTTTTAAATCAACAGAATTGTATTAGCTGAAAAAATAGTTATAGCGACAAGGATGCAAGCCTAAACTCGCATCCATCATCATGAGTTAAATCATATCATGCGCTTATTGCAATTGTGTCCATTCAATCACCGCTTGAGCTTTATCACCAATCAAAGTCCATTCGCCGTCCATCACATTTAATTGTAAAGACATGGTCCGTTCGCATAACTCTTGAATGGCGGCTGTACTCGCTTCAGATAATTGCCAAATCTCAACATTCTTCAGGGTTTTCAGTTTGCTGTTGCGTTTATACCATTCGTCTACTGAAGAACCATAGGTAATCACAGCAACTTGTGGGCAACGAGCACTGGCTTTTTTGACTTTGTCTTCGTCAGGGCAACCGACTTCAATCCATTTCACCAATTGCCCTGTTAAATCTTTTTCCCACAGCGCTGGTTCGTCAGTTTCGAAAAGATCTTTGGTAAATTCTAAGGCTTCATCTGCATAGCGTGCATATGCCAAGACACGTACCATCAAACGTTCAATCGTTTCAGAAGGATGCAAAGCCATCGTCAATTGATAATCACCATATTGGTGTACATCCATATTGGCAATGTTCAAATCTGCTTTATAAATTGTAGCTTTTAGCGCCATAGTAAAGTCCTCAAATTTGGCGCCTAGCATATAAGATTTAGCAAGCTTTTGCTGCGCTGATTTACTTATTTCTCAGCTTTCACGGCATCGATACGACACTGCATTAAACGATCTTCAAATTCGAGCCATTCACGTTCAGTCTGGTAAATAATTTCGACACGATTATCTATACTTTCCTCGCTCGACTGATAATTAAACTGATCGGGATTAAAGTTAAAGGTTTTCCACCCTTGGTCTGTCTGAAAAATACCTTTGATCCGTAGCCAATCTTGCTGCTCACAGAGTAAATCTAACAGCTCAAAAAAGTCGAAGGTCCATCGTTTTGGGAGTTTCCAACCTGCGACACTATAGCCCTGAGCGGATTCAACATAATGATAAGGCAACTGTTTAATTTCTGTGGGTACATCGACCAGCGTTTGCTTTTGTATCGCCAATAAAGGCTGAATTTTACGCGGACTTCCCACATAGGCGAGATCAATATTTGCCAGTTTTAAATCACCTTTTACAACATTGATCCATTGCTGCTGATACGGTAAATATGCTTGTTTGAGTCGTTCCAAACCAGCTTGATCGGCATCACTCATGCAATCGACATGAGACACCACCACGATTTGTGCCACTTTGAGTTGATCGGCATACAGGTTTTGTGACGTCCAATCTTGATCATGTAAGCGTGAGCCATCGACCACGGTCACCAATGCTCGCATCGCTAAATGCAGATGCCAATGTGGCTCAGTCAATTGCTCCAAAAGTTGTCCCGGATGACCTAAACCTGTCGGCTCAATAAACAGTCGGTCGGGTTTCACCTCTGACAATAATCGTGACAACGCAATTTGCATCGGCAGTTGGCTGCTACAACATAGACATCCACCCAATAATTCCTTCACCGCAAAGCTCTGATCTTGCGGCAACATCTGTTGATCGACCCCGATTTGCCCAAACTCATTCATCAGTACGGCCCAAGTTTCGCCCGCTGGCTTTTGCTTTAATAACTGCTGTAAAACTGTGGTTTTACCCGCACCTAAAAAGCCAGAAATAATATGAACCGGAATCGCACCGTGGGTAGAAACTAATTTCAAAAGTGAGTCACTCAAATAAATAGCCAATGATTGATGGCCTTTACCATAATGATTTCAAAAAAATGCTGCAAGCCCAGTCTTCATTTCTCTGTCTTCATTTTCCTAAAGCATAGATCAGTCTCGTATTCCAACGAATTGTATAATCATCTGGCTATTGAACAGCCTGTTTATTCCACTTGCATGAATGCATTACATATGTGGTCACACTTTATAGGCAAAGTTAACTCTTATATTTTAAAAAATGGTCATATCGAAAAGAATCCTTACATTTGGATTTTAGTGAAATTTCTGGATTCTGCTTATTTACGACATCGATGTAATCATCATGTAAACAATGAATGAATCATGAAGCCGATTTGGTCATTTTTTCTTGCAAAGTTAAATGAAGATTCCGATATTTTTTTACATTTAAAACACAGGATGGACGGTTATGTATTCATCCAGTTAACCAGTCTGTTTCACTTTGTTGCTCGCATTGATCACTCGGTTTTCTCGATTTAGCATGAGTTCTCTCCTGATGGACGTGATGATCTTTTCAGGACTTACTAAAATATATAAGGATGCTCAAAATGAAATTAACTCAAATTTTACTTGCTTCTACTCTAGCTGCTGCAGCTGCAACAAGTTTTGCTGCGAGCAAAGATAAACAAGAAGCGCCTGAACAAGAAAAAGTAGTGGTTAGCACTCAAGAACAGCCAGCGACTGAAACAACTGCTGCTGAAGGTACTGCTGCTCAACCTGCTTCAGAAGCAAATGCTGAAGGTTCTGCACCAGCTCAACCTGCTCAGTAATAGACGGATAGCGTACTCCACACGCTAAATTCATTTAGTCTGCTGCTCAACATTTATCCCTCACTAATAAAATGTTGTGCTAAATGAATTAAAGTCGCCGGATCATTGAAAAATGGTTCGGCTTTTTTATGCTCAAAGCCACTGATTGATAGATTTTAATGATCGATAAATCATTCAAAATGATTGATGATTTTAATATAAATAAATATATATCACTCACTTAAAATAAAACCCTGCAAAAAACACGACAATTCGATTCATCGTTTCGACTTATGCCTAGCTTGTTGAAAGCCTCGCTTTAGAACTTAATAGTGGCATATGTGAAGTGATTGGATGTTTACGCATGAGCAATAAAGCAAATTACACAACGGAAGTTGCCATTCTGGGCGCAGGTCCTGTCGGCTTAACCATTGCAAACTACTTAAGTAAGCAAGGCGTCAATGTCACTGTGATTGAACAACTGGACACCCTGATTGACTACCCACGTGCGATTGGTATTGATGATGAATCATTACGTACCATCCAATCATTAGGTTTAGTAGACCAAGTGTTACCGCATACGACACCGAACCACGCGATGCGTTTCTTAACACCTAAAGGTCGTTGTTTCGCAGACATTCAACCGCTCACTCGTGAATTTGGTTTCTCACGTCGTAATGCCTTTATTCAACCGCAAGTCGATAATGTACTGCTACAAGGTTTAAAACAGTACGAAACCACAAATGTTTTATTCTCTCGTCAATTGTCTGATTTTAGCCAAGATGCCAATGGTGTAACGCTCAATATTCAAAATAAAGACGGTGAAGCTGAAATAATTCAAGCGCAGTATTTGATTGCTTGTGATGGTGGTAACTCTGTGGTACGTCGTACCCTCAACATCGGCTTCGATGGTAAAACTGCACCGAACCAATGGATCGTGATCGACATCAATAATGACCCACTTGCAACGCCACACATTTACCTATGCTGTGACCCTGTGCGTCCTTATGTATCTGCTGCTCTTCCACACGGTATTCGTCGTTTCGAATTTATGGTGATGCCTGGTGAAACTCAAGAAGAATTAAGCAAACCTGAAAACATTGCCAAATTATTGTCGAAAGTGCTTCCAACGACCGACGGTATTGAAGTGATTCGTCAGCGTGTTTATACCCACAATGCCCGTATTGCAGATAAATTCCGTGTAGACCGTATTTTACTAGCAGGCGATGCTGCGCACATCATGCCAGTTTGGCAAGGTCAAGGGTATAACAGTGGTATGCGTGATGCGTTCAACCTAGCGTGGAAAGTTGCAATGGTTGTACAAGGTAAAGCTGGCCCTGCGCTTTTAGATACATACCAAGTTGAACGTAAAGATCATGCCAAAGCGATGATTGATCTTTCTGTAATGGCGGGTCATGTCCTTGCGCCACCAAAAAAATGGCAAGGTTTCGTGCGTGATGGTATCGCGTATGCGCTCAATTACATCAAACCGATCAAGCAATATCTATTGGAAATGCGCTTCAAGCCAATGCCGAAGTACAACGACGGTGCGTTGATCAATAACGGTGTTAAAGACTCACCTGTGGGTAAAATGTTCATTCAACCACATGTTCAACTTGAATCTGGTGAGAAAGTCCTACTTGATGAAGTCATCGGTAACGACTTTGCAATCATTGCTTGGGGCGTCGATCCAAAATGGGGTCTGTCAGATGCGACCATGAAAAAGTGGCAAAAATTGGGCGTTAAATTTATCCAAGTATTGCCTGCTGTTCAACTTAGCAATGAAAATCGCACCAAGTACGACAATGTGATCACGATTGGTGATATTGGTACCGATATTCGTGGTTGGTTTGGTAAAACCACTGAATCTATTACGATTCTTCGCCCAGACCGTTTTGTTGCAGCGATTGCAATTCCACAAACTTTAGACAGCGTGAGCCAACAATTGTTTGCAAAATTGCATGCTTAATAATCTAAATAGATCTGCAAGAATTAAAAATCACCATGCATAAAGCATGGTGATTTTTTCTATAATCACTATAAACATCGCATGCTATAATCGTTCAATACATAATTATAAGCTTCGCAAAATGCAAAAAAGATTTCAGAAATTATTCATTTATATTTTGTTGGGCTTTATTTTTATCTGTTCACTTATTTTCGTAGAGATACATCATTTTCATGCCAATAGTTGGTTAGCTATTTTCGTTTTTTGCCTCTGTTTTCTTATTTCTTTGAATTGCTATTTATTACGCTTAGAAAAAGATGTGAACAAAAACGAAGAATCTAATTTTTTGTCCTTCCATTTATACATTTCATTTTTTTATTCAATCATTGCCAGCTTTTTTCTCACCACAGTGATTCTTGCTTTATTTGCATTACAAACTCAATATTTTGGTCAAGATAAAAATATCATTCTAAAAGGCCAAGTCTATTCACCCACATTTACACTAGAAAAGAAGCCCTGCCGAGCTCGCCTTAAATTTCCCGAAAGTGGTTGGTCTACCTTCGCCTATCTCTGTCTAGATACCAAGAAACACAACTTTTCTGGTTATTACAAACTCCATTTGAAAACCAGTTTCGCAGGGTCTGCGATTCAGGATTATTATTGGATTGAAGATCAATTAACATATCAGCAGCATCGTGCCTTAGATATGGATCCACAACAAAAAAGACTACTCGAAATATATGCCAAACTTGAAAGAGATTTAGGCCCACCTCTATCTGATGATAAAGCCCATGATTTTTTAAATAGACCCAACAACGATTGAGTCTATTTAATTTAGCGCAATATATGCCATACATTATCTAGGCAATAATTAAAATCGCTTTATCATCTTAGTGATTGATATTTAAAACTCTTTCTTTTTAGTTCTCAAAGAAAGAGTTATATGAATAGACATATAGCAATACCACGTTCAGCCAACAATCAAATAAGCTTCCAAGTTAAACCGACTGAAACCAACGCACATCTTTTACCGATTCACGTTGCTGAATCTGCTGAATAAAAGGTTTAAATTCATCTAAATATGGCAATATTTTGAATGAAATGGCATACACCATCCAATAAGCCAAATATAAATCTGCTGCGCTAATTTTATCCCCCAACAGATATGGCTGGGCCTGCGCAAGCCCTGTTTTAATAAAATCTAAAAGTATTTTTTCATTACCAAAACTCAAACTGCCACGTTTCTCATCCATCAACTCAGTGCTAATGCCGACATTTTTCATGTCCATGTATTCAGTCAGCGGACCATGACAGAAAAACATCCATTTCAAATATTCACCCCGTTTTGGATCATCCAAGGCGGGAGCTAAACCTTTTTCACTAAATTTATCGGCTAAATAACTAAAGATGGCAGCGGTCTCACTAATCACGACAGTGCCATCGACCAAGCAGGGAACTTTGCCCATGGGATTAATCTTGAGATATGCCGCTTGATACATCTCTTCATATGGCACTTCAATAATCTCAACTTCTGACTCGATATTTAATTCTTTCAATAGATATTTAATTCTTTCAATAAAGGCAGAATGGTATTACTGCGTGAGCGTGGATTGCTGTAGAGTTTCATTGTTGGGTTCATTGTAGATATCCTTATTTTCTTCCTTGTTGTTCTATCTATGACTATACGCGGCTCTATGTAGAATTATGTTGCGTTCATCCCTGCTTTAAACACTTTCCGATACAATACGCCCGACTAATAATTACGCTAAATTTGAATCTATATTTAAAGCAAAAAGTATTTACTCCGACTTTCTGATAATCAAACAATTGAGCTCTACATCTATGAAAAATAAATATTTAATTGCCATGTTAACGGTGATTTTAATTTCAGGCTGTTCCAAAAAAACCGAAGAAATGGCAACTGAAGCCAGCGCAGATGCACAACCTGCTCAAGTCAGTACACAGCAAGATCAAGCAGCGGAAAGCACTTCCAATGAGCCGTCTACCACGCCTGCAACAACACAAAAACCTGAAACTATTTTAAATGAGCAGGTCAACCCAGCTGAAGCCTCACGTAAAATGGTACGAGAAGCCAATGTCAGTTTTGAGTCGAAAGATGTCGTTAAAACGGCCTTAGAAATTGAAAAACTGACGCTAAGTTTAGGCGGCTTTATTGAACAGAAAAATATCGACTTTATGGTGCAAGAGAGTCAATCCTACCCGATTACTGACGGCAAAATTAAAATCTTTGAAAAAGTAAATCCGAACGCGGAAATGATCATTCGTGTGCCAAGTGAAAAAGCTGCACATTTCGTCAATCAACTGTTACCACTAATGCATTTTTTGAACCGTCAGCAATATTCGGCAAAACGCTATGAGCTAAAACTACTCGAAGAAAAAATGTCGCAAACAACGGTCGTGCCAGACCATGTAGCAGCAGCGCAAGTCAATGAAATCTCACGCCTGACTCGCTTAGAAGTTCAAGATCGTGTCCGCTATAGCACGATTGTGATTGGCTTTACTCAACCTGCCACTGTCCGTGAACATATCGATATTAACCTTGATGCTATTGCGCAGTTAAATGGCGATAGTTTCTGGCAAAGAGCGTGGTACGGTATTCAAAAAGGTTGGCAATTTGTGTTGAGCCTGCTGGTTATTCTCATTACGATTTGGCCACTCTATCTGATTATTATTATCGGTTTGATTGCCTACCGTGTGATGAAACCCTATTTACAAAAATGGTTTAAATGAATGAGCTGAACAAGCTCCATTCTTCATTTAATCTATGATTAAAAATACGATAAATAAAAAAATCCCGAAGCGCTTAATTCGGGATTTTTTCATTTAAATCTTAGGGCAATATTTAAAGGCCTAGAAAAAGCCCATATAGAACTGCTCTTTTAATACTTTTAAAATCAACTCGATCGCATCATTTTTACGATCTTTTCGATAGCTCGCATACAGACCAATGGTCGGCAAAGGTTCAACGGTACTTTTAACCAATATTTTATCACCGAGCAATGGAATGACATAAGACGGCACCAAACTCCATCCCACGCCCATACCGACCAAATTGACATTTAACAAAATATTGGTCGAGTGCTGTACCAAGTTCACATTTAGTTTATTTTGCTTAAAGAAATCTTGAATAATTCGGTATAGCTCAGGTGATGAATGTTCATCACTAATAATAAAATCTTGATTATTAATGTTTTTAATGCTGATATGCCGCTGTTCTGCAACAGGCGAATTTTTCGGTACAATCAGCGCCAAAGGCTCAGTAAAGATCTGAACAGATTCTATATCAGGGCTTTCTTCGACATAACGGGTAAAGGCAATATCAATCTCTCCTTTACGCACTGCACTGATTTGATCGACATCCATTAAACTATGAAAATGAATTTTTAACTCAGGAAACTGAGCTCGAATATTTGGCATGATATAAGGAAAGACCTTCATTTCAGCCACAGGAACAAAGCCGATATTCAGTTGTTCTTTACTGAGCTTCGCAATTTGACGCGCATCAATCATAGCTTTTTCTGCATGCTCTAAACTCAAACGCGCTTCTTTTAAAAAGGCGTGACCTTCTGCAGTCAGTTCAACTTTTCGGTTGGTTCGCATCAATAATTGCACCCCAACTTCCTGTTCTAGGTCTTTAATTTGCTGACTTAAAGAAGGTTGCACAGTACACATTCGCTGCGCAGCCTTGGTAAAATTTAGCTCTTCGGCAACCGCAACAAAATATCGTAGATGTCGTAATTCCATTATTCAGCTCCTAAAGCACTGCGTTTGAATTGGTTTGCCACGAATAGACGATACATCCACGTAGTGAACAGCACCATCACCGCACAAAATAAATAGGTTGCCTGAAATCCAAAGTATGCAATCAGCACACCCATAATGACCGAACCGACAGCAAGGCCAATATCAAACAAGGCAAAAAAGGTGGATATCGCATGTCCCATTCGGGCTTTTTCTACCGTTTGAATCGCGACCGTTTGCAGACATGGGAACACTGAACCGTAGCCGATGCCCATAAAAACTGCCGATATCCAAAGCACCCATTGATTCGTGAGAAAACTCACAACCACCAAACCAATGGCAAAGCAAATAAATGATGGATAGATGACTGCACTCGGGCCTTTACGATCATAGACTTTGCCAACCCAAGGACGGACGAGCAACATCGACACAGCAAAGACAATAAAAAAGATACTTGTATAAGCGAGTAAATGCTTCAACTCTGCATAAGCGGTGATAAAACTCATCACACTCGAATATGCAAATGCGGTCAGCAATGCCACAAAACTGATGGCAAGTACCCGTGTTTCTATCACATCACGCCATTGGATGGCTGCGGATTGGCTCGCTTGATCACTTGACTTATGCTGTACGTGTTCTTGTATTTGAACTAACCACGTAAAAATATAGCCCACTGCAACCAATAAGGCTAATACTGCAAATAAGGTACTAAAACTGCTGAATTGAATCATACTCAGCGCTAAAAATGGCCCGATCACCACGCCTAAGTTGGTCGACATTACAAAGTAGCCCATGCCTTCGCCCTTTCGATGATCTGGGATGTAATCATTTACGATGGGAACATTGACCGTGGTTAATATACTGAACCAAAAACCATGTAAAAAACGAATGACCAACAACGACCACATGCTGTCAATCCACAAATAACTCAGCGCAAAAACGACAAAGATAAAGCCTGAAATACGCACAGAATTGGCTTTACCAAAACGCTCAATGATCATGCCGGAAAAGGGACGAATCGCAATGGATGACACCAAAAACAGCGTTAAAGCCATACCCGCTTGCTGAATCGAACCACCCAATTCTTTCATAATATAAATGGGCAATATTGTCAGCAGCGCAAAGTAATAGCTAAATAAAAACAAGTTATTACACAGACAAAAAACGAAAGACTTGTTCCATAGCGATGCCTGATGTTGAGTAGTCATGAGGTCATTTCCTCGCTGCTACGCGTGGCTTGGGACTGCGTAAAAATCGGGTTTAGCGCCAACTGCACCAGTCGCTTGATATAGTCTTCATCTGGCTGGGTATTAAAGAAAATGATCTGATAATGAATCGGGCCATACAACATGTCCAACATGAGTTCGAAAGGATAATCCGCCCGAATTTCGCCTCGTTGAATGGCCAATTGGATCAGCTCACGTGTCGCTTCTCGTCGAGGTAACAAATACTGTTTAAAAAACTCACCCGCTGCTTCACGATGCTCCGCCAAAACCACGAGCAATGCTCGACCCACGTGCTGATTTAAAGCCCTTGATAGTTTGAGCAATTGTTGATTTAGATTGAACTCTAAACTTTGTGATAAATCGAGTTCAAACACCGAAGCAGTGTGCGCTTTAAAAGCATCGAAAACCAGATCGGACTTATGCTTCCACCAACGGTAAATCGTCGATTTTCCCACGCCTGCACGAGCCGCAATATCTTCAATGGTCATGCTTCGATAATCACTTTCCGCTAAAGCATCTGTGACTGCCTGTAAGATACATTGCTTACGCCGAGAAGTTTTTTCAGTTTCACTCATAATATAAAACGAAACGCTACGTATCGTTTTATATTAAACATTATTGGACTGAATGACTATCTTTAACTGAGCTTCGAAGAATAAACTTTAGTCGCACACTCGGAACTCAAATCTCAACTGCACTCTCCAGACGAATTTCAGAATACAAAAAAGATCGCCTAAGCGATCTTTTCAAATATTCAGCCACCAAAGTGATTAGCTTTGTGTCGACTTTTTATAAATACTGCAAGAAGGATGATGATTTTCCTGTAAACGTGCCACTTTACGTTGTTCCGCAGCTTCGAAACGACAACGTTTCCAGTCATTATCTAGATTCAATGCTGGAATTTGTTTCGGTTTACCTTGATCATCAACAGCGACCATTGTGAAATAGCAACTATTGGTATGACGTACTGTACGTTTTTGAATGTTCTGCGCTTCAACACGAATACCAATTTCCATTGAAGTACGACCAACATGGTTCACACTTGCAAGGAAAGTCACTAACTCACCCACGTGAATTGGTTCTTTAAAATTCACTTTATCGACTGATAGTGTCACCACGTAGCTACCAGAATAGCGACTTGCACAAGCATACGCGACTTGGTCTAACAATTTTAGAATCGTTCCACCATGCACATTACCCGAAAAATTCGCCATGTCAGGAGTCATTAAAACTGACATCGATAATTCTGACTGGTCGTCTAGTGCATTCGCAATTTGATCTAATGGGGACATCTTGTTTCTCTAGACTCGTGATATAACAATGATTAATGTGATTATTATATAGATTTTAATCAAAATTAAATGTTCAAATCGGCAAAAAAACCATCATTATTATTTATAGTGATCACACCATCATTCAGTAAAATATATATCGATAACGATATACACCCGATAAACAAGTATTTATCACGCTATCTATCAGTTTTTTGATCAAAGCTATGCTGTGTTTTATATTTAAAACATATTCATTAAAACGCGTTGTTCATCGATTCAACATAGCACGGCATTAAACTTAATCTTCTAAGACTTTTAACATCTCGAAAGATACATTGTCATAGCTGGTTTTTTGCCCAAAATCATTGGTACTTTCTAGCGTGTAAGAATTATCTACATGTACATGAGTGACAATAAATACCCTCTCTTCCATCATCGCAAGCTTTACTTTTTGTCCTACATCAAGCGTTTTCATCTACAGCTACCTTTAAAATATTTATTGGTTTTAAGTATTAATAACCTGATGATATTCTAAACACTTCAACAGTATTGGTAAATGTAAGCACATGAATAAAAACGCTAATATAGGTATATACTCTTAAAATCTACGTAAAACCAATTAATATGATTTTTTTAATTAATTTCAAATAATTAACTGTATATTTTCGTATTATTAAGATTTTTATATTTGGCAAATCTTTTGATTAAGACCTAAAACCAATCAACATCCAAGATATTAATGATTACTAGATACTATTGAGCATGGGAAAAGCTGAGAGCAAAAATTAAAATGCTTTGCTGAAATAAAAATGCACCCTGAGAGGTGAACAGGATGCGTTTAAATTTGCGAATCGTATCAGCCTAGTCTTTGGCTGCCAAATAAGGAATATGATGTCCCTTGCTATATTGATGTTCAGCATAAACCCGAGAAATCTCTCCAAGTTTTTCCAAGGTTGCCTCTTCACCTGCAAGCATCGTCGCTTCACGCCCTTTCACATCAAATATATGTGCTTTTTCACGTAAATCAGGTTGAATCACAATGTCTGCTCGCTTGAGCTCTTCTTGAGCTAAACGATTTTGCATAATATTGATATTTTGGTTAAACAAGCCCCAAACATTCGACGTTTCGGTATGAATCGGTCGTGCCAAAATATCCACCGCAATAATAATATCTGCCCCTAAATCGCGTGCAACGTCCACAGGAACAGGACTGACCAAGCCACCATCGACATATTCTGTATCTTCAATAATCGTTGGAATAAACATACTCGGAATTGACACCGAAGCACGAACAGCCTGCCCCGTATTGCCATAATTGAACACGACTTTTTTGCCATCTTTTAACTCGGTTGCCACCACATACATTGGGGTTTTTAGCAACTCTAAAGGCACATCATCAACTTGCTCATTGATATAATCTTCAACTTTTTTACCGTCAAAAAAGCCTTTTTTGTCCAAACGTATTTCTCGAACATCATTGGCTTTCATATTTAAGGCGATATCTCTTAACTCATTGGCACTTTTACCTGAAGCATAGATTGAACCCACAATGCTACCCGCACTGGTTCCAACAATAAAATCTGGGTGTATTCCCTGCTGTTCAAGTATCTGAATGGCGCCAATGTGTGCATAACCACGTGCCCCACCACTCCCTAAAACCAAAGCAACAATCGGACGCTTTTCCTGCTTTTTCACTTTTTTAAAGTCAATGCGGTTATTCGCCACTTGAGCAGGTGCTGCTGTATAAGTTCGAATTTGTGATGTTGTTTCAGCGCTGACCTTTTTTGAGCCCACACTTTGACAACCTACAAGGCTGATTGCGAATGCAGTCATCAAAACAGTTATGCTTTTCATTGAGAGATATTCCAAATGCAACTCGAGATTTGAAGAGAAAAAGTAGTCTAATCAGTCCACATTCACGTCACTGTTATTATTCGTTAATGCCTCTGACCGATGCACATTATATTGACATACAACCTAGAAAGTCATTGGCTGTCAAAATTTCAGTGTCTAGCAGAATTTCCACATCAAGATCCAAAACATCGTCTAGCAAAAAAAGCCCCGATAACGGAGCTTTTTAAAGTTAATTTTTGACTTTACCAAATATCGGAATTAACGCGATCCTTATATTTTGGATGTTCATCCATTTTAAATACTGGCTCTTTTACACCCCGTTTTAACTGTGAGGTGTAGTCTTTCATCAGCATCAATAAGAATGGCGTCAGCAATAAAATCGCAAAGAGGTTAATACTCGCCATCACGCCCATGAAGAGATCCGCTAAGTTCCAAATCAGTGGCACACTCATGATTGAGCCAAAGTACACCATCATGAGGACGACTACGCGGAATATAAACATGACCTTAGGATTGTTATTGATAAACTGCACATTACCTTCAGCATAAGCATAGTTACCGATTACTGAAGAATAAGCGAATAAGAACAAGATTATGGCAAGGAAGTCATCTCCCCATGCGCCAATCTGGCTTTCAAGCGCCATTTGCGTCAAAGCAACACCCTCAAAGCCTGCATTTTCATACAAGCCAGATGCCAAAATAATGATCGCCGTACAGGTACACACCACAAATGTATCGACAAAGACACCGAGCATCTGAACCAGGCCTTGATTGACCGGGTGTTTAACATCTGATGCTGCCGCAGCATTCGGAGCAGAACCCATACCCGCTTCGTTTGAGAATAATCCACGCTTAATGCCTTGCATCATCGCCATAGAAACCATAGCACCGAAGAAACCACCAGCCGCAGCATCAAACTCAAATGCTTTGCTGAATATTAACTGGAAGATATCAGGCAAGATTGCAAAGTTAGCAAAAGCGATATAGAGCGCGACTGCCAAATAAAGTAATGCCATAAATGGAACAAAACGTTCTGCCACTTTTGCAATACGCTTAATACCACCAAAAATAATCAGCGCTGTTATAAAGACAAGGAATAACCCTACCCATGAAATTTCAAAACTAAAACTGCCCAAACTCAATACTAGATTGGCTTTATCCCAACCCCAAGCATGTGAAGTTGCACCCGTAATGGCATTGGCTTGTACTGCATTAAACACAAAGCCATAGGTTGAAATCAGCGCAATGGCAAAAACCACACCCAACCACTTTTGCTTTAAGCCTTGCGTGATGTAATACGCTGGACCACCACGGAATTGCTGATTTTGCGTATCACGCACTTTAAAGAGCTGTGCAAGTGAAGACTCCACAAATGCAGAACTCATGCCTAAAAATGCGGTAAACCACATCCAGAACACTGCACCCGGCCCACCAATTGCAATCGCAATTGCAACACCTGCGACATTACCCACACCGACACGACTTGCCAGTCCAGTCACAAAGGCTTGGAATGGTGTAATCCCATGCTCATCATCGCCTTCTTTACGGCTAGATTTCATCACTTTAATACTATGAAAAAATAGACGAATCTGAACTGCACCAGTGATTAAGGTATAAAAAATACCAACCGCCACTAAAAATACGACTAAGAAATCCCAAAGCGGATCATTAAAAACTTTGACCCAGCTCATCAGGGTTTCGTTTAATTGTTCATTCATATTCAACCCTAGTTTTAAATGGTCAAAAGTATAAAAGGCTCTTTTTTGAAGAGCCTTTCTAAATTAAGCAAAGAATTTAAGAATTAATTGAATAACTGTTGCGTTAATCAAATCAACAAAAAATGCGCCACATAAAGGAACGATTAAGAAAGCCTTATGAGATGGACCATACATATTGGTAATGGCTTGCATATTTGCGACTGCGGTAGGTGTTGCCCCCATACCAAAACCACAATGACCCGCCGCTAAAACCGCAGCATCATAATTTTTGCCCATTACACGGAAAGTGATAAACGCAGCATAAAGTGCCATTGTTAATGTTTGGGCTCCCAAAATCACAACTAATGGTCCTGCAAGATCTGATAGCTGCCATAGTTTCAACGATAATAGTGCCATTGCTAAGTACAGTGATAATGAAGCATTACCAAATACATCAATTGCACGATCAAATATTTGTACGCGGAAAATACCTTCTAATACATTACGTAAAATGACACCACCAGCTAAAGCCCATACAAATGTCGGTAATTCAAACATCGTACCTTTACTGAAAGCCGTCATAAAATCAGCAAATGCTAAACAGCCAGCAAATAAGCCCAAAGTCGTAATTGCATTATCTGCGGTAATTAAACGAACACGATGTGGATATTCAAAAGGTACATATTCTGTTGAATTAATATCAGCTAGTGGTGTGTTATCACTACGCTCAATTTGCTCATTCGTGCGCGGAGTTGCTAGGCTATAACGATTAATTAGCAACTTAGCTAATGGTCCACCAATAATACCACCAATGATTAAACCAAAAGTTGCACTTGCCATACCTAAAGCTAATGCACCTTGTATACCGTGTTCAACTTCAAGAATTTCACCCCATGCACCAGCTGTACCATGACCACCTGTCAACGTAATTGAACCTGCAATCAAACCAATCAGTGGATCAATACCCAATAAAGTGGCAAGACTGATACCAACGACATCCTGCACAACAATGAAAGAAGCAACGGCTACCAGAAAAATAACAAGACCAATTCCACCTTCTTTCAATTTGGCAAAGTTTGCGCTTAAACCAATGGATGCGAAGAAAATCAGCATAAAACTGGTTTGTAATTCACTACTCGTAGTAATGCTATAACCCCAAATGCTATGTACAACCAATGAAATTATTGCAGCAACCAAACCACCAGCTACGGGCTCAGGAATATTGTAACGCCTCAAAAAACTGATTTTATTTACCAGAAAACGTCCTAATAAAAGAACGATCACCGCCGCAATTAAGGTATAAAATGCGTTAAAGCTAAATTCCATAATAATTTGTCCAAAATGGTTAGAATATTTATTAGTCCAATTAATAGAAATTAGTAGCGTTTATTAATTAAAATACAATTCCAATTTGTAAATTTAACCAATAAATCAGGCTACCAGCTATTCATTGCCAATCATAAATATTCATCATCTGATTCAAATATGTATGCCTGAGTTAAAAGAAGTGAAAACTCAATTCGACAAAACAAATCCATAAAAGCAGTTCATGCTTACTAAACCAACACTTACCACAATATTCACATCATAGATGAAATACATAAAATCAAATGCTGATTAGAAAAGTCGCACATTATGCGTGGAGAACAGAGAAATTTCATTAAATTTAATTACAAAAAGTTTTATTTACTATAATTTAAAGTTATATCTATTTGTTTTTACTAAAATGTATTCGCATTTTTTATCTATATAAAATATTAAAGATTTGAACATGATGCCCATGTAAGACGTGGTTAAATGAATGCTTTAACCTGTACGACATCATGACTCAGGCGATTTAGTGAGTCCATCTACTTAGTACTGTGAGTTCATTTGCGTTGAAAAATCTCCTGTTTCAACAAAAAAGCCTGAACTGAGTCAGGCTTTTTTGATTGATTAGATCAGTAGTTTGAGCTTAGAAGCTATATTTAGCCATTAAGCCAACGCGGTCATCGTTATAAGATTCACCCGCAAAGTTTTTGCGTTTACCGTTCACATATTCTAAGCCAAGTTCAACTGGTTTTACAGGTGCGTAAATAAAGTTAATCCAAGCTTGCTGTGCTTCTTCATTCGCATTTGAGTTAGATGCATCTTTCGCATACGCGCTGCCATCATCCGCAAATAGCGCACCGTAAGCTAAAGTCGAACGTAGTTTTTCATTAAACTTATAAGTTGCACCCACTTGTACAGCAGTGAATTTGTTTTGCTCGATGTTGCCATCTACAACAGAGTAAGCCGAGTTAGAACCATATAAATAGTTGCTGTTGCCTTCTGTATACGAAACATCACCATTCAATTTCAATTGATCAGTCACTGCATAAGATGCACCCGCTGCTACACCCCAAGCTGTTTCAGTATCATCCGCAGCTTTAGATTTGTAGTTTTCAACCAATGCACGAGCTGAAGCGCTACCTTTACCTGCGGCAAAACTTTGAGTCACTTTGGCAGTTAAGTTTGGAAGGCGATACGTCGGATCTGCAGCAACAGTCCCTTTACTATCCCCTTCTTCCGCAGAAACAAATAATTGAGTATCTGGAGCTAACTTGTAGTTATAACGAACTTGAGGAATACGTGTAGTACCACCACCCAAGTTTGTATTGAAATCAATCATTTCTGGTGCATGGTTAGACAAGAAGTTAGATGTCGTTTGACCAAATAACCAGTTGTTAAAGGTTAAGTAACCATGACGTAGACGAATAGTTTCGCCACTTCCATTGAAATCGACCTCGATTTTACCGCCCACTTTATCATCACCACCGACGGGTGCTGTAAAATCTAAACCAAAACGTGTGGTTTTTGCAGTTGCACGAAGTTTATCTCGTGCTTCTTCTTTAGACGTATGTACGTTGTTAAAGTCGTTATCCGCACCTTCAATAATGTAGTTCGCATCACCACGAACAAAACCGTAAAGACTTACATCTGCACCTGTTTTAGATTTTAAGCTTGCAGCTGGAGTAGCTGGTTGCGGTGGTGGTGCAACAGGACGCGCTTTAACTTGCTGAATCTCTGTTTGTTGCTGTTGTTGAACTTGCTGCTGCGCTTTAATCAAACTTTTCAGTTCTGCAACTTCTGCACGTAATTGTTCAATTTCAGAAGTATTGCTGCCTGCATGAGCCATTGATACCGTTGCCAAACTCATGGCAACAACAAGGGTTTTCATTGGGTGGAATACAGTTTGAGTTTTCATCCTAAGCTCTCTATTGTCCTGTCATTGTTGTATACCCTAAATCCGGGTGCTTTGTTATTCAGCTATTTGAGCGGACAAATTTCATGCTGCATATCCGTGCTTTAGTCGCATTAAAACCTTAACTTGTAGCCCCCAATAACGAAATACTTGAAAGCAAAAAGCACGAAACCTGAATCCATTACTGAAAATAGACTGAAATATTTAGTTAAAATTCGGACTTAGCCGATTCAGATGGCAAAAAATCTCAATATTCATACCTTAAAGGTAAAAACCCATACCCTGTAGGTATGCAATAAAAACTATAAAATCCGACATATTACCGATAGAGACATTCACAATGTATTTATCCAGCATAACGTAATGTATTTAATGCGAATAATACTTATTTAATAATTATTCTATTTCCTTAGATTAAGACAACAATGATGCGCAGTTTCATTAATTATTTTCAAGTGGATGATTTCTTAGATATAAGTTTCGAGAAAATAGAAACTGACCTCACAATGGGAAAATAGCACAATCATTCATCGTTATGATGATGAACATTTATAATGAATGACACACATATTTCATCAAAAATATATGGACATTGATGACTGACGTTTAAGTCAAACCAGCTAAACGTCTTCACCCTCATTCAGTTCACCCCATGGCTGAAGCTCTTAAACTACGCATGGTGAACATTGCAACAACCACAAATAGAAGCATAATCAGGGCCATATTGATCAGCGCTGACCATACTAAAAAGTTCAAAAACACTCCAGCCAATAGACCACAGGCAAATTGCATACTTCCCATGATTGCACTGGCTGTGCCAGCTCGTGAGCCTTGTTCAGACATCGCCAAAGCCATCGCATTTGGCCCAGTGAAGCCAATTGATGCAACACATAAGAACATGCCCAACATTACAACAACGATAGATGAAAGATAAAATAGCCCCGCCGCCAATAAGATCAGCACACCACACAATTGAAGTGCATTACCCAATTGCAAACGATGGCGAACATCCAGTCGATTTGCAAGTTTCTTGTTGAGGGTCGAAAACACCATAATCCCTAAAGCATTCGCACCAAATACATAAGCAAATTGCTGTTGGCTCAGACCATAACCATCCATTAAAATGGCAGATGAGCCACTGATATAACAAAATAAAATTGCGCCAGAAAAACAGCCTGTGAGCATCGGTTTACGGAAGGTTTCGTCTTGCAAAATCGCACCATATAAACCAAAGACTTGTTTTAAACTTAAGTTTAAGCGCCGCTCAACAGGGAGGGTTTCTTGAAAGAAAAAATGTACGCAGAAAAGACAAAAAATACCGACAAGTACCAATACCGCAAATATGTATTGCCATTCAAACACCTGTAACACCCACGCGCCTAAAGTAGGTGCAATGATTGGTGCAATTGTTGTCACGATCATCATACTCGCAAAGGCTTGAGCAGAAGCTTGCATACTTAAGCGATCACGAATTGCAGCACGGGCAATCACCACACCGACACAGCCACCCAACGCTTGCAAAACACGAGCCGCGATCAAGCTCCATTCACTATTGGCAAAGACACACAGAAAACTGGCACAAATATATAAAACCAAACCGAAATATAGCGGTGTTTTACGCCCAATACGGTCGCTGACTGGCCCATAAATTAACTGCCCAATCGCCAAACCCAAGAAATACGCAGGAAGACTATTGGCCACTTGTTGCGTTGTGACACCAAAATCATCGGCCATTTGAGGTAAAGCAGGCAAATACATATCGATTGAAAGTGGCCCCAAAGCAGTCAGCAACGCCAATAAGACGATCCAGCGTTGAGAAAATTCCTTTTGTGATTCGACGCTTTTCATAAGAATAATTCATTTATTGCAAGCAAGTTTTGCAGACAAGTTTACACTGCACATAGTATTATTTCTTGGCTTCAATGTGAAAATTCACACGATACACATTGCTTACTGCCCCATCGCTTTAGCAAAGGAAAAATTTTGAACGCCTGGCTCGCACGACTGAAACAAGCAACCTATAACACGACCTTTATGTATAACTTGCGCATGGTCATTGCCTTCGCAGGAACAGCCTTTGTCCCATATTTTTTAGATCAGCAATTAATGACCATTCCCCTCACCTTGGGTGTGGTTGCCGCTGGTCTAAGTGATATCGATGACCGCTTTTCAGTCCGTGTGCTCAATCAAATTTATACCTATATCGGGTTCTTTGTTACTGCGGTATCCATTTATCTGTTGTTCCCGCATCCGATCTTATTTGCATTGGGGCTGATTGTGTCTTGTATCGGTTGGATTCTTTTGGGTTCATTAGGTCGTCGCTACGCCACCATTTCTTATGGCTGTCTGGTGATCTCCGTGTATTCCATGCTAGGGGTCGAACTTTTTGAAAATTGGTATACACAAGCAGGTTTATTGGTCATCGGTGCGATGTGGTATGGACTGCTTTCGACTTTGAGCTTTCTACTGTTTCCTGTACGTCAAGTTCAGGACAAATTGGCCCAAAGCTATTCGTCTCTAGGTGACTTCTTATTTGCAAAATCTAACTTGTTTGATGTCGATATGACACCGGAAAGTTACCAGCAAAGTTTGATTGAGCTGTCGCTCGAAAATGGCAAATTAATTGGCATTTTCAACGATATGAAAACGGCCTTATTAACGCGTTTAAAAGGCGACCGTGGACAAAAAGATACACGTCGTAGCCTACAATATTATTTTGTCGCGCAAGACATTCATGAACGTGCCGATTCCGCGCATATTGATTATCAAAAATTGACCCGTATTTTTGAACATAGTGATATTTTATTTCGCTTTCAACGTGTGCTTTCGATTCAAGGTAAAGCCTGTAAAGATTTAAGTATCAGCATCTTACAGCGAAAACCTTATCATCATAATCAACGTTTTAAACATGCGTTCCACAATCTAAAATTGTCACTCGAAAAGCTGCGTGAAGAGCAAAAATACGATGAGGTCTGGATCAACTCTTTATTTGCTTTATACCAAAACCTAAAAGGCATCGATGCGCAATTACGTAATGTCGAAACCGAGCGTTATATTGACCGACAAGCCCTGATTGAAAATCGTTTAAAAGATGATGATTTAAAAGGTTGGGACGACATCGTCATTCGATTCAAACAACATTTGAGCCCTGAATCGGTGCTGTTCCGTCATGCTGTGCGTTTATCGACCGTGTTATTTATTGGTTATATTTTTGTCCAAGTGACCAATATCAGTTATGGCTATTGGATTTTATTGACTGCCCTGTTTGTCAGCCAGCCGAACTTTAACGCCACCAAGCGCCGCCTCTATTTACGTATCATTGGCACCTTGGTCGGAATTATTTTAGGTTATGCGATTTTATATTTTGTTCCTTCTGTCGAAGGTCAGTTACTGCTACTCATTTTAAGTGGCGTGCTGTTTTTTGAATTACGCAGTAAGCAATATGCACAAGCCACTGCATTTATTACCATTTTGGCGCTGATCAACTTTAACTTAGATGGAATGGGTTTTGCCGCAGCAATGCCGCGTATGATTGATACACTGATTGGTTGTGCCTTGGCATGGTTTGGTGTGAGTTTCATTTTCCCAGATTGGAAATTCCGTCGCCTGCCTCGGACCATCAGCCGTTCTATTCAAGCGCAGTGTGATTATTTGGCCGAAGTGGTTGAACAATACAAATCTGGTCGTAATAACGGCTTGAATTATCGTGTGGTCCGTCGTGCAGCCCATAATACCGATGCAGAAGTAGCTTCACTGATTTCCACCTTAGCTACCGAACCCGATACCGATCCGACTCAAAAAGCTTTAGCCTTTGAGTTTTTGTGCCTCAATCATACCTTTATTAGTTATATCGCAGCCTTGGGTGCGCATCGTGAAAAAATTCAAGATCAACAGGTCTTAACCTTATTGGATAAAGCCACGGATGACATTCAAGGTGCATTACTACGTGACGAAGTGCCGGACTTAACGGCGCAAAATATGTTGCAAGAAATCCGTCAGCGTTTGTCACAAAACAGTGAGGAAGATCAAAAATCCTTGATTGTGCTACAACAGCTTTCTTTGATGTTTAACGTGTTGAACCAATTTAGCCAATTGAAACAAAATCTCAGTCATGAGCATGATCAGGCATCGACTGAACTGGCTTCGCTATAATTTGGATGATTTTGGAACAATATACTCACTGAATTGGTATAAATAATGCTAAACTTTTTACAGTTTTAAATCTGTTACTTTCACTATGACCGCAAAAAATTTATACGCCTACACGCTAGAGCCAGTGGCTTATGAAATTTCTGAAGCAGAACAACGTTATGCTCAACTTGTTCTGTCTCGCAGTAACTTCAAAATTGGCAAAAAAGCATGGCTAATTATGGGTGCAATTCTTGCACTGGCACTCTTGGGCCTCATCTTTATTAAGAACTATTCAACAGTATTTTGCTGGGTAGCTATTGTCTGTGTCGTGATTTACTTCCTTGTGCGTAAATTCGGAATCGAATGGTATGCGAAACGCAAACTGAACGAAGTCCCTGTTCAAGAAATTAAAGGCATCCGTATGGGTGTCCAGCCGCATGGGATCTCTATGCAGCAACGTATGGGCGCAAACATGGGGACGATGACTGTCGGTTGGAAAGACATTCATGAATGGTATGACACCAAAGACTTCATCCTTTTGAACTTTAAAGTAAAGGGTCAAGACGGCGCATACATCTTGCCTAAACGTATGGATAGCAAGAAGTTTCCATTTTCGACCATTCGTAAACATTTAAATGAAACTGTAGGCCCTGCTAAACCAATTTAAGCCTAACAGACATTTGTGTATAAAAAGCCTCCTCTCTTTGGAGGTTTTTTTTATGTGTTTAATTTTTGAATAATTATTGATAATTACAATAATGAGAATGAATATTACTTACTTTTTCCACATTCTCGACTAAATCATCGTTTATAATTCGTCGCAATTCAGCAACCTTTTATCAATATTAAATTCATCATGTTTAAGAAAACCCTTTTCCAGATTCACTGGTTCTTGGGGATTAGTGCCGGCTTAATACTCTCACTCATGGGGGTTACAGGTGCCATTTATTCCTATGAACAGCAAATACTTAAAGCAATCAATCAGGACAGTTATGTGGTTCAGGCTCAACAGCAGCCTAAACTAACCCCTGCTGAGCTTTATCAGCACTTTAGTCAGTCTGATCCTGACATGAAAATTAATAGCATCTCTATTGCCTCAGATGCGACCACCTCAAGTACCGTGAATATTGTCAAAGAAGGTGCTCGTCGTGGCTATAACATGATGGTTAACCCCTATACAGCCGAAGTTTTACCTGAAATTAAAGGTCAAAAATTCTTCCAGTTTGTACAACAGCTACACCGTAATTTAACTGTTGGCCCTGTTGGTAAACAAATTACCGGCGCATGTACACTGATGCTGATTTATTTTGTATTGAGTGGTTTGTATCTGCGTTGGCCAAAAAGACATTCTGTAAAACAATGGCTTGCAGTAAAACCGAAGCTCAAAGGACGTAATTTCCTATGGGATTTACATGCAGTCGTCGGCACATGGGTGATTGTTTTTTATCTCATTTTGGCATGTACAGGTCTGTACTGGTCTTATGATTGGTGGCGTAATGGCATGTTTAAAGTCATGGGCGTTGAACGTCCACAGCCCCAATTGCAAGAAGGTCCAAAAACGAATGGACAACCTGCTGAACATGCGGGCGAAAAGCAAAGCGCTGAAAAACAAGCCACTGAAGCAGGACAAACTCGTGGTGAACACCAAGCACGTTCTGAAAGAAACCCTGCAACGTCGAGTCCCTCTGAACACGGCTCTCAAGAAAACAAACATGGTGCTGAAGGTCGCGGAGAAAAACGTGGTCTAAAACCAGAACAAGTGAATATTGCCCTTACCCAAAGTTGGAATGGCTTTAATCAAAATATTGGTCGTGAATACTCAAGTGTCACTTTTAATATTCCGAAAAAAGCCAATGGTGAATTAGAAATTAACTTTGTGGATGCCGTCCCTCAACATGAACGTGCTCGCAACAAAGCGACTTATAACTACAAAACGTCTGCTCTTACCGATATCGAGTTATACGAAGATAAAAAGCTAAATGAAAAAATCATGACCAGCATGTTGCCTGTACATCGCGGTAGTTTCTTCGGACCGATTTATCAGTTCTTTGTGGTTATTGCATCCCTCATGATGCCGCTGTTCTTTGTCACAGGATGGATGCTCTATCTCAAACGTCGTAAACAGAAAAAACTGACACAGCAAGCCCGTCAAAGCTTAGCACCAGTTACCATCGACCCAAATGCACAGCCTTGGTTAATTTGCTATGCATCACAAACAGGTCAGTCTGAACAATTGGCATGGCGTACAGCAACAAGCTTACAAGAGGCTCGTCAGCCTGTCACAGTGAAAGCTGTTCAGCAACTTTCTGCTGATGACTTAACGCAAGCCGCTCAGGTTTTATTTGTTGCAAGTACTTATGGCACTGGCGAAGCACCTGACCTCGCTTCAAGCTTTGAACGTAAACTGATGACACAAAGCCTCGATTTGAGTCATGTTCAGTTTGCCGTATTAGCTTTAGGTTCAGAAGAATATCCTGATACTTTCTGTAGCTTTGGTCATGCGATTCATCGCTGGATGCAAAGTAATGCTGCGAAGCCCCTGTTTGACACAATTGAAGTCAATAATGGCGACACCCAAGCCATTCAAGCATGGAATAGCGCTTTAGCCAAAGCGACTAAACTTGAACTTCAGCACATGCAAATTGAAAAAACTTTTGATGCATGGACATTGACCAAACGTGATCTACTCAACCCGAACAGTTTAGGTGCCCCTGCATTTAATATTGAGTTAAAACCTCAACATGAAGCCAACTGGCAAGCGGGTGATATTGCAGAGATTCAGCCGGGTAATAGTGCTGAACGTATTGCAAACTTCATGCAAAAGTACCAAATTCAAAGTCAGCAAGTGGTTGATTCTACTCAGCAACGCATTGAAGATGCATTATGGGATCGTAACCTAAATACGGATGTTGAACCATTTGCCAATCTTGATCATTTGCTCGAACAGCTTCCACCGCTTCCAACTCGCGAATACTCCATTGCCAGTATTCCAAGTCAGCAAGTATTACGCTTAGTGGTACGTCAGCAGTCCAATGCGGATGGTGAGCTTGGTTTAGGCTCTGGTTGGTTAACACAACATGCAGCGATCAACAGCACACTACAACTGCGTATTCGTACCAATGAATCATTCCATCTGATTGCAGATAATCGTCCTGTGATTTGTATTGGTAACGGTACAGGTATTGCAGGTTTACTCAGTCTTTTACATGCACGCGTTCGTCAAGACTATACGCAAAACTGGCTGATTTTTGGTGAGCGTCAACGCGCACATGATTTCTTCTATCAAGACATCATTGAAGCATGGCAAAACACAGGCTTAGTTCAACGCATAGATCTCACCTTCTCTCGTGATCAAGCGGAGAAACGCTATGTGCATCATGAGCTACGTGACCATGCGACCTTATTAAAATCATGGGTAGAACAAGGTGCCGTGATCTACGTTTGCGGTAGTATCAACGGTATGGCAACGGACGTTGACCACGCACTGATTGATATATTAGGTGAAGACGTTGTTGCTGAACTGCGTCAAGCTGGGCGCTACCGCCGTGATGTTTATTAATAAGATGTTTACTCATAAATAGTCCCAACTCAAAACCAGACCTCGTGTCTGGTTTTTTTTCGCTATACTTAGGCAAATACGGATACTGCTTTAATTTTTTGAATGAAAAGAATACTACTGCTTTGTGTAGGCTTGCTGCTCTGCGTAGATGCCATTTGGTTACTTACATTAGATAAAATTCATTTAGGCATCCTTTTACCCTTAGTCATTGGGTGTATTTTTCTTTTATCTGGACTATTTGCAACGCAAATCCACAATATTTTAGATCAATACCCTAAACTCAAAAGGCTCTGGCGTGCTACATGGTGGTTGTTTTGGCTTTGGCTATTGAGCCTTTTACTGTTTTTTGCGTATTTACACTTCAATAGCCAGCAATCCAAGCCATTTACTTCCGTCCAAGCCATCATCGTTTTGGGTAGTGGTATTGAAAATGGTCAACCCTCTCCGACCTTAAAGGCGCGTCTCGATGCCGCAGCACCGTATGCCTTGCAACAACCCAATACTATTATGATCATGACGGGTGGTTTAGGCTTTAATGAAAAAATGACCGAATCTTCCGTCATGAAACGCTATTTACTTCAACACTATGACATTTCAGCGGCAGGCATATATGAAGAAAGTAAAAGTACCAGTACAGAACTCAACCTGATCAATAGTAAAAAGATTTTAAAACAACATCAGATTTCTCTTGATGCCCCCATTGCGATTGCCAGTAGTGACTTTCACCTTCCACGTGCAAAAGCAATTGCACGAAAGTTAGGCTATACACAGGTGTATACCATTGCAGCGCCTACACCGCTGTACATCCGCTACAACTCTTGGCTACGAGAATATTTTGCCTTTTTGAGCGGTTTTGTACTCAATGAATATTAAAAAAAGCCCTTGTTTGATCAGTAAACAAGGGCTTTTTATGCTGTAAATAAACCATTAATTTAAACGAATGTTACGTGGCAAAGGAATTTTAAGGTTTTCAAAGATTTCTGGGCGCTGTTGATAGACTTGATATAAATAATTTTTAATATCTAACAGCATCTTTTCAGGCGCAACCAAAATATTTTGTCCTTCTGGGGTCAAATCTAAAGATACCGTAGTGCTCTCGCTGCGTAAAAACGGAATGACTTTTTCGATAAAGTCTTTTAATGAAATTTCCTGAATTTCATAATTGGACCAATTGTCTTTAATTAATAAACGTGCCAAACCACGATTTTGCCAAATGGCGAAGGAACGCTGACCTGTAGGTGTCGCACAAAGTGCCCAACCATCTTGATATAACGCAATCACGCCACCTTGAGCGACCATATTTTCAATAAATTGTTTATAGGTTTCTTGAGGATTGTAATTTGTAGTTTGAGTTTTAGACGCTGCCTTGCGCTGATATGGATTTCTCATAGATCACATACAATATTAAAATTATTATAGAGCGGATTCTATGTAAATCAGAAAATTTAGGCAAGCTTTTGGGGAAAGAAGTTTCTATAGAAGAATATGGTGGGCGCTGACGGGATCGAACCGCCGACATTCTGCTTGTAAGGCAGACGCTCTACCAACTGAGCTAAGCGCCCTGAGCGAAGAGTAACAAAGCGAAGCTTTGTCTGAGCGCAAGAGAAAAATCGAAGATTTTTCTAAAGGCATTCTCTTGAACAGAGATTTTTAAGATAAATGGCGCAGCGGACGGGACTCGAACCCGCGACCCCCGGCGTGACAGGCCGGTATTCTAACCAACTGAACTACCGCTGCATCACGTAGTTTCTTTCGAAACACAACCTATATCTTAAAAGATATGGTGGGCGCTGACGGGATCGAACCGCCGACATTCTGCTTGTAAGGCAGACGCTCTACCAACTGAGCTAAGCGCCCTTAAAGGGTACAACAATTATATTCTTTGTAATGGCGCAGCGGACGGGACTCGAACCCGCGACCCCCGGCGTGACAGGCCGGTATTCTAACCAACTGAACTACCGCTGCATCGCAAAAAATATGGTGGGCGCTGACGGGATCGAACCGCCGACATTCTGCTTGTAAGGCAGACGCTCTACCAACTGAGCTAAGCGCCCTCAAAAGGTCTATCATGTAAATGGCGCAGCGGACGGGACTCGAACCCGCGACCCCCGGCGTGACAGGCCGGTATTCTAACCAACTGAACTACCGCTGCACTTACACAATGTCGCTATTGTGGTTCAAACGAATTAAGATTTAAAGTGGCGCAGCGGACGGGACTCGAACCCGCGACCCCCGGCGTGACAGGCCGGTATTCTAACCAACTGAACTACCGCTGCACTCTAAATATCTTAACACTGAAAAGGCTTGGTGGGCGCTGACGGGATCGAACCGCCGACATTCTGCTTGTAAGGCAGACGCTCTACCAACTGAGCTAAGCGCCCTTTTCAAAACATGTTCATCGTTTGATGAGGTGCATTATAGAGAATCCTCACGGTCTGTCAAACGCTTTTCTAACTCTTTTGCACTTTTTCTGTTTGAGTGATTAAAAAATAAGTTATATTGCGGAAAAATCAGTATTTTTGAACATTTTTTAGCTATAAACCTGTAAATTTATTACTAAAAATATGACTTATATTCTGCATCATTCACATAAAAAACAGTTTTTCGCGTGGACTCATAACTAATCATTCAGCGAACCGACGATTAATTCATCACATACACTACATTCTAAAACACCACAGTGTACAAAATACATTCAAACACGATTTTCTGTTAGTTTGCGTGTATTACTTCTGACAAAAAACGCCTTTCAAACTCACTTTAATTCTTCAAACCATGGTTTGATGTCATGAACTTCGGCTTTCATGGCTTGTGCTTTTAACGACGTGTTCAATGTTCAGTGATGTAAACCAGCGCATTTAATGGAATCAATTGATAAAGTTCTACAACATCGCTGTTTCGCATGCGAATACAACCATGTGACATCGGTATACCCATAGGCTCTCTATCTGGTGTGCCATGGATATAAATATAACGTTGATAAGTATCACAGCCCTCACCTGCATTAAAGCCGGGTTCTAAACCACTGAGCCATAATATTCGAGATAAAATCCAATCCCGATCAGGGTGTGATGCAGCAAGTTGCTCGTCGTAAACCTCTCCGGTCCACTGACGTGCTTTAAAAACTGCATTTTGAGGTTGTTGTCCACCAAACTTTTCAGCCACTTGATGCCAGCCTCGTGGCGTCTTGCCACTATTTTCCTGCTCACCAATGCCATTTTTACCCGATGAAATGAGATAAAATTTATTTAGCTTCGGCAAAGTTAAAGTTTGATCTTTTAAGTTAATCAGGATATCTGCTTGATCTTGGGTATATTCAGACATGCTCTTGCTCTTTCTGCTTATCTTTATCTTGTGGTTTAGTCTGCGGCGAATGTTCAATAGTCCTAATCTTATTTGGCTCTGGTCGTGTCCATAACCAAATGCCAACAATCAACATGGTTAAGTCAGTGAAAATCTTGACGGCAATCGGTGCTGATGTAAAAAGCATAATCAGACCACTCACCAACATCATGATCGATGCAAACCATTTTGCTTTGCGTGGGACTGTGCCATTTTCGCGCCAACCGCGTAAGGTTGGCCCATATTTAGGATGATTCAACAACCAAGCATCCATTTGAGGCCAACCTTTTGAAGCCGCCCATGCAGCTAATATTAAGAAGACTGTCGTGGGCATTCCCGGCAATAAAGCCCCTATAAAGCCTAAAATGACAAAGACAACCACTAAGCTTCGCCAAAACAACGTCTTCATACCGCTACCCTGAACTTTCAATTCAGGTAGTATAAGATGTTTTTAACAATTATCCGTTGTTATTCTGCATTATTCGAAAGGTTTCAATATGGCTGTAGCCCCGACAACGTCGTCTTATTTTGAGCCATGGTTGCAATTTAAACAGCCCTTAGTTCGCCAATTGGCTTTCTGTATTGCTAGCCCAAATATTCTGCAGCAAATTCCCAATGAACTCGAAATCCGCTATCCCTTTCATTTTCATCCAAACGAGCTTTGGCATAAATATTTTGAAGCCTACCTTCCCCGTTTAAAACAACTCGAACAACACCCAAGTGAATTAGTAGAATTTTTACAAAAATTAAAAAGTACTCGCCTTGGTTTACGTTTCGAAATGTTTATATGGTTTTGGCTTCTCGATCACCCATACCATCCCTACCAGTTACTCGGACATAGCATTCAAAAAATTGACGGCCCTCGTACAGTAGGTGAACTCGACTTTGTTTTAAAAAATACTGAAAGTGGTGAAGTTGAACATTGGGAAGTGGCTTTAAAATACTATCTAGCAGAGCGCGATTTTCAATTACCCTATTGGTATGGCTTAAATCGTAGTGATACTTTGGCTCGAAAGCTTAATCATTTTACCCAAAAACAATTCCAATTTGATGAAGCACTTGGGCAGCAGATTCAACAACGTTATTGCGTTTTAAAGGGTCAATTATATTTACCTATTCAGTGTACCAACACATTGCCAAACTGGGTCAATCCTGCGCGTAGAATAGGTCAATGGGGACATGTCATTCCGTCCATAAGTCAAGGTTTCTATCGCCTACAACGACATGAATGGATCTGCGTACAGCAGCAACCCACAAGTAAAACTGCACATTGGTGGACAGATGGTTTATATAAAAAGGACAGCGATGAAAGCTATTATATGTATAGATTACCACGCTTAATTTTGCCTCAAACAATTTAAGACTCAATGCACCATTTAGTAGAAATTTACATTTATTTACTCAACCACCGTAAAAACCACCTACTGTTTGATACGGCTATTTTTTAATCTAAATCTCACAACAGAATAATTTAGTCTTCTAAAAATTATTCTTTCATAATGGAGATTACATTCAATGAAAAAAATTTTAGCTGCATCACTTATGGTTGCTTTCGTACTGACAGGTTGTAATACAGTAAAAGGTGTTGGTAAAGACGTATCTAAAGCTGGAGATGCTGTAACCAATACTGCTGAGAAAACTTCGGAAGAAATTCGACGCAATTAATTTCTTTCCCAAGAATTTATAAAAGAGCCCTATTTTTTAAATAGGGTTTTTTCACGTCTAAATTTCCCTTCGCTTGTCGATTCGCCTATTATATTGCGACATTTTTGACTTCTGTATTTAGCATGACCTCAACAGCAACTCTTGATCTCAGCCTAGAATTACTGCGCCAACCTTCGGTAACACCGATTGACCATACCTGCCAGAACATTATGGCGGAACGTTTAGCCAAGATTGGCTTTAACATTGAAAATATGCGTTTTGATGATGTAGATAATCTTTGGGCACGTAAAGGGACTGAAGCACCAGTATTTTGCTTTGCAGGTCATACTGATGTAGTACCTACGGGTAACTTGGATGCATGGGGTTCTGACCCATTTATTCCTGAAATTCGCGACGGTAAACTGTATGGTCGTGGCAGCGCAGATATGAAAACAGCGTTGGCAGCTATGGTTGTAGCTTCAGAACGTTTCGTTGCAAAGCATCCAAATCATAAAGGTTCGATTGCCTTTCTCATTACTTCTGACGAAGAAGGCCCTTCGATCAACGGGACAGTCAAAGTTGTTGAAACTTTAGAAGCGCGTAATGAAAAAATGACGTGGTGTTTGGTGGGTGAGCCATCTAGCACCAACACACTCGGCGATATTGTTAAAAATGGTCGTCGTGGTTCGCTAAATGCCAATTTAACGGTTAAAGGTAAACAAGGGCATGTTGCTTACCCACATCTAGCAATAAACCCAATCCATACTGCGTCAAAAGCACTGGCTGAACTTTGCGATACCGTGTGGGACAATGGTAACGAATACTTCCCTGCAACGTCGTTCCAAATTTCCAATATCAATGCCGGTACAGGTGCAACCAACGTTATTCCGGGCACGATGAATCTACTGTTTAACTTCCGTTATTCAACTGAAGTAACGGCAGATGAACTCAAAGCACGTACCTTGGAAATTCTAGATCGTCATGGCGTTGAATATGACATCACATGGACGTTATCTGGTTTGCCATTCCTAACCCCTGTAGGTGAATTAGTGAATGCCGCACGTGATGCCATTCGAGAAGTTACTGGGACTGAAACTGAACTTTCGACCAGTGGTGGTACTTCTGATGGTCGATTCATTGCGCCTACAGGTGCGCAGGTGCTTGAACTGGGTGTTTTAAATGCCACGATTCACCAAATCAATGAACATGTCAATGTGGAAGAATTGGAGCCACTTTCTGAAATTTACGAAAAGATTTTAGAAAACCTGTTGGCTTAAATATTCCCTGCATAGTCAAAAAAAAGGAACTCCATTGAGTTCCTTTTTTTATATCGCGTTTTGCAAATATTAAGCTGCTTGAAGCCCAATACTGTTTTGAATATTAGCTAAATTTGGAATATGAAATACCTGATCGGCCATGCGTACATATTGGAAAATATTGGCGTCTTTCACAGCTTTTTCTTCATCAACCACTTCAGAAATACGCAGACGAATGGTTTTCGGCATTTCATTACACATCAGTGCAAAACGCTGCCCAACATCATCACCTTCAATCACCAAAGCCACACCCTGATTTTTGGCAGGATCATTGACTGAGAAAACAGGCAATTTCAATTCATGCCATTCAACAAAAGGAACCTTGGTTGCACTATCGAGCGCTGATAGCACAATATTTTGTGGCAACAACATTGGCTCTTTACCATGACAATCAATGATATATGCATCGATAAACCCGGTAGATACCGTAATGAGATGTTGCAGTTCCTGTTGATCAATTTTATCGCTGACAATCTGAGAAACAGTATTTTGGCTCATAGATTACCCCTGCTTTTCTGCAATTAAAGCTTCAATATTGGCAAGCAATTCAGCTTCTTGGAATGGTTTACCCATATAGTGAGTCACACCTAAGCTAAATGCACGCTCACGATGTTTTTCACCTGTACGTGATGTAATCATAATGATTGGCAGCTCACGGTGAATGTCATGGTGACGAACTAAGTTTGTCACTTCGAAACCATCCATACGTGGCATTTCAATATCGAGTAGCATCAAGTCTGGACGGACATTTTCAAGCTGTTCAATTGCATCCACACCATCTTTCGCTGTCACAATGTCATAACCTTGACGTTCAAGTAAGCGTGAAGTCACTTTACGTACAGTTACCGAGTCATCGACAATCATCACTAAACGACGCGCATTGGCTTGACGGCCCAAATCACGCTGTTCAGCTGAATGTTTAACACGCTGCGTAGTTTGAATTTGACGTGCAATATTTTGCCCATCCAAAATCAAACATACATGACCATCACCTAGAATCGTGGCACCTGCAATCGCGGCTACACTGGTAAATTGTTGACCAATTGGTTTCACCACGATTTGAGAACGTGAACCCACCAGCTGATCGACCAATAAAGCAATGGTTTGACCACTGTTGCCTTTAATTAGTAGTACAGGCAATGAATGGCCGACATTATTTAAACGTGGAATTGGCTGATTACCCACAAACTCTGATAGATAACGTAGTTTGTAATTGGTGTTGTCAATTTTAAACACGTCATCCTTACTATTGAAGTAAGTTTCGAGTGCCGTAGGTGCAATACGGACAATACGTTCAATTTGCGCTAATGAAATCGCATATTGCTGATCGCCCGCTTTCACCATCAAGGCATCGCTGACCGCTACTGTGGTTGGTACACGAATGGTAAAGGTCGTCCCTTTACCTAACTCAGACTCAACGGAAACATGACCACCCAAGGCTTTAATTTCACTTTGCACCACATCCAGACCAACACCACGACCCGAAATTTGCGTTACCGATTGTGCCGTTGAGAAACCTGGATGGAAGATCAATTGCAAGATTTCTTGTTTATCGAGGAACTGATCCGCTTTGATTAAACCAAGTTTTAAGGCTTTGTCTTTAATTTTGGTTTCATCAATCCCTTTACCATCATCACTGAAAGACACCAGTACATCAGTACCCTGACGACTAATGTTCAAGACGATGCTACCTACTTCTGGCTTTTTTAAAGCCAAACGGTCAGCAGTATCTTCTAAACCATGGTCGACCGCATTACGCAGCATATGTTCAAATGGTGTCACCAAACGCTCTAAGATCGTACGGTCCAATTCACCTTCTGTATTTTGAACAATCAATTCTGCAGGACGGTTCAAGGTCGAAGAGGTTTGACGCACAATACGTTGTAAACGTGGTAACAAACGATCAAATGGCACCAAACGGGTACGCATCAGACTTTCTTGAATTTCTGACTGAATACGTGATTGTTGTAATAACAAACCTTCCGCATCACGGATTTTTTCTGCCAAAGTACTCTTGAAGTCAACCAAATCCGACGCAGATTCGGCTAGAGATTTTGACAATTGGTTAATCGATGAATATTGGTCCATCTCCAATGGGTCGAAATCCGCATAGCGTGAATTTTCAGAACCATGTTTGGCAATAATTTGTGACTCAAGCTCACCATCCATTCGACGTAACTGGTCAGCAAGTCGCTTAATTGCTAACTCCATTTCATTCAAGGTATTGCCTAGCTGACCTAAGTCCATCTCAATACGTGAACGGTTAATCGAGTTCTCGCCTGATAAGTCAATCATCTTCTCGACGAGATCAGCCGAGATACGAATCATCTCATTACTGTTATCAGAAGAATTAGCTTCAGACCATTCACCCAACATAGATGGAGGTTCAACACCATCACCTTGAATAAATTCAAAGCCTTTACTGACAATACCTTGTTCTAATTCTGCAACACGGTTTGGCAATTGAACCGTAACATCCACATACTGAATGGATTCTAAGCTCAATTTGATGCTGTCAAAATTACTATAGTCATGGTTGAAGATTGCTTCTTTTAACCATGCCAACGTCGTTTTGAGTAAGCCGTCATATGCATTTGAGTTGAAATGATGAACCGCAAAATGCTCAAACGTCGTCTCAAGTTGATACGCAATTGCGGCAACAGGTTCATTTTCAACCATACGCGCACCACCCTTAATACTGTGGGCAGCACGTTGTAATTGAAGCAATACGTTACGGTCACTACGTTGTTCAGTCCATTGATTTAATAATTGAACGGCTTGTTCAAGAATTTCCTCAGACTCTTCAAGGAAGGTTTCTTCCATGACCGAACGTAGATCATCATCTGGATGCTCAACATGTTCAGCAACCGCATGTTCAAGATGTTCAACAGCGGACTCAGTGTGAGCAGTCGTTTGAGCTTCAACCACTGCTTCTGCAGTGTCTTCAGCAGCGTCCATCGGCTCTGACACCGACACATCTGGCTCTACTGTAGCTTGTAGAGTTTCAGCTGAAATAGGAGCCGAAGCCAATGCAACAGGTTCTGAACGCTCTCCTGCCACAATTGACTGAATATTCTTAAGAATATCGATCACATTATTCGCTGGGTAGTCGATCCCTTGGTCACGAATGGTTTGAATACGATCTGAAATATCATCCTGCACCAAACGAATAATTTGAATTAACGCAGGCGTAATCGAAATTTGCTGACGAATAATGCGCTCATAAATCGACTCCAATTCATGCGAAATTAAACCCACATGAGACGCGGCAATCATATTTGCACCACCTTTTAGGGTATGCAAATAGCGCATTAAATTATTCAAAGCTGAAGTATTGGTCTGATCACGTGTCCAAGTACTGAGGTCTTGATCAATCCCCACCAATAATTCTTCTGCCTCTTCAATAAAGATCCCTAAAAGATCTTCATCAAAGTCATTATTCGCATCCGCCGCTTGCATCTGTTGATGATCAAGTTGAATACGCTGACTTAATTGTGCAAAGTCTACTGCTGTTGTATTTGCAACAGCGGCTTTATCTTCTACTGTGGCAACAGGTTCAGCAACTACATGGGCTTCTGGTGTTGTCGTCGCTGCAACTGCTTCAATGTCTTGTTGAACAAATGCAGTCAGCTCATTTAAGAAACGCTGAACCTCTTCACTTAACACTACACGCTGACCCGCAGCTAAAGTGTCAAATAAGTGAATGAACTCTTGATGTGCTTGCGCAAATAACTCATAACCATAATCAGCATGGAGTAATTCAGGCTTTTCAATTAAAGACTGATACGCTGCACGCAGTTGAGTTGTGAAATCATGTATTCCAACAGACGCACGATTATCCGTATGTTCAATCAACTCTAAAGCTTGCTGACTGAGCTGTTGAATATAGTCAGGGAATTCAGCAAGGGCACGTTTATCAAACTCAAATTCAGCATCTAATAACTGATCAATATTTAATTCGATTAGTTTAGAAACCAAACCTTGCGGATTATCTTCAGGCGCCAATTGATCTTGGCTAGCAAAACCATAATCATCCCAAGCAGCTTTGAAGGTTTCATAAATAGATGCAAGATTTGCCTTACCCCCTGAACGCAGCACGTGTAAATAATCACGAACAAATTCAGCATATTGAATCAATAAAGCAGTTTCTTTCGAGCTCGATACGATTTCGTCTTGTAATAAGGTTTTGAATAAGTTTTCAACTTTTGAACTGGCTTCAAAAATCTCTTCGATTTGCGCCATCGACGAACTACCACGCAAGGTGTGTAGCGCGCGAATCAAACCATTATAATCTTGTGATTTACTGTCATCAGATTGGAGGAACTGATCAATCGTTTGTAGATGTTCTTCAGCTTCTTCAATAAAAATGCTCACTGTCTCTTCGACCAGAGATGCATCTGCATCCACTTGTTCAGGAGCAGGTTCTGATTCAACAACCGCATCAATCGTGTTTTCAAGCACTTCTACAGGTGCTGTAGCTTCAACATCAGTCAGTTCTAAACCAGTGACACCATCTTCAGATTTTAATTGATCTGCCAGTTTTAATAATTCTTCGAGTGCAGGCTCAAGGCTAATATTTTGTTGTAATTGTTGCCCCATTAAAACCAATGGACGTAAGTCAACATCCAATTCGGCAACATTTTTAAACCGTGGATAGAGCTTATATTGATAAACATTTAAAACTGTTTGTGCAAACTTTTGAACGGTCGGCGTTAACTGTACTGAACCCGCAATGACACGGTTCAGCGTATCTTCAACTGCCCATGCAGTTTCACCCGCCGATTTTGCCCCGACCATACGACCTGAACCTTTCAGGGTATGGAAATGACGACGAATCGTCGTTAAAGTCTCTTTATCTTGTGGATTTTCCAACCAAGTTGTAAATAAACCCGCCAGTTCTTCAAAGATTTCTTCTATTTCTTCAACAAAAATCTCTAAAATTTCTGCATCTTGATCAAGATAACTATCTTCAGGAAGCGTAGTTGTTTCAACTAAATTTTTTAATATTTCTTTCATAGCTAAGGCTTCTTATGTTTTGCCACCAAGAAGGTTGCTCAAACTTAATTGTAACCATCACCTAAGACTTAACTGTGACGTTAAGTTCACCTTATCGATGTGTTATCTGTAATCGGTGCAGTACCCTAGCCGCAGCTAAGGTACTACAGGTTTGCGCCTGACTTACTCTGGGAGTTTAAAGTCAGATACAGATTCACGTAATGATTCAGCCATATTCGCCAATTCAGATACCGAACGTGCAGTATCAAATGTTGCACTGGTAGTTTGCGAGGTAATTTCTTGTACAACGTTCATCGTTGTCGCAATATGACCAGCTGAAGCAGACTGAAGTTTTGCAGCATCAGAAATGTTTGCAATCAGTTTCGCCAAGTTACCCGATACAGACTGAATTTCATCTAGTGCTACGCCGGCATCTTTAGACAAGTTCGCACCACGTACAACTTCCGAAGTCGTTTGTTCCATTGAAATTACGGCTTCGTTAGTATCCGTTTGAATGGTTTTTACCAAACCTTCAATCTGTTTGGTTGCAGACGCTGAACGTTCCGCAAGACGCTGTACCTCATCCGCTACCACGGCGAAACCACGACCTGCTTCACCCGCCATTGACGCCTGAATTGCTGCGTTTAATGCCAAAATGTTTGTTTGGTCGGCAATATCGTTAATCAATGCGACAATGTTACCAATCTCTTGAGAAGACTCACCTAGACGTTTAATACGTTTTGAAGTTTCCTGAATCTGTTCACGAATCGTATCCATACCTTCAATTGAACGGTTTACGACATCTGCGCCGTTTGCAGCAATTTGTACAGAACGTTCTGCTACGACAGCTGATTCTTCAGCGTTCGAAGATACTTGGTCAATCGACATTGCCATTTCGTTAATCGCGGCAGATGCACCAGCAATCTCTTGCGCCTGATGTTCAGATGCTTCTGCAAGCTGGTTGGTAATACCCTGCGTATTGGCGGTATATTGCGCAACTTCTTGAGAAGTTTCTGTAATACGCGATACAAGGTCACGTAATTGGTCGATTGCGAAGTTAATCGAGTCGGCAATCGCACCAGTAAAGTCTTCAGATACCGTCGCATACGAACGTAAGTCACCGTCTGCAAGATCGGCAATTTCATCGAGTAAACGTAAAATCGCGTTCTGGTTACGGTCATATTCTTCTTGAAGACGGGTTACACGGAATTTATCCGATTGACCACGTAAAGAAAGAAGTTTGAACACACAGATCAAGAAGGCTGTTAAAGCAAGAATCAACAGTACCGCAGGTAAAATGGTTTTCAAGCCTGTGCTAGAAGACAATTGATTTAAGTTGTCCAACAATTTGTCTGACTCAGCAAAAATTTGTGAAGATGCTTTACGTACGTTCACAATTTGCGTTGAGTTTTTCAAAATTGTCGCAGCCGCTGATTTTAATACATCGTCATATTCAGCTTTAATGCCTTCAAGTGACTCACGTAATTCAGGGCTTTCAATACGTTGTACACCAAGCTCTGTACTACCATCCAATTGGGCATTTAAGTACAAACCGAAGGTTTCAGTATCGGCACTAAAGTCATCTGCAGACTCACGTGAGCTATCAGAACCTGAAAGCACCGAACTGATCGAACGTAAAATACGTTCTGCAATGAATACTTGGTTTTTCGCAATCACCACCTGGTTCGAAGGCATGTCTTGACGTGCCATTTGGTCGACCATCAAGTTATATTCCGCCTGAATCCCCGGAATGGTTTCACCAATCGCGATGTTCGTGTCATATAATTTATTAATGATTTTTTGTTGCGAAGTAATCAAGTCAATACTTTTTGAAACCTCAGCCCACTGCGTATCTACAGATTTCAGCGCATCTGTATTTGCATGAATGTCTTTTACAGTTTCTAAGTTTTCTTTGAACGAATCTTGAGAGGCAATTAATTTTTTCATTGCATCTTCAGTACCTGATGCAGTTGCCTCAGTTGCTTGACGCGAAATTGTTTGCGAAAGAAGACGGAGCTCACCCAAACTTTGCGTTAATTGGTTACCGCGAGGAACGCTATAGAATAGGTATAATAAAATAATCGTTGCCAGTACTAATGAACCAATCGCACCATAAATAAATGGTTTGGATTTTTCACTATCACCAAAAACTCGAGATAATTGATCTGTCTGTGATTGCAGTTTTGCCAGAAAAGCATTACCGCCTTTACGACCACTGGTGCTTTCACCCGTATTTTTCTTTTTAAGTTTAAAGCCCATTCAGCTTCTCCCCGATTACGCCTTCTTTCGTTCGTGCGCGACAATTAATTTATAAATTTTATAGATGCGTTCATGTATTTTGGATTTTGCAGTAAACGACTGAAGAGAAATACATTCCACTGCTGGTTATGCTGGTGGAAATACCCCTGACAATATTCCTGCAAATTTCGATCCAACTCATTATGTTTAGAAAAATAACTTTTCTTATTAAAGTGTTGAATACCCAAAACTTGATCGACTACCAAACCGACATAATGGTCATTATGACTAATACATAAAACTTTTTGAGTGGGTGAAAAACTACTTCGATGACCGGTTATATATTGTGCTAGGTCAGACAAAGAAAGTAAGCGTCCCCGAATATTGGCTAATCCCATCACCCAAGGTTGGGTATTGGGAACTGGCGTATATTTTGGTGGGTAGATCACTTCAGCTACTTCACCTAAAGGAGCAACGTAATATTGCCCCATCATCTCAAAAGCAATGCCTGACCATCGGTTTACTTCATTTTCAGTGGAAACGTAGTTTTTGTTTCCTCGTTTTGCGATTCGAAGTAATTCGATAAATCCATTTGCTGCCATAGAGCTTTATCCTGCATTGAGGTGTTGCTTAATCACATCAATTAATTGTTTTTCGTCTACAGGTTTAGTCAGATAATCAGAAGCACCTTGGCGTTTACCCCAAACACGGTCAGTTGCCTGATCTTTGGTACTTACAATGACAATTGGGATATGTTTGGTGGTCGCACCACGTGCAATTTGACGTGTTGCTTGGAATCCATTCACACCCGGCATTACCACATCCATTAAGACCAAATCAGGTAACTCAGCTTGAGCCATTGTCACACCATCTGCCCCATTTGAAGCTTCAATCACTTCAAAACCGTGTTTACCTAAAATTTCTTTAAAACGGAATGTTTCTGTTGGTGAATCATCAACGATTAGGATACGTGCCATGCTTTTTCCCCAAAAAATAAAAAATCTAATTAAGCTGTAACGTGATTACGGATTGCATTCAGCAATTCATCTTTACTGAATGGCTTAGTCAAGTATTCATCAGAACCTACAACACGACCCTTCGCCTGATCAAATAAACCATCTTTACTTGAAAGCATAATCACAGGAATATTTTGATAATTTTGAGAGTTTTTAATCAGGGCACAAGTTTGATAGCCATCAAGACGTGGCATCATAATATCGACAAATACGATATCTGGATTCGCATCTGCAATTTTTGAAAGTGCTTCAAAACCATCTACAGCAGTGACTACTTCACATCCTTCACGCTGAAGCAGCGTTTCGGCCGTACGACGAATGGTTTTTGAATCATCAATTACCATGACTTTTAGATTTTGGAATTTATCGTCCATTTATTGACCCTACCCATTGAGGATGTACAAACAATTAAGTTAGCAGCATTATTATTTACAAGTTATGAACATTTTTAACATATCTTTACTTGCGTTTTCAATGAACATTTTCTGCGCAAACACACAAGATTTCTTGTTTTTATTAACTGCTTCACACTTTCCGATGACCAACGATTTTTTTTTAACTTGGAATAGTATTTAATTGTCTTAATTAAGCATATTATAGCAAGATTATTACTTTAAAATAAGTAATTTAGTCAACTTTAAACTGGGGAGTACAAGGTTGAGTCCGCTTACAAAAAAAATTCACTTGATTGGCCTTAAACATTTCTCAAAAAAAATCATTCTGACGACTTGTTTACTGGCTTATACCCCGCTTTTATTTGCTGCACCAACCAATATACAGCAACCACAAAAGGCGACTTGGTATCGTTACTATGACAGTAAAGGTGTAGCAAACATTAGTACCAATGTGACACCAAATCACATCCGCTATGGTTATGAAGCACTTGATCAAAATATGCAAGTGATTAAACGTAACCGCCCCTACAATGCTGAAGCTGATGTTAGACAAGCTCCTCAGCGTGCTGCCCAAGCACGTCAGCAAGCATCAGATATCAAACTTAAAAAAGCCTATACCAATAGACGAACTGCGGCCATCAAAAAGCGTGATGCACTGACTGGTATACGTAAACAGATCGTGTTTGAACAAGAACAATTAAAACAATTACAAAATGATCGTGTATTATTTGTTCGCCAAGAACGTGAACATTTTCGAAAAGGTGAAACCGTTCCGGCAAAATTAAAAACAATGTTGGATAATAATCAAAAAAATATGGTAGCGAAAAAAGAATACATTCAATCGTTACAAACTCGCTATCGAAATACAGAAGCTGAATACGACAGAATTATTACGCGTTTAAAAGCGATGGAATAAACTTGTTATTCAATTGCTTTTGTAGACCGCTGATATAAGGACCATTATGCACTCTGCACAGCAATCATCCCCATTTTTAAAGCTTAGCCTGCTTTGCATAAGCCTGGCTTTGGCTGCATGTCAAAAAGAAGATCCGCAGAAAAGTGTTAAACCAGAAAATAAGATTGAATTGATTCAACAAGATCTGGTCACGATCGAACAAGGCAACGCCATTTCAAAAACGGCCTTTACTGGTACCATTCGGGCGGTCAATCAGAGCAGTATTCAAGCCCAAGTCACTGCGACTGCAACCAATGTTAATGCAGAGGTCGGACAACGTGTCAGCAAAGGCCAAGTGTTGGTGCGTTTAAATAATCAAGACAATGCCGCACGTCTTGCTCAATCACAAGCAAACCTTGCATCCACACAAGCTCAAGCCAATCAAGCTAAACTGATGATGGACCGTAAACAGCGTTTGCTGAATCAAGGCTTTATTTCCAAAGTAGAGTTTGAACAAAGTCGTGTCGATTACCAAGCTCAAATGGAAAATGTTCGCGCTCAACAAGCCAATGTCGATATTGCACGTAAAGCCAATCAAGACGGCACCATTTATAGCCCTATCCAAGGCGTGATTACCAAACGTGATGTTGAACCGGGACAAACGGTTGCTGCCGGACAAACCCTTTTTGAAATCGTCAATCCAGACCAATTAGAAATTCAAGCCAAATTACCAAGTGATCAGCAAGCTGCACTGAAAATTGGACAAAAGATTGAATATAGCATCCAAGGTAATAGCAATTTACTCACAGCACAAATCAGCCGGATTTCACCAATTGCCGATCAGGCTAGTCGTCAAATTGAATTTTTTGCAGCCCCAAATGAAACTATTACTTCATTAAGTATTGGTGCTTTTGTCGAAGGCCACATCTTAGGCACGGATAATATTTCAGGCCAAAAAATTCCACTCGACACCATTCAAAGTCTAAAAGATAAACCTTACGTCTGGGTCATTCGTCAAAATAAAATTGCCAAAGTACCTGTACAAATTTTGAATCAGAGTTATAGCAATAACACCGCGATTGTTCAGGGCTTACAAAATAGCGATCTGATCAGCCGAATTAAATTTAATGATTCAGATATTAAACAAGATGTAAGTATCAGCCAAAATTAAAAGAATAAGGCAGGACAGTTGTTATGTGGTTAACCCGAATTAGTGTGAAATATCCTGTTTTCACCATCATGATGATGTTTTGTCTGATGGTGTTAGGACTTGCTTCTTGGCAACGTATGGGCGTTGAGGAGTTTCCTGATGTCGACTTCCCTTTTGTTGTAGTCTACACCAACTATCCGGGTGCTTCTCCTGAGTCTGTCGAATCTGAGATCACCAAGAAACTTGAAGATCAGATCAATACGATTTCAGGCCTTAAGCAAGTCATTTCACAGTCCAGTGAAGGTTTATCCACGGTCATTGTCGAATTTAATCTAGATGTCTCGTCCTCTGTAGCTGCACAAGATATTCGAGATAAAATTGCACCAGTAACTGCACAATTTCGTGATGAAATTGATGACCCGATTGTAGAGCGCTACGACCCTACTGCCAGTGCGATTATGTCGATTGTTTTTGAATCGAAGGACATGTCTTTACGTGATTTGAGTTCCTATCTCAATCAACGGATTGTGCCACAACTCAGAACAGTTCCCGGTGTCGGTACGGTCAATTTATTGGGTGATGCACAGCGTCAAATTCGTATTCAAGTAAATCCGCAAAAATTACAAAGTTTCGGGATTGGGATCGATCAAGTTATAAACACCCTAAAATCTGAAAATATTGAAGTTCCGGGAGGAACCTTAAAACAAAAGAATTCAGAATTGGTGGTCGAAATTAAATCTCGCGTTATTCACCCAAATTCTTTCGGAGATTTAGTGGTTGCCAATAAAAATGGCGCGCCGATTTATCTCAAACAAATTGCAGAAATAGAAGATAGCCAGGCTGAAATGGAGTCGAGTGCCTATCTGAATGGTAAAACAGCCGTCGCTGTCGACATTCTGAGAAGTTCGGACTCTAATGTAATTGAGGTGGTTGATAATACCCGTAAAACCTTAAGTAAAATCCAACAGCAATTGCCAAAAGGCACGACTGCAGAAATTGTGGTTGATTCTTCAAAAGGTATTCGTGGCAGCATTAAAGACGTGGCACGTACGATTATTGAAGGTGCAGTACTTGCGGTACTCATTGTATTGTTATTTCTCGGCTCATTTCGTTCGACAACCATTACAGGTTTAACCCTACCGATTTCGCTACTAGGTACCCTCACCTTTGTTTGGATTTTTGGTTTTACCATCAACATGATGACCCTACTGGCTCTCTCACTAAGTATCGGTCTACTCATTGATGATGCCATTGTGGTTCGTGAAAATATTGTCCGCCATGCCGATATGGGCAAGGACCACGTCACCGCTGCACTCGACGGCACGAAAGAAATTGGTTTAGCTGTATTGGCCACAACATTGACCATTGTCGCGGTATTTTTACCTGTGGCATTTATGGGCGGCATTATTGGGCGTTTCTTCTATCAATTTGGTGTAACCGTCAGTACCGCTGTACTGATTTCAATGTTTGTAAGTTTCACACTTGACCCGATGTTGTCTGCTCACTGGGCAGAGCGCCACGATCCAAATAAAAAGCCCGGAAAAATCAAACGCTTTTTTAACTGGATTTCGGGCAAGCTCGACAACCTAAGCCATCATTATGAAAAATTACTCAAGCTTGCTTTAAAATTTAGGCTCATTACCCTTTTAATCGCTGTCGCGTCTTTATTTGGTGCATTGGGTTTATCCAAACTGATCGGAACTGAATTTGTACCCGTACCAGACAAAGGTGAAATTCGGATCAAATTTGAAACACCAGTTGATGCAACCCTTGAATATTCGCAGGCTAAGCTTAAGCAAGTAGATCGTATCATTCGCCAACATCCAGAAGTCAAAGCCACTTATGGTGCAATTAATAGTGCCACTGATCGGGGTAAAAACCATGCTAGCATTCGTGTCACTGTTTCACCACGTTCGGAGCGTAGTCAAACATTAACGGATCTCAACAATGAATTCCGTACCCGCTTAAAACATGTAGCAGGTATTACCATTACCTCGATTGCCTCAGCTGATGAAACAGTATCGGGCGGCCAAAAGCCGGTTATGATCTCGATTAAAGGACCAGACTTAGATGAGTTACAACGCATTTCTGACCGCTTCATGAAAGAAATTTCGAAAGTCGACGGTATTGTCGACTTAGAAAGCTCACTCAAAGAACCTAAACCGACCTTAGGTGTACATATCAATCGCGTTTTAGCCAGTGATTTAGGTTTATCCGTCAATCAAATCGCCAATGTATTACGCCCTCTTCTTGCGGGTGATAATGTAACAACGTGGAAGGATGATAAAGGCGAAACCTATGATGTAAATTTAAGACTCACTGAAGATCAGCGTCGTCTGCCAACTGACATTCAAAGCATGTACATCACATCACAAAAAACCGATGCCGCAGGCTTACCTATCTTGGTTCCATTGGCAAGTGTGGCTAGCTTTGAAGAAACTCTCGGTGCTTCACAAATTAACCGTCGTGATCTGGCACGTGAAGTGATGGTTGAAGCCAACACAGCAGGACGTCCTTCGGGTGATATTGGTTCCGAAATCAATGAGATAGAGAAAAACTTCGACTTGCCACCAGGTTATAGTTTTGTCACGCAAGGTGCCAATAAAGATATGGCTGAGTCTGCGGGTTATGCAATGACAGCGATTACCCTCTCTATTGTATTTATTTATATTGTTTTGGGTTCACAATTTAATAGCTTCATTCACCCTGCAGCCATTATGGCTTCATTACCCTTATCATTGATTGGGGTTTTCTTAGCCCTATTCTTATTTAATTCAACCATGAACCTCTTTTCCATTATCGGGATTATTATGCTCATGGGCTTGGTGACAAAGAACGCAATTCTACTCATCGACTTTATTAAAAAAGCCATGGATCATGGTGTAGATCGTTATGAAGCGATTATTGAAGCAGGCAAAACCCGTTTACGTCCCATTTTAATGACCACCAGTGCAATGGTGATGGGTATGGTTCCGCTTGCACTTGGTTTAGGTGAAGGCGGTGAACAAAGCGCGCCAATGGCACATGCCGTGATTGGCGGGGTAATTACCTCTACCCTACTAACACTTGTGGTTGTGCCGGTGATTTTTACCTATTTGGATGATTTCCGAAACTTCCTTGCACGTCAAGCCAAAAAAATCATGTCATAATGACAAAATCTAAAATGAGGTGACTTTGGAAAATGTTCACCTCATTTTTTATTGTATACTCTCCACTTTAACGCTTAATTTTTTAGGACAGTTTCCATGCGCGCGAGTCGCTTTTTATTTGCAACGTTAAGAGAAACCCCAAACGATGCTGAAGTTATTTCACATCAGCTTATGCTTCGTGCCGGGATGATTCGTAAATTGGCTTCAGGTTTATACACTTGGCTGCCGATGGGCGTTCGCGTATTAAATAAAGTTGAAGCGATTATCCGCGAAGAGATGGATCGTGCTGGTTCACTTCAAGTCCTGATGCCTGTCACTCAACCCGCATCTTTATGGGAAGAATCAGGTCGTTTCGTACAATATGGTCCAGAACTTTTACGTTTTAAAGACCGTCATAACAATGACTTTGTACTTGGCCCTACACATGAAGAAGTGATTACAGATCTTGCTCGCAATGAATTGAAAAGCTATAAGCAATTGCCTGCAAACTTCTACCAAGTACAAACCAAATTCCGTGACGAAATCCGCCCTCGTTTCGGTGTGATGCGTTCACGTGAATTCATCATGAAAGATGCCTATTCTTTCCATGTTGACCAAGCTTCTTTACAAGAAACCTATGACAAGATGTATGCAGCTTATTGCAAAATTTTCACTCGTTTAGGTTTAAATTTCCGTCCAGTTCAAGCGGATACAGGTTCAATTGGTGGTTCGGGTTCACACGAATTCCACGTCCTTGCGTCTAGCGGCGAAGATGACATCGCATTCTCTACAGAGTCAGATTATGCTGCTAACGTAGAAATGGCGGAAGCAGTATTAGTAGGTGAACGTGCTGCTCCGACTAAAGCACTTGAAATTGTTGATACACCAAATCAGAAAACCATTGCTGAGGTTTCTGAATTCCTTAAATCAGACCCTACTCAATCTGTCAAAGCATTATTGGTTCAAGGTGTTGCTGAAGAAGGTAAAGCTGCACCAGTGGTTGCCTTATTCCTACGTGGCGACCATGAACTGAATGAAATTAAAGCAGAAAAACACCCATTAATTGCTGCTCCATTAACTTTTGCAACTGAAGCACAATTAGCTGACTTAGGCTTAACTGCTGGTTTCTGTGGCCCTCAAGGCTTAACCGAAAAAGGCATTACCGTTATTGTTGACCGTGCAGCGTCTGTACTTTCAGACTTTGTTGCTGGTGCGAACCAAGTTGATAAACATGCTGTAGGTGTAAACTGGGAACGTGATGCACAATTCACCGAAGTTTATGACCTGCGTAATGTTGTTGAAGGTGACCCTTCTCCAGACGGTCAAGGTACAATCTTGATTAAACGTGGTATCGAAGTTGGTCATATCTTCCAATTGGGTCAAAAATACTCTGAAGCGCTTGGCTGCAAAGTTTTAGGTGAAGATGGCAAACCACTCGTTGTGACTATGGGTTGCTACGGTATTGGTGTAACTCGTGTTGTTGCTTCTGCGATTGAACAAAACTTCGATGACAAAGGTATTATTTGGCCGTCTGCAATTGCTCCTTTCGAAGTTGCTATTGTGCCCATGAATGCACATAAGTCACCACGTACAATGGAAGCAGCTGAAGCACTGTATGCAGAATTAACTGCTGCTGGTTATGATGTTCTTCTTGATGATCGTAATGAACGTCCGGGTGTTAAATTCTCTGATATCGAGTTAACAGGTATTCCACACCGTATTGTCATTGGCGAGAAAGGTTTGGATGCTGGTACATTTGAGTACAAAGGTCGCCGTGATGAAGAATCAAGCAACTTAAGTAAAGAAGACCTTTTAGCGAAAATTGCAAAATAATTTGCGCTAAACATAAAAAATCCCGCTAAGTGCGGGATTTTTATATGAAATATTTTAAGCCTTAACAGAATTTCAGACCGCCGAAGCAGTTAGAACGAAACTCCTGTCCAGACAGTTTTAAATTGGTTAATGGGAAATCAATTAATGACGGGTTTTTAATCTCTTTAACATCCAAAGAAGAACCTGCAACACAACCAAAGAGTAAATCTCCACAGTTACGAACATTGGTACTTAGGTCATGGTTAATTCCGGCGATCGTTTGTTTCAATACTTCATCCGTAATCGCCACTTTATCTGATGGTGTAATACTGCCCAAATCGACTTCATCTTCCATCGCCAGCCACCACCCTCTTTCTGCTGCGACTGCAGCACCAGGCCAGAGTATTTTTTGAGCTTGTAAAGATAGCGAAGCAGGGTTATTTAGATAAAGTGCGTGAATCAAACCTAAACTTTGATTTACCGTAATATCGGTTTTTAGCCCAGTAAGATACCCCGTCACATCTTTATTCAAATTAATGTTTAAACCGAGTAAAGAGATTTGAGCTTCTAATGGACCACTAAAATCTAGACGATCAACAGTTCCTGTACCCTTTAACTGTACATCTGTCATTCGATTCCCACTTACAACAGTGGCTGGAATCGTAAAAGGAGCCGTGGTTGATTTTAAATTAAAAGAATAATTATCTGATTTGTAGTGAAGCGGTAGATCAACTTCAGCACCAAATAATGTCCCCTTAACAGCCCCTTCAATGTATTGCTGCGTAGAAGCATAGTCCATCACACGCTCGGCAGTTGTTGCAACACCCGCAGACGCTTTTGTTTTCATATAACCACTAAAGGTATTGATACCATTGGGTGTATTGCTATTTTCTGTACCTAATGTCATTAATCCAGAAATTTTTTCAGCGCTCAAACGAAAGCCCATCACTTCACGTGTTGCCGCTGATTTCGGATCTTTAATTGCAATTTCGATAAAAGGATTGGTCAGCAAAGCTGAAGTTGCCGCACGTTCATCCGACGTATAATTGCTATTTGCAGGCAAGCCACTCAGTGAAATATGATCAATATCAATATCACAAGCACCTGAGCCATTTGCACCACCACAACCCAATTGGAGCTTTTTAATATTGGCATTGAGCTCCATTTCAGCTTCCAAACCAAGTTTATAAAAGCCAACTTTGGATTGGTCAACGGCTTGTCCACTCTCATCCACAGAATTATACCCCTGCGTATATTCCATGGAGAGTAAAGCTTGACCATCAACTTTTGATAAGCTTTCATCATCTAAAGCCATCATTGCATGAGATAAGCTACTCATCGCAAATGTCGAGAATATCAAACCTCTGATTAACTTCTTTTTCATAACAAATTCCCTGTTCGTTATTTTATTTATTTGTTATTGATTTAATTTTACTAGCGTGGAGTAATCCCCATCGTACTTCGCATTGTTCCACCGGTTAGGGCAATATCCGCCATCTTCTGCATATTGCCATTTGTTAACATCGAAACTTCTGCACGAAACGCTTTAGACATATTATTGGTTGGATTGAATTTTACCTGATTATCAAACTCTACCGAATCTTGTTTCATTTTAATTCGAGCATCAAAGCCTAGATCGCCCTGCATTTTATTAATATTGATACTTGAAGCTGAAACGACACCGCTGGCATTTACATCTTCATTCATCAAACTTAAATAGCTTCCCATAACTTTTTGATCTTTCTTTTCAGCATCAGTTAATGCTTTAAATTCAAAGCTTCCACGGAAAGACAAATAGTTATTTTCTGCACTGTCATTTAGACCCGTCACTATAAATAGCTCACCCTTACCATCGAGTTTAAACGCAATATTCGTCAACACATCATCACGTTTAGAGAAATTATCTAAAGGTACTGTGGTCCCACATTTGGCAGAAGCTGTAGTCGCACAGTTATAGGTTGAACCCGGAAGTTGACCAATCGCTAACTCGGCATTGGCTGCAATCAATAAATTGTCTGCACGTACATAGATGCCATCATTTTCATAGCCAATCACACCATCAGATTGAATAAGTGCATTGATGTTTCGTAAGCCTGCATAATAATTGACTTCTTGACCATTAATACCTTTTTTACCATCAATCAAAATAATGGAAGTTGTACTTGGTGTTCCTGTTTTTTTATCAACACCATAACCATCTGTGCTCATTACAAGGTTATAGCCAATACCTGATTTTTCAGCCGCATTTTTATAACTGTATTTTTTCTCTGATAATGCAACGTTGGCATTCATATTATAAATCGGGATACCAATCCCCCAACTGTTGTCATTACTTGCAATTGCAGCAATTGAGTTATCCGAAATAAATCGTGCGGTACGCGCGATGGACTGAAAATCCATACCACGAATCGCCACAAGTGCAAAATTTCTACCCGCCGTTTGATTTGACAGATTCTGGGTTAAAACATTATTGGTTAAACCTAATGTCGCTTTTAATTTATCATTTACCAGAAAATCAAGGCTTTTTGCTTGAATGGTATTGATATAAATATCGCCAAAATCAATATAGGCATTTTTATCAGCAACTAAAGACGTTAAATTAGAAAATTCAATGGCATAACTACCAATACCCGTATGGCCAATTTCTAAGGTTGTCTGTGCTTGACCTGCAACAAGACTAGGATCATCCTTTGAAGTGAAATCCGCGCGCACACCTAAATGTAAACCACCTGAACCAACGGACTCATATCCTGAAGCTTTCGTTGCTAGACCAAAATCTTTAATTCCTTCTTGATTGGCATTTAAGGCAACTCGTGCATTAGTGACAGCACCCGATGCTCCCATACGAATTAAATTGCGCTGTGCACCACCATCGGTACCGTATCGTAAATCGATATTAACGCCGGGGTTTGTGGCATCGCTACGTGAGCTATGTACATCTGAAGTATCCTTTACCCGCCCCAAATTGACCGCATGGTCTTTGCTCCCTGTGGACTTTGTGGTGAGAACAATGCCTTCATCAGCTGCGACATACATATAACCTGAACCAGCAAAGTTAAAGTTAAAGTCCTTTAAGGTTACGCTATGTCCATTCATACCATGACTAATACTGGCATTTTGCAATTGAAATTCCATATATGCCGTATCATTACGGTTAAATAGACCATTACTGGTTTCAAGTAATACTTTTAAAGGTGAAGATGTTGCAATCGTAAGTGAACCTAAATTTTGTGTAGGCGTTTGGCACGTTGCACCTTGACACAGCAACATAATATTTTGTGCAACAGCCGTAAATGGGCTGACACTCGCAGCTATACGCATGCCTACACCAGCATCCGTAGTCCCGACATCAAAATCTAATTTTGATGTAATGGTGCTTTGCCCAACGCCATCTATTTGCACATTGTGCAAACCCATTTTCATCTTATTTTGGTCGGTTGGGTCAACCCAATTTAACTGATCAACTTTGACTCTAGAAACTTCATGGGTAATCGAAATACCATCTTGGCCAGTAACTGCACCCAAGCTTTCATCGGTCATCGCTTCAAAAGCATAGGCGTGTTGAGCAAGTAAAATACTGGTTGCGAGTGCCGTTAAAGTTGTTATTTTTTTCATCACAATATCCTTATATTCAGTCAAAGCTGATTAACAGCGACCTGCACCATTTCCAGTGCAGTTAAAACTGAAGATGTTTAACTTTCCACTCATGTGCATGTTGCCATGCACATTAACACCCATAAATCCCTGTTCTGAACCACGATCAAAATCAGGCACTGCTAAAGTTGAAGTTGTTCCATCAGCTTTCTTTTCGGTATAGGTCGTATAAGTACTGGTATTTTCATAACCTTCCTTACCTGTCGTCCCTGTTTCCACCGCCAACGTAGCAAAACCTAAATTTCTAATTTTTAATGGCTTATCATCATAAAATGTCAACTGCATAGCCGTTTGTGGATTACCTTCACGATTGATAATCGTCACACCATCTAGTGAAAATTGATCGATCTGTAACGTTCCTTGAAACTGTTTAAACACCAACCATTTCTTATTACCATTTGCATCCACATGATTATTGGGCGCAAGTGCTAAGCGACAAAACTCATTGGATGAACATTGATATCCATAAAAAGCTTGAGTCGTTTTTCCATTCGCATCCATGATAGAAATGTTGTTTTTCGACATATCATTGGCGTATTGATGGTTTAATGAAAGTGTCCAACTGAGATCAGCACCGCCTTGACCGGTTGCAGCAGTGAGTTCGGTATTATCCATAGACACTAAGCCTGCATGAGTTTGTGTCAGTGCAGCACAAACAACAGCGCATAAAATTTTATACATGTAATTTCTCCTACAGCCCTGTTGTTCTTATTTTTAAGTGCTGAATCAAGACGCCATCTATGGCAACAGATCCTAAATTCGTGCTTTGTCCATTGACACCTTTAAAGACCACACCTGTCGCCGTATCCGTACTTTTTGCATTCAGCAGATTACCAGGCAAGCGCTCTACTGTACCGATTGCAATACTACTATGTGTTGCATCACGCCCTTGATACAGTGCTGTAGCATCTGAAGCATTGGCTTTTAATTCTGTGCCACAACTATAGACGTTACAGGTTGATCCTTTAAAGTCTGCAGCCGTTAAGCCTGATGTACCTGTAGTATTTCCAGCGATATCTGTATAGTAAGTATAAATTTTACTGTATATAGAAGGCACGTTAGGAATACGAGTTACTTCCAGAATAATATTTCGACCTTCTGAACCCACAATAAAGGGCTGATACATATTTCCTAAAACTAAATTGATATTTGGGCTATATAAATATAGACCTTCAGTTTCATGAAAGATTGGAGCTGCAGATCGATCCATCGCTGGTGTCGCTGCAGTACCATCATCCAGTTCGGAGCGTGCAGCTGTACTGATACGCATACCGCGAGCATCCAAATCACCGTCATTGATACTCAGTGACTCAGCACGATCATTGGTATTAATACGAATTAAACTGGCTAAACCTAAAGTTTGGTTATAGTTGGTATTTGTTGATTTTAGGGTTTGAAAAATTCGAACTTGTGAACCATTAAAACTCAAACCATTCGCAACAATTTGAGTACGTAAACGATAGTCTTTATCTAAGCCACTGATCGGCGCACCGGTAATCGGATCGACGACATTACTTGAATTTAAAGACCGTGAAAATACATCCATCCACAAACCAAGCTTGATGTTGTTAGATGCATCATCTGCCGCAATTTTCTTTAATGGTGCCTCAATCGCTAAGTAACCAACATTCCCCTTATTATCTTTCGCAAATTGTTCAACATCTTGATTCCCCGCATGGAAAAGCCATGGGTTTTCTGCTGTACCCCAATTAAATCCTTGGTCTGTATAGCGCGTTGCTAATGAACTTTTGCCATTTTTATCTTTGCTATTGGACAGGGCTAAGCCATATATAAATACATCTGCTTTCGATCTGAGACTCGATACGGTCGCAGTCGAAGCAATTTGTTTTGCTGTAATCTCAGCATTTTTCTTCACGGTTGCTAATGCTGCATCACTTGCCTTTTGAGCTTCAAGCTTGGCATAGTCCGTTGCCAACTGATTGAGGGTTTCTGCAGCTTTGGCATTTAACTGAGCATCTTTTGTTGTATCAATAATATTTGAACGTGTAATTTTTCCTGAGACATAATTTTTATAAAATGTCGAAGTGGTCGGTAAATTACCCGTACTATTGTTACCGTATAGTAACTCAATCATCTCATAGGTATTTTTTAAAGCGGCAGCTTGAGACTTTTCTTTTAAGAACGGTGTAATTGATTCTTTCGTTGTGCCATCGTTTTCAAAAGATAAGCCAGCCGATGAACCATCATAATAATCTGCATAACGCTGATCGTAATATGCCTTCATCGTTGGTGATTCAAGATAAGACTGTACTAATCGGCCACGATATTCTGTTGAATATGTTGCTATGGTTTCATTGGTAATACGTGTAGCATTATTGGTCTCATAGGTGCTTTTAGAACTTAAGAAAGTGGAGTCATAAACACCGTTATAGCCCGTAACTCGCCCTTGCTGATAAGCATCAACATAAGCTGCTTTGTAGATTTTATCGTAAGCACGCTGCCCTAATTGTTCATAGTTTTCACCAGTAGGAATAATCCGAATAAAACCTGTATCGCTTTTCCCTGGATCAACCATACCAGACGCATAACTAGAAGCCGTAGAACGGTCATTTGGCCCTTGAAAGACCATTTTGAAATTTTCTAAAGTGAGTGCAACACCTTCACCCGTTGTGGCTGAAAGTGCTTCATCTGATAAATCTTGAAGCGCATAAACAGATGGTGCAGCAAACATGCTGACTGCGGCTGCTAAGCAACTCTGGCGGAATAACTTAGCCTGGGTGAATTGAGTCATCTCGACCTTCCTTTTATCAGATGCTCTGCATCTCTCTTATATTTATTCCTGAGAACTGGCTTTGATGTTATTGTCCATTTATTCCTTAAATGGAGACTTGTGATAGACCAGTCACTTAACTTTTTATTATGCTGAATAATTACTCAATTGCAAAAACTTCCCCACCGAATGGTCTATTTTCCGATGAATGACCCAACAAAAAAAGCGGGCTAATTCGCCCGCTTTTTAAACTAAATCCGAAGGATTAAGCTTTCGGTAATGTCACACCGGTTTGACCTTGGTATTTACCACCACGGTCTTTATAAGAAGTTTCACACACTTCGTCTGATTCGAAGAACAACATTTGTGCGACACCTTCACCCGCGTAAATACGTGCAGGCAAGTTGGTTGTATTCGAAAATTCTAAAGTCACGTGACCTTCCCACTCTGGTTCAAGAGGCGTCACATTGACAATAATACCGCAGCGAGCATAGGTTGATTTACCCAAACAAACGGTTAACACATTACGAGGAATACGGAAATATTCGACTGTACGTGCTAGTGCAAACGAGTTTGGCGGAATGATACAAACGTCTGATTCGATATCAATAAAGCTTTTATCGTCAAAGTTTTTAGGGTCAACAATTGCTGAATGAACATTGGTAAAGACTTTAAATTCACGAGCACAGCGCACGTCATAACCATAGCTCGACACGCCATACGAAATAAGCTTTTCGCCATTTTCATCATAACGGACTTGGTTTTCTGCATACGGTTCAATCATGCCGTGTTTTTCGCTCATTTCGCGAATCCAACGATCAGACTTAATAGCCATTTATCTCTATCCAAAAACTTAAATCAATTATTGCGTGGTACTTTAACTGAAATCCGACTTAATGAAAATAAGCTTTGCCGAACTAAGCGGATTTAGTCATTTTCAAATCAATTTAGAGTTTTAAAATCGCAGAATAACTCAGTGGAATCGAAAAACTAACCAAGACCAGTGACGCTGTTCGTTGTAGATTGGCTTGATTGAGCCAACTAATTTTATTCGATGCCAAAACGGAACCAAGAAAGGTCCAAAAGAATGCAATAGGAACAATCAACAACAAAAAGATCAGCATGTGTGCTACATAATACTGCGCATTTTGCCAAGCCAATGCAGGAAAAATCGCAGATGCAAATAGTAGTGCTTTAGGATTTAATAACGTTGCAACAAAAAGTTCGCGTGCACGAATGCCCTTTTGATTAAAATTTTCAGCGACAGTTGCTGTACGCCATAATCGCATAGCCAGAAATAGAATATAGCCGGCACTAAACAATTTCAAAATGGTCGGCAGTAAAGGGAGATGTACGGAAATTTTACCAATGAGAAAACCCCATAGGCTAATCGAAATAAGATAACCAAAGGCTTCCGCTGGAATGAGTCGGAATGATTTACGTAGCCCAACTTGAATACCCGAAGATGCGAGTAACGTATTGGTTGGTCCCGGCGTTAACAAAATACTGATAACTAGACCAATAAAAAACCATGAAATCATACTTTGACCTCAAACTTAATCCGCGAAGATTAATTCAGTTTGCTGGACTTAGCAAAAACTTATTTTACGATGATTAATGAATTTTAGTGATGACTAATTTTTATGTTTAAATATCAAAATATTAAGCAAATATTTCAGCGTATAATTTATGAAACTGTACAGTCAAAATCCTCTAAAAGTCTATGTTTAACGCTGCTGTTTTTCATTTTGACAAAAAAAGCCTGACCGAAGTCAGGCGCACTGAAAAATCAATTGTCAGTGATTAACCCACAATCGCTTTTTTCAAGTCTTTTGCAGCTTTCTCTGCTTTAGCTTCAGCTGCTTTTTTCGCTTTAAGTTCTTTTGCAGTCAATTTTGATTTTTGATCACTGACTTTTTTTGCCGCTTTCGCTTCAGCTTCAGACTTTGCTTTTACCGCTTTTTGTACATCTGAATTTGCAGCGATTTTTTGTTGCGCAATTTGACCTGCAACTTGTTTCGCCGTAGGAGCCGTTGTATTTGCCATTGCAGAAGCAGCGAACACAGTTGTACTCATAGCAAGAACGATAGATTTGACTAAAGTTTTCATTTGGTTAACTCATTATTTATCAAGATAATTTAATGAGTGTGATTAAGCGCTAAAGTATATCGTTACATATGCATACAATGTAATATTGTGTAATTACAGCAACCAACTGCCTATAAAAAATCAAAATGGGTCTTATTAAGAAAAAAAAATCTGGCACGAGGCCAGATTTAATGCGAGCAACTTAAATTTCAGTTAACCCTTAGAAAATACGGTTTTTATCTTTTTCAGCTTGAGGCAATGCATCTGCAATTTTTTGCGCAATCGCCATATAGCTTTCAGCAGCATCATCACCAGCAATCACAGACGGTTTCCCTGCATCGGCATTTTCACGAATTTGTACGTTCAACGGTAAACGACCTAAGAGTGGAATGTCATATTGAGCTGAAAGTTGGTCGCCACCACCTGTGCCAAAGATTTGCTCTTCATGTCCACAGTTCGAACAGATATGGGTCGACATATTTTCAACCACGCCCATCACGGGAATGTGTACACGATTAAACAACTCAATACCTTTGGTCGCATCCATTAATGCAACGTTCTGTGGTGTCGTCACAATCACAGCACCTGTCACCGGTATACGCTGTGCAAGCGTCAACTGAATATCACCTGTACCTGGTGGCATATCAATGACCAATACATCCAGATCAGGCCATAAAGTTTGGTTAAAGAGCTGCATTAACGCCCCCGTCGCTTTCGGCCCACGCCAAGCCACTGGCGTATTGTTATCTCCAGTTAAGTGACCAATTGAAAGCACAGCCATACCATAGGCTTCGATGGGAACAAATTGCTCAGCTTCAATCATCGGCGTGCAGCCTGCGTTGCCAAGCATCGTTGGAATACTTGGACCATAGATGTCTGCATCCAATACCCCAACCTTTAAACCCAGTTGTTGTAATGCAAGCGCCAAATTCACTGTGGTGGTCGATTTACCCACACCACCTTTACCAGATGACACCAAAATGACATTTTTAATGCGTGGATGTTTCGGTACATCACGCTGTTGTGGAGCCGCTTTTTGAATCGGCGGATTATTCGGATCAACTTCAGCAGGTGCTTCAGGTGTTTTCGCAGACGCATCCACAACTGGAGGTAACTGACTTTTTGCTGCTGAACTTTCAGCTTTTTCTTGGCTAGAACAGCTTTCGCCTTCTGCATGGTGATGACCGCAACCACCCGATGTATGTCCAGTCTTTTGCTGAATCACGTGCATATTTAATTCTGTGATGCCACATTTTTCCAATGCATCGGCCAAATCATCATGGATTTTTTGTAAGTCATCGGCTTCTGAAGGAAAGGTATTAATTGTAATCTGTAAGATCTGACCTTGCACATTTACCTGTGTAATACGGTCTTTTAAGGCATTATTTGAATTGGGAAGTACATAGTTTTGTAAAACCTGTTGGATTTCCTCTTCTTTCACCTCTTGGGAGGGTGAAAACACAGATTTTAGAGAAGAAAGCCACGACATTATGTTGTCTCCAAACAGGAACATCAAAAGATAATAGCGATAGTTTACCTGTTCATCTGCCCCAGAGTAAGAGGGAGATGAATGACTTATTCCTATAAGCTTATAAAGTTGAGTAATTTAGTCGGCTTTTAAGCAAGTTTTCAAGCGTGCGCCACTTAAAATGCCCTTGTAGTTGATCTATGCGGCTAAACCAATGCCATTAAATTTTAAATTGATTACATATCAACCATACTTTTACAGCGTAATTTCAGTTTATATTTCAATCGTTTCAACAGAATAATTATAGTGATGGATGTGCAATCTAACGGCACATTTTGTGCTTTTTAATTTTTAAAATGGGGATGACGATGTATCAGAAGACTATCTATAAGAAGTCTGTATATAAAACAACTTTATGTGCCTTGATGGTCCTGACTTCAGCAGCCTATGCAGAAATTGCGACTGAAGCCATTCAAACACCTGACCGACAAACTGTGGCGATTGGTGATAGCCTTGATCTTATGCGCTCGCGTATGCAAGCTTCTCCGATGAAAATGGTGTCTTATCCGCTGCAAGAGAAAAATCTGCCTGCGAAACTAGCGGTAGATTACACCTATGAAATTGCCAATATGCGCTATGTGATTACCGTAGTCGATGATCAAGTCAAAAATATTAAGACTGAAAATTTAGATGGATTAAAACAATGAATCCTAAAAAAGCCGCTCTTGATAGAACGGCTTTTTTGATCAGCCCCAATTAAGCTTGATCATCTTTTTTAAACTTATTCAGTGTGTCAGTGGCTTTCTTTTTTAACTCGTCAAATTTCTCTGTCGCCTGCACTTTTAGTTCATCAAATTTTTCGACAGCCTCATGTTTAAGTTCGGCGGCTTTGACTTTGGCTTCATCTAATTTGTGACTGGCTTCAGCCTTGAGATGCTCAAATTTATCTTTGGCTTCATTACTCTGCTCGGTATGTTCATGCTTGGCATCATTTAAGGCTTTTTCGCCTTCGAGTTTTAACTCTTCAGCTTTATGCTTTGCACCATCGAGGGCTTTTTCACCTTCAAGCTGAGCTTCTTTGGCTTTGAGCTTTAGATCATCACCCAATTCTGACGCTTTATCTTTCAATTGATCAATTTTATTTTCAGTTGTCATCGTTCTCGCCTCTTCTCTGTTATTGTCTAACAATAGTTATAACGTGCTTTGACGGGATGACCTTAAAAATATGCATTTAGAAACAATTGAGCTACATGACGTTGCATTTATGCTTTTTGGCATAAAGTTAGGAGTTAAAATTGATCCGAGTTTAAATGTATTAAATCATTGAAAAATATAAAGGCTATTTTTATTGTATTGATATTCATCAATCTAAATTAAGCAAAAGGAATAACGGTAAAGCCCCTAATGACGCACTTTACCGCTACATAAAAAGATTATTTGCTGACCGTACTCATAAAGCTCACTGCGGAAAACAGCCAAATAAACAGAATAAAACTCCGTCCCTGATTAAAATGCGCGACGTCAGTCCCATGCAAAATATTATGACGGGTCATGGCTACAGTAGAGCTGCTATCCATTTGGTAGGCTGCCAATTCGGCAAAATACGGATTCAACTCATTGGCAATTTTAGATTTGTGCCACAGACTTTTAATTTCACTGCCTTTAAGCCCCGGTACAATTTTATAGACATCGACAAATTTAGTGCCGTTTTGATTTAAGAAACCGGTTTGAATCAGCACGTCCGTCAAAATACCTTCAAGCTGTGCATATAACACAGGGATACAACCGGCATGGATGTCTAATTTATACAGTTTAAACGCATCTAGAAGTACCTGACGGCGCTGTGCTTTATGTTCACCAATCTCTAAGGCATCAAAGGCTTTCAACATTTCTGTCTGAAAAAACTCGGTGTTAATCGCATCGAGTAAATGAAACTGTTTTTGATCTTCATGTTGATGGAGCAGTTGCCAAAAATACAATAAATTTAAAGCATCATTCGCTACTTTCATTTCTATAGGCTGATCTAGTTCATCGGCCAATACCTCGAAGTAAGGTTCAGTTGTAGCCAAATCACGTAAAGTCTGAATCAGTAATGCATGTTCATCTGCCGAAATCTGCTCAAGGTATTGTTGTGCTTCTTTGACAATGTGCTGACCGAGTTGTTTATTAGGCTGTTGATTTTGCGGAATACGGGTCACAGGCTGGTCGTCATCATAATCGTCGTCGTACATGGGCTTGTCACTCTAAAGGCATCACAGATATGCCCTATTATCACTGTAATTGTGTCAGCAATATAGATTTTTTTACTTTTGCAAAGATTTCACCTATTCCCTTGTGCAAGTACTGGCTATCTCATGTAAAATTACAGCCCATTGCATAAATACGAATGAGAGAGTCATATCCGTGCGTAATATTTTAGTTACTAACGCCCTTCCATACGCGAATGGCCCAATTCATATGGGTCATTTACTCGGTTATATCCAAGCTGATATTTGGGTTCGTGCCATGCGTGCAATGGGTCATAACGTGACTTATGTATGTGCGGATGATGCTCACGGTACAGCGATTATGCTGCGTGCGGAAGCCAATGGTATTTCGCCTGAACAGCAAATTGCCAATGTACAAAAAGAACATGAGCGCGACTTTGCTGGCTTTAGAGTTGACTTTGACCATTACGACTCAACTAATAGCCCTGAAAACCAAGCACGCGCTTCAGAGATTTACATTAAGAACCGTGAAGCGGACAACATTGCTGTACGCCCTGTGACGCAATTGTTTGACCCTGAAAAAGCAATGTTCTTGTCGGATCGTTTCATTAAAGGCACATGCCCGAAATGTAAAGCGGAAGACCAATACGGCGACTCATGTGAAGTGTGCGGTACAACCTACAACGCAACTGAGTTACTCAATCCAAAATCGACTTTGAGCGGTGCGACACCTGTAGAAAAATCTTCAGATCACTACTTCTTTAAACTGCCAAACTTTGGTGAATACCTGCAAAAATGGACAAGAGACGAAGGCCGTCTGCCTGTGTCAATTGCCAACAAACTCGATGAATGGTTTGAAGCAGGTTTGTCTGATTGGGACATCTCACGTGATGCGCCTTACTTCGGTTTTGAAATTCCAGATGCGCCAAACAAATATTTCTACGTTTGGGTAGACGCGCCAATTGGCTATATGTCGAGCTTTGAAAACTACATCAAGACTAAACGTCCTGACCTAAGCTTTGACGACTACTGGAAAAAAGATTCTAAAAATGAGGTGTATCACTTCATTGGTAAAGACATCGTTTACTTCCACGCATTATTCTGGCCTGCAATGCTTGAAGGTGCAAACTATCGCACACCGACAAGCCTGTTCGTCAACGGTTTCTTGACTGTAAATGGTCAGAAGATGTCTAAATCTCGTGGTACGTTTATTAAAGCGGAAACGTATTTACAGCATCTAAACCCTGAATATTTGCGTTACTACTTCGCATCTAAACTTTCCGACAAAGTTGAAGATTCTGACTTAAATCTTGATGACTTCGTTCAGAAAGTAAACTCTGACCTCGTTGGTAAAGTGGTCAATATCGCAAGCCGTTGTGCCAAGTTCATCAACACCAAGTTTGATAACAAACTTTCTGCAACGTGTGCAGAGCCTGAATTGGTACAAAGCTTTATTGATGCAGGCGCTTCAATCGCTGCTCAATATGAAGCACGTGAGTTCTCTGCAGCCATCCGTGAAATCATGGCGCTTGCTGACAAAGCCAACCAATATATCGACGAGAAAAAGCCTTGGGCACTTGCGAAAATTGAAGGCGAAGAACAACAAGTTCATGACGTATGTTCTGTCGGTATTAACTTGTTCCGTCAATTGGCTGTGTATCTTGCACCAGTACTTCCTACATTGGCAGCAGAAGTTCAAAGCTTCTTAAAACTTGAATCTTTCGACTTTGCGTCTGGTAAAACCATTTTGGTGGATCATGAAATTGCTCAATTCCAACCATTGATGCAGCGTGTAGATCCAAAAGCTGTTGCTGCTATGGTTGATGCGTCTAAAGACTCTTTAGCTGCACCTGCGGAAGCACCAAAAGCTGAGAAGAAAAAAGAGAAAAAAGCTGAAAAGAAACCTGAGCTTAAAGTTGGCGAAGCTGAAATTATCGGTATCGAAGACTTTATAAAAGTTGACTTACGTGTAGCGGAAGTTTTAGAAGCTGCTCACGTTGAAGGTTCAGATAAACTGCTTCAATTGACCTTAAATGTCGGCGAAGCTGAGCCACGTAACGTGTTTAGCGGTATTCGTGAGTTCTACCAACCTGAAGACCTTAAAGGCAAATTGGTGGTGATGGTGGCAAACCTTGCACCACGTAAGATGCGTTTCGGTATTTCTAACGGTATGGTTTTAGCTGCGGGTAATGGCGATGGTGTGTGGGTGATTTCACCTGAATCTGGTGCTAAAGCTGGTGATAAAGTGTCTTAATTTTTAGATTAAGATAAGAAAAAGCCTCTACGTTGTAGGGGCTTTTTTGTTTTACCTCTCCCTAACCCTCTCCTCAAAGGAGAGGGAAATTCTTTTGAGTTCCAAATCAGCATTTAATCAGGTGACTTGCGACATGGATGTCTCCCGTTCGTTAGGGGCATACGGATGTGCCCTCTAACGAACAAAGGGGTTTGGTTACTTTTGCCCCGACAAAAGTAAATTAGATAATTCTAAAAACGAATAAATTTGCTAATATTTCAGATAAATATAATTATCAAAGCAAATATGAAAGCACCTATACTTAGAAAAGGTAAAACTAAATCCCTATTAGAAAGTTCAATTGATTGTGCTTTGCTAGCAGTTGAAATTTACAATAAACCGAGAGCTCCATTCAGAGTTGAAACCTTTGTTACACATATGATTATGGCTTGGACTAGGCTTTTTCAAGCTCATTTTAATTTTACTATTGGTGAAACATACTTTTATAAAGAAAAAAATGGACGCTATAAACTCATAGATGCTGAAAAAAAAGCTTGGGAATTAAAAACTTGTATAAAAGAGTATGGGAAATTATCTCAAGCTGTAAAAACCAACTTAGAGTTCTTCATTAAACTTCGCAATAAAATTGAACATCGAACAATTGATAAAGATGAAATAGGACTAACAATTTTTGGAGAATGCCAAGCACTTCTTTACAACTATGAAAGTGAATTAATAAAATTATTTGGTGAGGAATATGCAATTAATGAAAGCTTAGCTTATTCATTACAGTTTTCTAGAGTACGAACAAGCCAACAAAAAGAAGCTAGCAAACAACTACTTTCTAATGAATATAAAGATATTGTGGATTTCATCAAAAAGTATCGTGATCATATCCGTGATGAAGTATTCGAATCTCAAGAATATAGTATCAAGCTTATCCAAATCCCTAAAATATCCAATACAAAAAAAAGTGATCTAGCAGTTGAGTTTGTCAACTGGAGTTCATTGTCAGAAGAAGATAAAGAGAAATATGACCAACTAACGACAATTGTAAAAGATAAAGTTGTTAAAGTTGAAGCAGTAAATATTGGAAAATTGAAACCGGGTCAAGTTTTATCAAAAGTGAAAGAGAAAACTAATTTCACTTTAAATCATACTGATCATAAGTATTTACTTTGCATATTTAAAATTCGGCCATACTCAGAGTTTGGAGGAGTAAGTGATCCTTTTGATACGAATACAAAATATTGTCATTACGACGAAGCTCATAATGATTATTTATATCAAGAAGAGTGGATCAATTTTCTGGTTAAGTTAATTCAAGAAAAAAGCTTACCTAAAGAGTTTTGGCAACATCACTTTAAAAATAGAAAGACACTGGATATTTGTGATTATGAATAAATAAAAGCCTCTATCAAAGAGGCTTTTTTAGAGAGCTAAGTTCAATCACTTCATCCCAAAAATCAGCTTTAATCCAAGCACTGTCATTACTGCCCCTGCAGCCCGATCAAAACCCGCTTTAAACTTCAAATAGACTTTACGGGTTTTTTCTGCCGATAAAGCCACAGCGACCAATGAGCACCACCCTGCATCGATAAAGAAACACAAAACTGGCAGTACAAAGTAAAAATACGTTGGAATCTCTTTCGGTAAAAGTGCCGTAAAAATACTGGCTAACACAATTGCAATTTTCGGATTCGACAACTGAGTAATTAAACCAGTGGTAAATGCACGACGGAGTGACATCTGCGAGCTACTGGCATCACCAGCTTCAATCGGTTCTTTGGCATGTTTTATAATTTTAAATGCCATCCAAAGCAGATATAAACCACCACAAATTTTTAAAGCTAAATAAGCAGAAGGTACAGCCAATAAAAATGCCTGCAAACCCAATACCGCTAAAAGCCCAAATATTGCAGCACCCAAACCTGTACCAAGGGCGGTAAATAAACCGTGTTTACGTGAAATCGCAATGGAATTCTTCGCCACATAAATTGACGTTGGCCCCGGGCTCATTGCACCAAGTAATAGTGCTGCCGCAATCGAGCCTAATATCCAAAATGATTCCACTGTCACACCGTTTTCACTTAAATTCGTGGCAATTTTACAGATAGAATCTCTGAATTTCTCCCTATAATTTGCAATGTTTATTTTAATTGACCAAATTTTTCACTATAAATAACTTGAATACTGCATTAATCCATCGCATGATCGCTAAAAGTACAAATTAATATCAAGACAATGAAATTAGCCGAAGCCCTACTTTTACGCAGTGACTTACAAACAAAATTGGCGTCGCTGCAACAACGAATCAATAACAACGTGCTCATTCAAGAAGGTGATGCACCTAGCGAAGAACCGAATGCTTTAATTCAAGAAGCATTTGCCGTAAATACAGAACTTTATGGCTTAATTGAAAAGATTCACGCCACCAATGCACAGGCTAAAACCAGTTCTGGACGCTCCGTGCTTTCAGTGCTCAATGAACGTGATTTATTGACCCAACAGCATCGTATCTTGCAACAAGCGATTGACAGCTCACGCCGTGAAAATGGTCGTTATAGCTCGAGTGAAATCCGTTGGATTAAAACCATTGCAGTGGCAGATTTACAAAAACAGGCCGATAGCATTAGTCAGCAACTTAGACAAAATAACTTAGAAATTCAGGCATCCAATTGGCAAATAGACCTGATAGATTGACCTGATTTAAGCATCTGAACCACGGTTCATTCCAGTTCGGGCATACTGGGCGAGTACAGAGCCTTTTTAAATGTTTGTAAGGCTTTAATCCAACAAACTAAACTGCAGAAGTAAGACGTCTACTTCAAAATGTTCACACATCTGACGTAGCACACTGCATCTGTGACCCTTTACATGTCACGTCTCACTACCGTGTACTGACAGTATGTCCACCCTATTTTTTTTACGGATCCATCTGCTAATCGTCATCTGCAGCGGCTTCATTGAGCGCAACATCTTCACGCGGTAATTTATAGTCATGGTCATTTACAGGGACACCGCCAATGATCATGGTGCGATGTTCATTTTGAGGACGATGCAATTCGTCTGTCGTATCACAACCCACCATCCAAAAACTGCACAGGCACAGCATAGGCAGCACAGCCCGACTTAATTTGCTCATTGAATGCCCTCCATTTTTATAATTATCTTGTTTATAAATTCAGCATAGCATTTTTGTGCAGATATTCACCTTATTTATCTGCCGATTTAGGGTCAATTGTCAGTAATTATGTCTCGACGGTCTTTCCAATGCGGATGCAGATTGATGCCGATAGAAAAATATTTCCTTTTAAAAATAAATAATTGATTCATTTTATTTAACTACATAGAAGACAAGTTACAAAACTGCTATCGAATACGATTTTACTTCGGACACTTTTGTCCGTTTAATATCTAGATAAATTTAAAATGATGCTGTCAAAGAATAATGTCCACACGTCAACAACTCGCTGCACAAAATCGTGAAATCCTTTTAGAAGCTGCGATTGAGGTATTCCGTATTCACGGAATCAATGCTCCTCTACAACTCATCATGGATCAGGCTCAAGTTGGACGTGCGACGTTTTATCGTAATTTTAATGACCGTCGTGAGTTGGTACTCGCCTTAATGCAAGCTGCCTTAAACCGACTTGAACAACGTGCGCTTAATTATGCACAGTTCGATGATGGATTTATTCGCCTCATTCAAGACCATATTTATAATATTCCCTATCTCACAGCCCTAATGGAATATTGGCGTGTGATCGATCGGGATGATCCCGCCATGGTTGAAATATACCAACGACGTGATGCCATTTTGCAACCGATGATTGATCAGGCCATTCAAAATGGTCGCTGCCGAGCAGACTTTAAACCGGCAGACTATGCCATGGTCACCTCCATTTTACGTGCAGCTTTGCAAGGCCATACCGAGGCAGATCAGGAAAAACTCGCCAAACGTGCTGTGGAGTTTTTACTACATGGTATTTGCGGGTAATACGTCATGTCCAAATCTCCGCGTTTATTGGAACCTGCTCCGGATTGGACACCCGAAGAAAAACCGACTTTGCCCGGCTCTCCTGCTGCGATTGCACATCCGACCTATAAGCGTTTTTTATACTTCTTTATCGGTTTATTTGTTGCGATCTCGGGGAGTTTAAGTAATGGATTTATCACGGCAAATTTACCCCTTCTACAAGGTGAATATGGTTTAACGCCTTCAGAAGCGGCATGGATTCCTGCGGCATTTGTTATGGCAAATGTCAGCTCTAACCTGATCTTATTTAAAGCCCGTCAACAGTATGGACTTAGGCTATTTTCAGAAATTGGTTTGGTTTTATTTATCGCGGTGATGGTGCTGCATTTATTCGTCCATACCTATGAAATGGCAATTTTTGCACGGGTGATTAGCGGCTTACTTGCAGCTCCACTCAGTTCGCTTGGGATGTATTACATCATGCAAGCGTTTAAACGTGCTCATTTTGGTCGTGGGCTTTATCTAGCTTTGGGCTTTCAGCAGTTGGGGATTCCGCTGGCCTGGATCATGTCGCCTTATCTGGTCGATGTAAATGATTGGTCTATTTTTTACACCTTTGAATTAGGTCTAGCCTTATGTTGTTTGGCGATGGTGGTGTCACTCAAATTGCCACGCAGTTTAAGAATCGAAGTGTTTGAAAAGCAGGATTTATTCACCTTTGCATTATTAGCACCCGGCTTTGCGTTGCTATGTATCGTGTTGACTCAAGGCCCGATTCTTTGGTGGTTTGAAGCTGAATGGTTGGCCTATTTACTCATCGCCGCTTTGATTCTTTTAGTCGTCGGCCTGACCTATGAACATTTTCGGATCAATCCCCTCATTGTCACACGCTGGCTCGGAACATCGTCGACCGTGAGTTTTATTATTGGTGCCTTTGCCATTCGCTTTCTTATGTCAGAACAAAGCTATGCGGCCGTGAATTTTTTGAAAACCATGGGCATGGGACCCGACCAATTCGTTTCTTTTTATACCGTTGTGCTGATCGGAATTGTCTTAGGCACAGTGTTTAGTGCCCTGACCTTTTCCAAAGAAAAAATCGTACTTCATCTACTTGGTGCAGCAGGTCTCGTGCTCTTCGCCTGTGCACTGGATTACCACCTGACCAGTGATGTACGACCACATGATTTTTATTGGAGTCAGTTTTTGGTGGGCTTTGCCAGTGGCATGTTTATTGGCCCACTTTTGCTTACAGGCATTGTCAGTGCTTTGCAAAAAGGCCCATCTCACATGGTGACGTTTATCGTGCTGTTTTCTGCAACGCAAACCTTTGGGGGATTGGTCGGATCCTCGTTCTTTTCGACCTACCAGCAAATGCGTACCCAAACCTATCAGGCACAGATTTATAATGATTTATCGCAAACCTCACCTGTAGTGGAACAGCGCCTACAACAATTGGCTCAAATTGCGCATCAATATTCTTTAGACCCCAATTTAGACCAACAACAAGCCATACGTAGCCTTAATCAAACCATCACTCGAGAAGCCCAAGTTCGAGCCTATAACGATGTGATTTTTTTAAATGGCATATTCGCCGTTTTATTGTTGCTTTGGGGTTTATTGCTGATGGGCAAAAATAAATATCAATTACGCCAACAGCAACGCACGGATAGTAGTTAGATTTCTTCGATTTACACAACATAAGCCACAGCCAAATGACCTAATTGATATTGAGAACAACATGACAGAAGACCATAAACCCACTGAGCAAGCAGCACCGCAGCAACCACAAACAGAAGCTACTATGCCTACACCATCGAGCAAGCTTATTTCTACGCCGCAGCGTACCCTGATTTTCATGTTGATTATCCTCTTGTTGGGGATTGCGCTGATCTTATGGGCGTGGCGAATTGGTCCATTTCATAACAGTATCGAGTCGACTGAAAATAGCTATGTCAAAGGCAAAACCACGGTGCTTTCATCACAAATTAATGGTTATGTGAAAGATGTTTTGGTGACGGATTTTGATCATGTGAAAAAAGGTCAAGTGCTTATGCATATCGATGCAACGACCTATGATCAAAAAGTCACACAGGCTGAATCTGGGGTGGAACAAGCACAGAACTCACTTGCCAATCAAAGCCAGGCCATTGAACAACGCAGAGCAGATATTACGGCAGCCGAAGCGAAAGTGGACCAATCACGTGCGGCCTATGAATTAGCTCTTGCACAAATGACGCGCTACCAACAACTCGGCAATACTGGCGCTGCATCGAAATCAGAACAAGATAAAACGATTGCAGACGCTAAAAATAGTTTGGCCCAACTTCATCAAGCAGAAGCCAATTTACTAGTTGCCAAAGAATCATTCAAAACTGCACAAGTTGCAGCGACAGGGCTTAAAGCGCAAGTGAATAGTGCCAAAGCACAATTTGATCAGGCAGTGACCACTAAAGACTACAGCACGATTGTGGCACCTATGGATGGTCAACTTGGCGAAGTCAGCCCACGGATTGGTCAATATGTTGCGGCAGGCTCTCAACTGATGTATTTAATTCCACAGCAGCGCTGGGTGACTGCCAACTTTAAAGAAACGCAAATTGCAGATATGCATATTGGTCAAAAAGCGTGGTTCAGCGTCGATGGCATGAAACATCAAAAATTTTACGGCAAAGTTGAGCAAATCTCCCCTGCGGCTGGTTCTGAATTTAGTGTATTGAAACCTGACAATGCCACAGGAAATTTCACCAAAGTCGTGCAACGCATTGCCGTAAAAATTGCGATTGATCCTAATCAACAAGGTTTAGAAAACTTAAGACCCGGTATGTCTGTCGTCACCTCCGTTGATGTTGCTAGTTAGCAGATATCGACAGTGAAGTGCTATAAGCAGAGTTGAACTGGCCAAGATGCAAAGGATTTTATCTTCTGCACCTCCCGTTTTACAATGCCTACCTATTTGAACTCTAACCACCAAGATAACGATTACCAACATGTTTGAATCTATCGCCCACGCCATTCCTGAGCAGACTATTCAATATCAAGGGGTTGATTTGTGTATTAAGCGTTTGGACTTGGTACACCCACAAATATCAGGCAATAAATTTTATAAACTCAAATATAATTTTATTGAGGCGCAGAAATTAGGGTTTAAACAGGTGCTTAGCTTTGGTGGTGCTTATTCAAATCACATTGCAGCCACAGCATATGCTGCACATTTATTTGGATTCGGTAGTCTAGGCATCATTCGTGGAGAAGAATTACAACATCAATCCCGAAATCCTACTTTAGCCACCGCCGAACAGTTTGGTATGCAGCTCAGTTTTGTCACACGCCAACAGTATCGGGAAATGAAACAAGTTGACGCTTTAGCGCAATTACAACAGCAATATCCCGAACATTATGTCATTCCTGAAGGTGGAACCAATGCATTGGCTATCCGTGGCTGTACGGAAATCTTAAGCCATGAAAATCAACAAAATTTTGATCTCATCTGCTGTGCAGTCGGCACAGGTGGAACCATAACAGGCTTGATTGAAGCCAGTGCTGAACATCAACATGTTCTTGGCTTTTCAGCGCTCAAAGGCAATTTTCTTTGCGACGATGTTGCTCAGTTGACGCAGAAAACCAATTGGAGCATCAGTGATGAATTTTGCTGTGGCGGCTATGCCAAAACAACGCCGGAACTTTTACAGTTTATGCATGACTTTGAACAACGCTTTGCGATTCCATTGGAACAGGTTTATACGGCTAAAATGCTGCGAGGTATTTTCTGCATGATTGAGCGGGGTCAAATTACAAGCCATCAACGTGTTTTAGTGATTCATACTGGTGGCCTACAAGGTCGCCTGAAAGGTTCAACCGAAGCGCTAAAAAGCGTATAATCCTGCGTCCTTTCTTCCACGCGGAAACTTACCATGTCGCAAAATCAATATGATGTCCTTGTTTTAGGTGCTGGTGCATCAGGCTTAATGACGGCATATAAAGCGGCGCAGCGTGGACGCAAAGTTTTGGTGGTTGAAAAAGCCAATAAAGTTGGCAAAAAGATCCTGATGTCTGGCGGTGGTAAATGCAATTTCACCAATTTGTATGTCGAACCAGAAAATTATATTTCACATAATCCGCACTTTGTTATTTCAGCATTAACTCGCTATACCAACTGGGACTTCATTGGTATGGTCTGCGAATATGGCATTGAGTACGAAGAGCGCAAACATGGGCAGTTATTTACCCAAAATGGTGCAAAAGAAATTCTCGCCATGCTATTGGCAGAATGTGACAAAACTGGTTTGGTCGATATTAAAACCAACTGTGAAGTAAAAGCAGTCAATGCCTTGCCTGAACAAGGCTTTCAAGTGGCAACCAATCTAGGCTATTTTGAAGCAGAATCGGTGGTTATTGCCAGTGGCGGTCTTTCTATTCCTACTTTGGGTGGTTCAGGAATTGGCTATGAAATTGCCAAACAATTCGGACATTCCGTCTACCCCACTCGCGCAGGCTTAGTACCCTTCACTTTCTCAGATAGTTTTAAAGAAGTAACCACTCGCTTGAGCGGCAATGCTGTTGAAGCCACGTTATCGAATGAGTTAAATAGTTTTACCGAGGCTTTACTCTTTACTCACCGCGGTTTAAGTGGCCCAAGCTCATTGCAGCTTTCAAACTACTGGGATGTCGGTCAACGTTTTAATATCAATTTCCTGCCAGCTTTAGATGTTTTAGATTTCCTCAAATCTAAAAAATCCAGTCAACCAAAAGTGTTACTGCGCACACTGTTCAATGAACACTTACCGAAAAGCGTGGTTGTGGAATTACAAAATCTGATTTGGCCTGAACAAGCTGAATTAGCCATTGGCAATATCAGTGATGAAAAACTAGAACTCATTGCAAGCCGTTTAGAAAGCTTTGAAGTAAAACCATCAGGCACTGAAGGTTACCGTACTGCTGAAGTTACACTGGGTGGTGTCGATACCACTGAAGTCTCATCAAAAACCATGGAAAGTAAAAAACAGAAAGGTTTGTACTTTATTGGCGAAGTACTTGATGTAACAGGTCATTTAGGTGGATACAACTTCCAATGGGCATGGGCTTCTGCGCATGCGGCTTCTGAATACGTCTGATCTCGACATAGAATGAATTAAATATAACCTGCAGAAGATCTCTGCATAAAAAAAGGGCTGATTCATTCAGCCCTTTTTCTTGCCCGATCTAACTTATTCAAGATAGTCGGTTTTAAATAATGATACTGACGACGTCGAAGTTCGTTGAATTGTCAGATCCATTTTTTCAACGGCAACTGAAATATGTTGTGGTTGCACGCTTGCGGTTTGTTTGAGTGTCGATACTAAAGTATTGAGCATTGAAATTACCCCCATTTTGCCATTCCTTTGCACAGATCATAAGTGTCATTCATGACAGCAATATGAATCCTAAGTTTTTATATTTTAAGTAATATTCCATATATCACTATTACTTAAAATACCAATTTTCGGGTAAATTTCAATCATTATTTTTGGACTGATTGGTATCTTTATTTTCACTGTTTAGCGGTGATTGTTCTGTCTGCTCCAAATCAGTGCGTTTTGATTTTGCAAAAATAAAGCGTCGTGCACTCGCCAAAAAACCAACTGTGATCCCTGCAATAATCACTGGGGCTAAAAATTTACTCGGTGCTTTTGCCATACAAATATTCCTTATAAAGCATTAAAATCGACCACATAAACGTGGCCGATTTTTTTAAAGACAGAATAGTTTAATTTGGATCATCTGGTTTTGGCGGGGTTAAAGGTGCCGAAGGTGCATCGACCTGTTTTTCAGCCTCACCAGTTGAACCAAATGGATTATTTTGTGGTTGATCACTTGGGTTTACATCCAACTGATCTGGCGTGGCCGTTTCTTTTTCACTGACACCGGGAGCAGCCTGTTGAATGTTTGGATAGCCATCGTCGGTTTTCACTTCAGAAGTCATCACAGATGTTGATAGCGTTGGACTCGCTACAGACGATGTAGGTGTATTAAAGGTGGTTTTCGCCTTTGCCTGCTCCTGTACTGGATTCGGTTCATTGGCTTCGCGTTTCGCTTTATCGATAAGATCTGATAACAATCGTTCCGCCGGATTGCGACCACCTAAACCAAAGGCCAAAGCGAAAGCAACTGCAACCGCACCGAGAGTTAAACCAAAGGCCAAATTCACGATCGAATCAGCAATACCCATGGCACGCAAGCCCATGGCTACAACCAAGCCCATAATCAGCACACGGACCAAATTACCTAACCAACGTGAACTGTTATATTCCCCTCGTTGCACCACATTTGCCACAATATTGGCAAGCCAGAAACCCACCACCAAGATTACAGCACCAAGTAAAATACTTGCACCGAACTGGATAAACATAGCAATAAGGGCACTGATTTGCTCAAAGCCTAAACGGTTAGCAGCTTCAGATACCGCAAATAACATGGTGAAAAATACAATGAGGCAACCGACAACATCCGACACTTTGGTTTTGCCCAAAAAGCGTTGAATGTCTAATTTTTCTGGCACAGTATCAACACCTGTACCCGAGATCACATCCACAACTAGACGCGCTACAAAGCGTGACACCACATAGGCCAAGATTAAGATTAAACCTGCGGCAATGATGTTCGGTATCGCATACATGATCTCATGTAACATGGCCGTTGCCGGCTGAGAAATCGCCTCGATACCAAGTGCTTCGAAAGCCACAATTAATGCAGTGATAATGACTATAGCAAAGACAAAATTACCCAAAACTTGAGCAAGTTTTGCGTTTTTAAACATGCCCACTTTTTCGACTTGCTGCTGCAAACTCAAACTGTTCACCAAGCCTTCCACGATGCCTCGTACAATCTTCGCCAAGATATAACCAACAAAGACGATGACACCGGCAATAAAGATATTGGGAAGATAAGAAACAACTTCAGTGACCATATTTTGGATTGGGAACAAGAGACCGTTTAAACCCAAGATCGACAAAACAATCGGTAGGAAGAGTAGTAATATCAGCCAATAAACAATTTCACTAATATTTTGACTGATTGGGCTGACGCCAACCTCAGAACTGAGTTTTTCATCGAGTTGGGTTTTATCCAGCAGTTTCTTTGAACCGACTTTGACCAAACTTGCCACGATCCAACCAATAAAACCTACAGCTACTGCAGCCAAGAGCTGTGGAATAAATAACAAGAACTGCTGAATCATATTACTGAATGGGCCGCTGACACTGGTCAAATTCAGCACATTGAGTGCACCAATGACGGCAATGATCAAAATAATCCAGAACACAACTCTGGAGACTATATTTTCAACATTGGAACGGTGCCCAGTTGCATTTGAAAGTTTTTGATTTGTACCTAATTTTTGCAAAACTTTTTTGACGCCAGCAGCAATCAATAAGGCAATGACCCAACCTATCAGGAGAATTGCTACTGCACTTAAAATGGGGTGAAACTGTTCCCAATAATACATGGCATCAAAACGGCCACGCGGACCACCCAGATAATCATTCATACGTTCGCCCTCATTGTTATACATGATCTGTTGTTATGTGCATTTTTACGTATGCCGCGATATCACACAGCATTAGTGCTTTGAACTTAAGCTTTCTTTTCCACCTTAGTTTTTGCGTATTTTTTAATCAACCAAAGTATGCATAACTCCAACAAAAGCTCACAATTGAATGTAAAAAAGCCTTGGGATAACCAAGGCTTTATTTATGTCACTCTGAAGAGACTCTTAAGGTTCAGATCTTGCACTCATGTAACTCTGACTCATGTTTATCATCAATTATTATCAATGATCTGTCGCAGTTGCTGTATTTGAATCATTGGCAACAGCTTCATCCCCCGCTGTACCGCTAGTCGTATCATTGGCTGTTGCAGTTTGTGCATTCGGTGCAGGATGATCAGGCGGTGCATCCGAAGCAGAAGGTTTCATATCTGCAAACATATAAAATAATAATGCGATTAAAAAGATACCCACTAAGATCAGTATGTACACAGGGATACGTTTTTTTTGTGTTGTTTCTTCCGTACTGGTGGTATGGGGTGGTTTATTAAAATCGTGTGTCATATTCCCCTCGCTATTTTGTTGTTCATAGTTGAATTTTTATACTAGCAATACAATATCCTGTATTGTGTGAAGAACAATTACAATCAGTGAAAACGTGTAACTTGAAAGATCAATTCAATTTATATCCGTTTTTCTGTTTAGATAATTCCCTTAATTTTAGATTTAAAATCAATCGCTAAGGTATAAATATCGGACAATGAACTGAATACTACATTTCAATCGTATTCATTTTCAGAGTGATAAGTTTTTCGAAAATAACTGCTTTTTTGAGCTAGATGGAATTCTCTGCTTTTGATGGATGAAATGAGCTATAATCATGCACCTTATTTTTCACCTGTTATCAAATCTATGGCGTACCATCAACAAGGTGTAACGCTTGATCTTGACACTGACGTCACTCATCAATGTTCCCTTCATTACACTCGCGATCAACATCTTATTGGCATTATTGAATTTAGTAAGCCAAGTTATGTATTGAAATGGGGTGATTTGGAATATTTTCGCCGACGTACTGAAGAGTTTTCAGTGATGCCATTCCCTGAATGCATCAATGCGATGGTGATTGATATTCGAAATATTGCGGCTTTTTTAGATAATGAAGTGCCTATTATTCCTTGGCGCTTGCTCGAAGAAGAATGTCCGATTCGCTTAGTTGTTCCCCAAGATCGACTGGAGCATTATGCTGGATTTTTTGAACCCACTTGGTTGACTTCTGACGTAGACACAGCGATTCAAGAAATTCGTGAATTTATGGATATGTTTGTGCATTAATACGGAGATTAAACTAAAGTTTAATCCCAAAAACCTCCATCTGGAGGTTTTTTTATGCCCTTTTATTTTAATTATTTATTTCACAATAAAATTAAATTATTTTATATTTAATGACTTATAGCAAACCTTCTTATAAAAAATGTTCATAACTTATCCCATTTCTTAGTAACAATTCGGCAATAAATTTTGCTTGAGCCTTGCTCGATTTATCACCTAAGATGTAGAAAATGATCTCTTTTTTATTGTTGAAACATTCTTAAAAACAAAGCAATAAAATCAAACGAGAAACAAGATCATAAAAAGTGGATATTAAATCAGGGTAAAAGGAGTTTTAACGATGACGTCAAAAAAACATTTAACAACTTTGTTCTATGCAAGTGCGCTCACTTTAGGGCTTAGCGCATGTAGTGACAATAAAGCACCTACAACGGATAAAGCTGCAGGAAGTGAAGCTGCTGTTTCTGACTCAGGGACTTTAGATAAGATCAAAAAATCCGGCACGATTGTATTAGGCTATCGCGATTCATCGATTCCATTTTCATATATCGCAGATAATCCAAACCAACCTGTAGGTTATGCACACGATCTTCAATTAAAAGTCGTTGAGGCGGTTAAAAAGCAATTAAATCTTCCCGAATTAAAAGTCCGTTATAACTTAGTGACTAGCCAAAACCGTATTCCATTGGTTTCTAATGGCACCGTCGACTTAGAGTGTGGTTCTACCACCAACAATAAAGAACGCCAACAACAAGTTGATTTCTCAACAGGTTTCTTTGAAGTGGGTTCACGCTTACTTACTGCAAAAGACTCTGGGATTAAAGACTTTGCTGACCTAAAAGGCAAAAAATTAGTCACCACAGCAGGGACTACATCTGAGCGTTACATTCGTCAACATGAAAAAGAATTAGGTATTGGTGAAGTCATTTCTGCCAAAGACCATGCTGAGTCTTTCCTCATGCTACAAAATGGTCGTGCAGCAGCATTTATGATGGATGATATTTTACTGGCGGGTGAAAAATCAAAAGCCAAAGATCCAAATAAATGGGAAATCGTGGGTACAGCACCGATTCATGAAATCTATGGTTGTATGATGCGTAAAGGCGATACTGGCTTTAAACAAGTGGTTGATGATGCAATCAAAGCAACTTATAGCTCTGGTGAAATCAATGACATGTATAAAAAATGGTTCCAAACGCCAATTCCACCAAAAAATATCAATTTAAATTTCCCGATGTCTGATCAATTAAAAGCATTGATTAGTAATCCACATGACCGTGACGAATAACTTTCCCTAAACATTCTAAAGATGCTTAAGCCAAACGGATTTTGGCTTAAGCTCATTATAGGGAGTTCCTATGAATTATAGCTGGAATTGGGGTGTGCTGTTCCAATCTACAGGTGTAGGTGATTCAACCTACCTGAATTGGATTTTAATTGGGATCGGCTGGCTGTTTGTCATCGCTTTGGTGGCATGGAGCATTGCGATGGTGCTTGGCAGCATCTTGGGTATTATGCGTACCCTACCGAGTCCTGTAGCACGAAGTATTGGTACGGCCTACGTGACTATTTTCCGAAATGTACCCTTATTGATTCAACTGTTTATATGGTTCTATGTTGTACCCAACTTCCTCCCTGCTGCGATTAAAAGCTGGTGGATGAATGACCTTGGGGCAAATACGACCGCCTTAATTTCTGCAAGTGTCGGTTTGGGTTTATTTACAGCTGCACGGGTCTGTGAGCAAGTCAGGACAGGTATTGAAGCACTTCCTTTGGGGCAAACCAATGCAGGTTATGCCATGGGATTTAGCACGGCTCAACTTTACCGCTATGTGATCTTACCGCAGTCATTCCGCACGATTTTGCCACCCCTCAGCTCTGAGTTGACCAACTGTGTCAAAAACACCTCAGTTGCGTCTTTGGTCGGTGTTGCAGAAATCATTTCACAGATGAAAACCATCAGTGAATACACGCAAAACACCATCGAAATTTATACCTACGTCACCATTATTTTCATCGTGATCAATATCTGTTTAATTGGTTTCATGAATTTTCTGGAAAAACGCCTACGCGTTCCTGGCTTAATTGCAGGAGATAAATAATGGAATGGCTCAGTTCTTTTATTCAAGACCTCCAAGCGTCTGGCCCTGCGCTATGGCATGGTTTCAGCATCACACTCAAAGTGGTGATCACGGCAACCATTGGTGGTGTCTTTATTGGGACTTTATTGGCGTTAATGCGCCTGTCCTCGATTAAGGCTTTTAATATTTTTGCTAAAGGCTATGTGAACCTCTTTCGTTCTATACCTTTGCTCTTGGTGCTGATGTGGTTCTACTTTGCCGTACCCTTTATCTACACAGGGATCACAGGTAACTATCTAACGATTGATACTGCCCTTGTGTCGAGTATCGTGGCCTTCATGTTATTTGAAGCGGCTTACTTTTCAGAGATTGTCCGTGCCGGGATCCAATCGATTCCTAAAGGTCAAACTTCTGCAGCTTATGCTCTCGGTATGAGCTATAGCCAAGCGATGCGCTTAATTATTTTGCCGCAATCTTTTCGCAAAATGACGCCACTGCTTTTACAGCAAACCATCATTCTGTTCCAAGATTCAACCATGGTTTATGCCATCGGACTGTTAGACTTTTTCCGCACCAACTATGTTCGAGGCGACCTCATGTCATTGTTAACTCAATACATTCTGTTTGCCGGTCTGGTGTATTTCACTATTAGTATGATCGCTACCTATGCAGTTAAAAAATTACAACGGAGGTTAAGTGTATGACCGATCAAAAAACGATGATTGACCTCCAAAATGTCAGTAAATGGTATAAAGATTTTCAAGTGCTTACCGATTGCACGACTCAAATTAAACAAGGTGAAGTGGTTGTAGTGTGTGGACCTTCGGGTTCAGGTAAATCAACGCTCATTAAAACCGTTAATGGACTTGAGCCTTTTCAGGCCGGTACGATTTTAGTCGACGGTATTTCCATTAATGACCCCAAAATCGATTTAAATAAATTGCGTAGTCGTGTCGGTATGGTGTTCCAGCACTTTGAATTGTTTCCACATTTATCCATTACCGAAAACCTGACCATTGCGCAAGTTAAAGTCTTGGGTCGATCAGAAGCCGAAGCCAAGAAAAAAGGTTTGGCTTATTTAGACCGTGTGGGTTTAAGTGCGCATGCCGCTAAATTCCCTGCACAGTTATCAGGTGGACAACAACAACGTGTTGCGATTGCACGTGCGCTCAGTATGGACCCGATTGCCATGCTGTTTGATGAACCGACTTCGGCACTTGATCCAGAGATGATTAACGAAGTGCTTGATGTGATGGTGGGTCTTGCCAAAGAAGGTATGACCATGATGTGTGTAACCCATGAGATGGGTTTCGCGCGTCAGGTTGCGGACCGTGTGATCTTTATGGATCAAGGAAAAATTGTGGAAGACTGCAGTAAAGATGATTTCTTTAATGCCCCTCGTGGTGAACGAGCGCAGCAGTTCTTAAATAAAATTCTGCATTAACATCAAAACGTTTATTTAACTGATGTTACGAAGTAACATCAGAAGCGTAATTTGATTCAAATAAAAGTACGATACGAGGTAACGTCATCCGCAAGTGTTTGAGATAGGACTTCTTCTAATTAAAAATGTTTTTGCGATACTTTAGATAATTAGACACTAGTGAACGAGTTTTGTCGGTCAGGTGCATTGCACCGCAAGATGGTTTCCTTGCGAAGCACGCTTCTCATTTTGCCTAATAAGAAGCGTGCTTCGTAAAAGTACCTCCAGCCGAAGGCTAATCCCTTTATTCATTCCCTTGATGTAAGACTCCGTCGAATTGGCTTAAAATCATTTTAAAAATGCAAAATTACTTTTGCATGCATAACATCAGTTATTTAATTTCCGAAAATAAAAAAGCTCATCCTTCGATGAGCTTTTTTCATGACAGATTACCAATAATTTTCTACAGCAATATTGCCTTCACCACGACGGTTCATGGTCAAACCACGCGCCTTTAAAGCCGCCTTTGTGTCGTCAACCATTTGTGGATTACCACACAGCATGACATGCGTCGTTTCCACATTAAATGCAAAGCCAGCCGCCTGTTCTAATTCACCATTTTCAATTAAAACTGGTAGACGGTCATGCAGCGGTGCATTTGGATCACGTGTCACAATAGGAATAAATTTAAAGCCCGTATGCCCTTCACCAAAGGTCTCGGCGATTTCTTGAATCCGCTCGACATAAGCCAGTTCTGATACGGTGCGCACACTGTAGACTAGATTAATTTTTTCGTATTTAGACCACGTTTCAAAGTCTTGTAACATCGATAAAAATGGTGCCAGCCCCGTTCCTGTTCCCAACAGCCATAAGTCCTTCGGCAATGGCAACTGATAACGCGCCAAGGTAAGGAAGCCATATGGTATTTTTTCTAAATACAGCTCATCGCCCACTTGTAGATGCTGCAAATTTGAAGTAAACGCACCATCTGGAACGACGATAGAAAAAAACTCTAAAGTTTCATCAAAGGGTGACGACACAACAGAATAGGCACGAACCACCAATTCTTCGCCCACTTTCAAACCAATTCGTGCGAACTGACCAGCGGTGAATTTAAAATGTGCAGGGCGTGTCATGGTAAAACTGAACAAAGTATTGGTCCAACGGTGTACAGATAAAACCTTTTCTAAGCTAAATTTTTCAATTGACATGATTTGAACGTGGCGTGACAGACTGTGCTCATGTTAGCATGACAGCATAATTTATTAATATTTTTTAAATGTTAAGGCCTGATTCATGCGCATGACTTTACGCCAGTTGGCTGTTTTTGTAGCAGTCGCTCAAGAAGGTACCGTTACCAAAGCCAGTGATGCTGTCAAACTTACTCAAAGTGCAGCAAGTATGGCATTGGCAGACCTCGAAGATGGTCTCGGTGCTCCACTGTTTGACCGACTAGGTAAACGCTTGCAATTGAATGACTTGGGTCGTTTTTTATTGCCACAAGCTTTGGAAATTTTAGGGCGCTGCGAAGCTTTTGAACAAGCAGCCAAAGGCGAACTACAAAGTATTGATCTGCGTTTAGGTGCGACCCTGACCATCAGTGACTACTTGATGCCAGACCTCATGGCAGATTTCCTACAAATTCAGCCTCAAGCACATTTACAACTTCAAGTCGGCAATACCCGCCAAATGATTGAAGCGGTAAACCAATTTCAGTTGGATTTGGCCTTAATTGAAGGTTCATGCCATCTGCCACAGTTGCAATGTATTCACTGGCGTGACGATGAACTTGCCGTGTGCTGTTCACCAGAGCACCCTTTAGCGAAGTTGGATCGTGCACTCACTGCAGCTGACTTTGAGAACGTGGAATGGATCTTACGTGAAGAAGGTTCAGGCACACGTGAAGTATTTGACAACGCAATTTTAAAAGACCTGCCAGATGCCAATATTCGTTTAACCTTGGGTCATAACGAAGCCATTTTAAAAATCGTGGCAGGTGGTCTTGGTATGTCATGTATTTCTAAACTGGCAATTGAGCCTTTACGTGAAAAAGGTCAATTGGTGGTTTTAGATACGCCGTTCTGGCAACTAGCCCGTCCATTATTTATGTTGGTACATCGTCAGAAATACCAAGGACCGGGTCTCAAAGCCTTTATGCAATTTTGTGAAAAATCTGTCTAAATAAAAAAAGCGCCTAATGGCGCTTTTTTTGTGAATGCTTCCATTACCACCTAGAATCATTCTCACAAGCAATACCGTCATTATCACCATCCATCTTCGTGTTTGGACAATTCTTAATAAACCACTGAGCTTCATCTCTTGAGCGCATTTGACTGCAATGCTGTCGTCCATCACAACTAAACTGAGCTTTTTCTACTGCCCTTGGCGAATCACTTGAAGCAGGTGCCTGCGCAGTGTCTTGAACAACAGACTGAGCGTGCGTTGAAGCTGTTCCGTATAGATTTTTTTCACCTTGCTCAGACAGCACCCGATCGGGTAAATCCCCCTGAGCTTTACGTTGTTCTTTTACGATTTTTTCATTTTCTTGCATGAGCTGTTGTAAATGTAGCTGCTTCTGTTCTTGGTACTGCTGATATTTCCCATATACAGCCACAGCTAATACTACAATTACAATGAGTCCAATCATGCTGAAGATTTTACTGCCCCAGACTGTGCCTTTGGCTATATCGTGACGAGTAACTTGATCGTTCACTCGATCCGACCTTGATTCAAATGACGGATTTATCTGTTCATGAGTGGACTGCTCTTTTTTCAAATCTAAACGGATGATATTTACAGCTTTAAATTTACCTTGATCTTCTTCAATCCTGTATTTGAGATTTTCTCCAACACGTGGTTCAATGTGTCTGCTAGGAAAATCACGAATATGAAAAAATAAATCCTGTGCTTGATCTTGTTGTATAAATCCAAAGCCGCGCTCAACGTTATAGCTTTTGATTTTCCCCTCTTTAAACATAAAAATTGTCTCTCATCTTTTCTTTTAATACTCTTATGATAATAAAAAAAGAGGCTAGATAGACCTCTTTTTTATTTCAAAGATTTCCATGAAATCTTACAATCACATTATTTACGCAAATTCGAAAGCAAAGCTGAAGTAATTGACTGGTTATTTGCCACTACTTTAGATTTTTTAGCTTTTGCAGATTTGTCTTCTTCACGCTCAATGTTTATGGCTTTATAACGATCACCATTTTTCACCACATTAAATTTCACACGATCATTACGTTTTGGCTCGACACCATCTGCGGGAAAGTCAGAGATATGGAAAAATACATCACCTTCTTCACATGAAAGAAAGCCAAAGCCCTTTTCAGGATTGTACTGCTTCACTTTACCTTTATATTGTTCGGACTTCATAAAGTACCCTATTCCATTTATTCCAATGTCTTTAGTATATAAAAAAGAGGCTATAAAAGCCCCTTTTCTGTTCATGATGCAAAAATTAGTCTTTTTGAACTGAACCGAAAATTTTATCGCCTGCATCGCCAAGACCAGGAACGATATAACCGTTTTCATTTAAACCTTGGTCTACAGATGCTGTGTAAATGATCACATCTGGGTGAGCTTCATTCACACGTTTAATGCCTTCTGGAGCGGCAACAAGCACCATGACACGAATATCTTTACAACCACTGGCTTTTAGAACGTCAATAGCAGCAACGAGCGATGAACCTGTTGCAAGCATTGGGTCAATAATCATCGCTAAACGGTTTTGTACGTCTGGTACTAATTTTTTGTAGTAAGTACGCGCTTCTAAAGTTTCTTCATCACGCTCTAAACCCAATACAGATACTTTCGCACTTGGAATCAGGTTTAAGAAACCATCCAACATACCAATACCTGCACGTAAAATCGGTACGACTGTTATTTTTTTACCGGCAATACGATCTACAGTTACTTTACCATTCCAACCATCAATTTCATGATCGACCATTGGTAAATCTTTCGTTGCTTCATAAGTCAGAAGCATAGTCACTTCTTGAGCAAGCTCACGGAAGTTTTTAGTACTAATATCTGCACGACGAAGTAAGCCGAGTTTATGTCGAATAAGCGGATGACGGATTTCATGGATAGCCACGGGAGAACACCTAAAAGGTTAAGATAAAATTTCAACCATTATAAAGCTATTTAACAAATGATAAAAATAAAAAAGCCCCCTTTACAGGAGGCTTTTTTGTAATAAGCAAATTAATTGCTTAATTCATTAGTTAAATCCACTTTGAATTAAGCTAAAAATGAACTGTTGTAATTCAGGTGAGATCGCAAAGTATGCCACTTGAGATACTGCAATGATTGGATCTGGATATACACCGATCAACAACACAAGTGCAGCTGCGCCAAGCACCATAATACCACCCACTTTTTGACCCCAATGATCGACAGCGTCGATACGTGGGTTTTCCGGCGGAGTCATGTACATCACAACCATCACACGTAGGTAGTAGTACAAACCGATACCTGAACCAAGGATCACCATTGCAGCTAAGAACCATGAACCACCAGCAACTGCTGTTTTGATCACAAGGAACTTACCAATAAAGCCCGCTGTTAATGGGATACCTGCAAGAGATAACATCATGACAGTGAGTGTTGCAGTCAACACTGGACGACGCCAGAACAAACCACGGTACTCAGCAAGACTACCTGCTTCGTCTTTGTTGTTGTAAGGGCTAGACATCAGTGTCACAACACCGAACGCACCAATCGTTGTTAATACATAAGTAATCACATAAACGTTGACGCTGCTGAATGTTGCAAAGCCTTGTACTTGAACAAAGTCAGTATTACGTGCACTGACAATCGCAACAAGTAAGTAACCAAAGTGAGCGATTGAAGAGTATGCAAGGATACGTTTCAAGTTCACTTGACGTACTGCTAGTAAGTTACCCGCAAGGATAGACAATACTGCAATGATGGTCACGATCGTGATGAAGCTGTCAGAAAGGATTAAGCCAGAAGCCAAGAAGTAACGAACGAATAGACCGATCATTGCCACTTTAGCCACAGTCGCTAAGAATGTCGCGATTGGCGCTGGCGCACCTGCATACACGTCTGGTGTCCATTTGTGGAATGGCGCAAGAGACAATTTAAATGCAACAGCAAATACAATCAGTGCAAGACCAAGGACTACACCCGGTTGGCTGAATGTTGTGAACATTTTGCCTGGTTCAGCAACGAATGCCATTGTACCTGTATACGCATATACATAAGCCATACCCATCAACAACATCGCAGAAGCGGTTGCTGAAAGCACCAAGTATTTCACACCCGCTTCAAGCGACTGTGAACGTTGGTGTGTATAAGCCAATAGGCCGTATACAGGAATCGACATTAACTCAAGGCTGATAAAGAATGACGCATAGTGAGAACTTGCAACCATTAACAATGCACCTGTTACAGAGCACAGCATCAAGATATAAAGTTCTTCACGGTTATCTTTATAGGTTTCGATATACGCATGTGACAATGTGCAGCAAGCAAGTGCTGCAATCAAAATCACGAATTGGTACAACATCGTAAATGGATCTACGATGAACAAATTCATTACGTTTGCAGGTGCATACTGCCCTGCAACGAAAACAAAAATAATATAAAAGGCTGCAAGGTTCAGACCGATAACGGAAGTCGTTGCAACTAAATTGTGGTTACGCTTGATTGCAATTAGCAACATCACGACGATCGCAGTTAAAGCCACGATCATCACAGGAGCTAATGGCATAAGCTCAGAAAATGACATTGTGAAGTCCATGGCTTATTGCATCTCCACATTTTCAGGTTGTACAGCAATCTGCTGCACAACATCAACGACTTCTTGAACTGGGATATAGCTATTTGCAATCCACGCCATGCTTGAATTTGAAATATCAAGGAAGCTTTGTGGGAATAGACCAAGCCATACTAGACCAAGAGCACAGATTAAAAGAAGCACAACTTCACGCGCATTTAAGTCTTTCAACGGATTTGCGTAATGCTGTTTTTGTTCTTCGTTTGGTGTACCAAACAACGCTTTGTGGATCAGGATTAAACCGTAAAGACCGGCAAATACTAAGCTTACTGCAGCAAGGATTGTATACACAGGGAACTTGTCATAAGAACCCATCAAGATCAGGAATTCACCGATGAAGTTACCTAGACCCGGAATACCTACAAGTGCCGCAACAAAGAACATTAAGAAGAATGAAAGGTATTGGAACTGACCACGAATACCGCCCATCAAACGCATGTCACGTGTATGCAGACGTTCGTAAACCTGACCACACATAATGAACAATGCAGCAGAAGATAGACCGTGAGCCAGCATCATAATCATCAAGCCTTGGAATGTCAGGATGTTACCTGCATACAAGGCAAGAAGTACGAAGCCCATGTGCGAAATAGATGTGTACGCAAGCAGACGTTTCATGTCTGTTTGTTGGAATGCACACCATGCACCGTAGAAAATACCGATTAGACCAAGAATGATCGCGATGTCAGCAAACTGAGCAGATGCTACTGGGAAGAATGGAATAACGAAACGTAAAAGACCATAAGCCGCAGTTTTAATCAAGATACCTGCAAGGTCGACAGAACCCGCTGTAGGTGCTTGTGCATGTGCATCTGGTAACCAGCCGTGTAATGGGAAAACTGGAAGTTTTACCGCAAAACCAATGAACATACAGATCATGAATGCATACGCAAGTGCTGGAGCTTTCGCCTCAACAGTGTGTGCAACACTCATCAAGAAGTCATAGTTAAAGCTGATTTGACCGTGAAGTTGGAAGCCAACAACCACTAGACCCAAGATACCGATCAACATGATCAGACCCGCAACCTGAGTATAGATAAAGAATTTAGTTGCAGCGTAAACGCGTGACTTACCTTCTGCCCCTTTATGACCCCAAAGTGCGATCAAGAAGTAGATTGGTACCAGCATCATCTCCCAGAAGAAGAAGAATAGGAACATGTCAATCGCTAAGAATACACCGATCACACCACCTAAAGACCACAGTAGGTTTAAGTGGAAGAAACCAACGTTCTTTTGAATCTCACCCCATGAACAGCCGACCGCAAGTACACCCAGTAATGCAGTTAAACCCACCATAAGCAGTGAAAGACCATCCACCGCAAGGTGAATGTTAATCCCTAAAGTGGTAATCCACGGTAGGTTAAATTGAGCAGCCCACTGTGGAGCTTGTGTACCCAACTCGTAGTTATAAGTACCGCTTTGCCATAAAACGACGGTTAACACCAACGTTAATAGCATACCAATTAAGGCAATATAGCGTGGTAAGTGCTTGTCGAGTTTATCGACAAGCCAGCATACAAAACCTGCAATGAACGGAATAAGGATCAGAGCGGGTAGAATTAAATTGTTTGGAGTTTCCATTTTATTTCCCCACGACCTGAATCACGACCAGGATCAATAGTAATGCAAACGTACCGAATGCCATACTAGATGCGTATTCACGCAATGAACCTGTTTGACGTGAACTTGTAAAGCTATTACCGCCTTTAACAAGTGCAGGCAATACAAGCCATAAGCCGTCAATTGGATCACGACCAAAGATTTTAGCCAGTAGCAAATAAGGCTTAACGAAAACAATGTTGTACAAAGCATCGAAACCAAGTGCATTACGACAGATATTTGCAAGACCCGCGCCCAGTGAAGTTTTCGCGAACGATTTCACTGCACCATAAGCAAAGGCAAATAACACCACACCCACTGCAAGACCTGCAAGTGCAATACCAACAGCTGTGTATTCAGCGCTATGCATACCGTGTTCTAGTGCTTCTGGAATATTAAACGCTGGGATTTGTGCAGCATTTAAAATATTCGTTACTGGTGCTTTTAATACATAAGCTAAACCAGTTGAAAGCACTGCAAGAATCGCCAATGGACCCCAGTAAGTAACACCTTTGATTTCATGGTAAGGCGTGTTTTCTTTACCAAAGAATACAACCCAAATAAGACGGAATGTATAAATTGAAGTTAAGAACGCACCTGCTACACCAGTCCAGTACAAGCAGTCATAAACTGCAATCGCTTGACCTTTCACCCATACCGCACCAAGAATCGCATCTTTCGAGAAGAAGCCGATCGTGATGAATGGAATCGCAGCCAATGCACCGCCACCAATCGCGAAACAAGCAAACAAGAATTTGTTTTTGTGGAATAGACCACCCATCTTGAAGATGTTTTGCTCGTGATGGTAAGCCAAAATCACTGCACCAGAAGACAAGAATAATAATGCCTTGAAGAATGCGTGAGTCAGCATGTGGAATAGACCTGCTTGGTAAGCTTCAGCACCTACAGCCATAAACATATAACCCAACTGACTCATAGTTGAGTAAGCAAGAATACGTTTGATGTCTGTTTGTACCAATGCAGCAAAGCCTGCAACTAACAATGTCACCGCACCTGTGATTGAGATGAACATCATCACTTCTGGCGCTTGTTCAAACACGCTGAACATACGGCTACATAGGTAAACACCCGCCGTTACCATTGTTGCTGCGTGGATCAATGCAGATACTGGTGTAGGACCAGCCATCGCATCTGCCAACCATGTTTGTAATGGGATCTGAGCAGATTTACCTGCAGCACCCAAGAACAACATCAATGCAGTCCAAATCGCAATTGAAGAACTCTGAGCCAAAACTGTTGGCGCAGCAGCTACAACTTCTGCAATGTTTAAAGTGCCGAATTGTTGGTAGATCAAGAACAATGCGATCAGTAGGAATACGTCACCCACACGTGTTACAGTGAATGCTTTAATTGCAGCAAAACCGTTTGCAGGTGTTTGGTAGTAGTAACCAATCAATAGGTATGAACATAGACCTACACCTTCCCAACCGAGGAATAACAACGCTAAGTTGTCACCCAACACTAAAAGCAGCATGCTTGCTACGAATAGGTTGAAGTATGAGAAGAAACGTGCAAAGTCTTCTTCGCCACGCATGTACCATGTTGCAAAGATGTGAATTAAGAAACCCACACCTGTGATCATGCCCATCATCAATAATGATAAGCCATCTAAATGAAGCGTGAAGCCCGGTGCTAAGTTACCTGCACTGAACCAAGTCCAAAGATGCTGAGTTGTTGCAACTGAACCATTATTAACAAAGTCGATACCGGCAATTAATGCAAATAAAGCTGAAAGACCAACTGAACCTGCACCAATAATTGCAGCAACTGATTCAGGAAGATTTTTACGACCTGCCGCCAACAGGATAAAACCAATTAGCGGGAATAGTACTGTTAAATATAAATAACTCATCCGCGCATCTCACTAGCAGCATCCACATCCAGATGATGGAAGCGATGATAGAACTGAAGGACGATCGCAAGACCGATACAAGCCTCTGCTGCAGCAAGCGTTAAGATCAAGATAAACATCACTTGACCATCTGGCTGTGCCCATGCGCTTCCTGCCAAAACGAACGCTAAAGCAGCTGCGTTCATCATGATTTCAAGGCTCATTAAAATAAATAGTAGGTTGCGTCGAACCATCACACCGTAAAAACCCAGTGCAAAAAGAATGGTTGCAACGATCAAACCATGTTCTAAAGGGATGTTGCCCATTATTCTTTGTCCTCTTCTGCACCTGGCTCACGTTTGCCAAGATGGAATGCAGCGACAAGTGCGCCAAGCAATAACATCGCAGCAACTTCAACCAGCAATAAGTACTGAGTAAAGAGTGAAGTACCCACTTCTTTCGGACCGACAACTTGAGCACCCATGACAGTGCCAGCAGTTGTGTAGTCTGACTTCAACATCCAAACAAGGATTAGACCCATCAGGAAGCTCATCAACGCAGGATATGCCCACGCTGAAGAAGTCAGCCATTTGCTTTCTTGTTCAACTGTATTTTGACCAAGATTCAGCATCATCACGACGAATACGAATAGCACCATGATTGCGCCAGCGTAAACGATAATTTCGAGGGCACCGGCAAACGGCGCACCCACGATCATGAAGATACCTGCAACTGCAAGTAAAGAGATAATCAAGCTTAATAAAGCGTGTACTGGGTTCGTGTTAGTTACAACACGAACGGTAGAGACGATGGCCACAAGCGCCATCAAATAAAATGGCCACATCATGGTAATAGACTCCGTACATCAACTGGTGTGCTTTCGCGTTGAGCCTGACCTTTATCTTTACCAGCAACAGCCATACCTGTTACGCGGTAGAAGTTATAGTCTGGGTATTTACCAGGACCTGAGATAAGAAGGTTTTCTTTCTCATATACTAAGTCCTGACGAACATACTCACCTAACTCAAAGTCAGGTGTCATTTGAATCGCAGTCGTAGGACATGCTTCTTCACACATACCGCAGAAAATACAACGTGAGAAGTTGATACGGAAAAATTCCGGATACCAACGACCATCTTCTTTTTCAGCTTTTTGTAGTGAAATACAGCCGACTGGACATGCAACCGCACAAAGGTTACATGCAACGCAGCGCTCTTCACCATCAGGGTCACGCGTTAACACGATACGACCACGGAAACGTGGTGGTACGATGTCTTCCGCTTTAACCTCTGGATATAAAATGGTGTCACGTTTACGTGTCGCGTGTGAGAATACCATCCACAACGAACGTACAATTGACCCAAATCCAGCTAGAAATTTAAACATTTTATTCTCCCTGCTGTCTTAGGCCTGATTCATCAGAATCACAGCACCAGTTACCAGAAGGTTAACCAACGCCAATGGCAAGCAAATTTTCCAACCAAAGTTCATGACTTGGTCATAACGTGGACGCATTAAAGAACCACGAGCCAAGACAAACATCATTACAAAGAATGCTGTTTTAATAATGAACCAGAACGCAGCTGGAATGAATGGAATATCTAGGTTGAAAGGCGCTAACCAACCACCGAAGAATAAAGTCACGATTAATGCAGAGATCAGTACGACGTTGACGTATTCCGCAACGAAGAACATACCCCATTTCATACCGCCGTATTCGACATGGTAACCTTCCGCCAATTCTTGTTCTGCTTCTGGTTGGTCAAATGGATGACGGTGAGTTACCGCAACGCCCGCAACCACGAAGATCAAGAAACCTAAGAACTGAGGAATAACAAACCAAACATCACGTTGAGCTTCAACAATTTCACGCATGTTGAATGAGCCTGCAATCGCAACCACACCCATCAGTGAAATACCCAAGAACACTTCATAAGAAATGGTTTGAGCAGCAGAACGTAAACCACCAAGTAATGCGTATTTGTTATTTGATGACCAACCACCGAATAATACTGCGTATACCGCAATACCAGCCATTGCCATAAAGAACAATAGACCGATGCTCATGTCTGAAACACCTAGATAAGGTGAAACAGGAATAACCATGAACGATAGCACCGCAGTTGCCATCGCAACTGCTGGAGCCATACGGAAAGTCAATTTGTCAGCAAATTTTGGTGTCCAGTCTTCTTTGAACATGATTTTCAGCATGTCGGCAACAATCTGGAACATACCGCCCGGACCTACACGGTTCGGACCGTAACGGTCTTGCCACAAGCCGAGTAAACGACGTTCAATAAAAGACATCAACGCAGCGATCAATACCACAACCAGTAAGATCACAATTGCTTGAAGAACTGAATAGGCGATTGGCCAATTTTCAGCCCACAGCGGCGTTTGACGGATTAATTCTTGTTCCATGAATTACACTCCTACCGCGACTGAAACAGGTTCTGCAAGCGATACTGTAGGTGCTAGACCCACTGGGTAACCGATATAACCTGTAGGTAAGTATTCAATCACTTGAACTGGAAGGACGATTTCAGCATCCCCTGCTTTCACAGCGATACGTTGACCATCTTGAACATTTAAGCGTGCTGCATCTTGTTCACCCACAGCAAACATTGCTTCAGGAATACGTGATTCCATCGCAGGAGTTTTCACTGTAAATTCACCAGAAGCGAAGATGTGATGCATCGGCACAAGACGGAAGCTCTCACCATTAACCGCAACAGGTGCAGGTGCAACGAAAGTACGTGCTGGACGTTTCGCTAAACGATCGAATAAACGAACGCCTGCATCACCACCTTTTAAGTGACCACCCACGTTGTCTTGGAATTTGTTCCAAGCTTGTGGAGAGTTCCAACCTGCAGACCAAGCAAATGGTACAAGTGAAGCTGGAGTTTGGTTACCTACATAACCTTCCATAGAGAACGTCAACGCAGAGTCTTTATCGACTGGTTGTTTTGGTTCATGAATAGAAAGTGGTGCGCGCATCGCAGTACGACCTGAGTAACGACGTGGTTCACGTGCCACTTTCAGACCATGTACACGGAAGCCAGCATCTGGTGCTACGTCTTGAATTGCTTCAAGTGCAGGAACGTTTTTCGCTACTGACTCGATAACATCATCAAGAACTGTCCAAGAAATCGCTTTGCCTTTCACGCCAGTTTCAATGGCATGTAACCAGCGCCAAGATTCTTTGATCGCAAGTTCTGGTTTGTAGTAGCTTGGGTCATACACTTGGTAGAAACGTTGTGCACGGCCTTCTTGAGAGACCACAGTACCATCACCTTCAGCAAATGAAGCAGCAGAAAGTACGATGTTGGCTTTTTTCACAGTTTCAGTTTCAGAATGATCAAGTACAATCACTTCTTTACCAGAAAGTGCAGCATTCACCTGCGCGGCTGGTAAACGACGATAAAGGTCATTTTCCACCACGATCACAGTATCGTAATCTTGTGCAAATGCTTGTTCTAAGCTTTGACCACCAAAGATCGCTAAGCCCATTGAGTTCACTTCAGGAACAGTCAATGTTAAGCCCGCATTACCAAGGTTCTGTGCAACTTGTGCAGCAGCTTCCATGATTGATGCGTCTTGCAAGCTTGTACCAGAGATGATTAATGGTTTTTTCGCAGCTTTTAAAGTGTCAGCAATCGTTTGTGCAAATGCTTTTGCATCGTCATCCAAACCTAAGATCACTTCACCTTTGACAGCAGCAGCGACCGCAAAACCTAAACGTGCAATGTCGTTAGGTGATGCAACAACTTCACCGGTAGCAACATCAGCTAAACGTGTTTGAGTTGCAGCAAGGATGTAAATCGGAGATTTCGCATCTTGAGCAATACGTTGTACAGGCTCAGCCAACCACTCTTGCGTACGGCGCTCTGCAGCCATTTCTTTGGCTTTATTTTTCGCAGCTTGGCGAACAGATAGAGCCATACGTGGTGCAGTTTGAGTTAAGTCTTCACCCAAAATCAACACAGCATCGTAGCTTTCGATTTCACGCATACCAGGGTTATAAACACCTTCGGTTTGCATAATAGAAGCTGCAAGTTCAACAAGTTTTTGCTCTTTTTGAGACATACCCGTTGAGAAGTTGTCTTGACCTACAAGTTCGCGAAGCGCGAAGTTTGATTCAAGTGATGCACGTGGTGAACCGATACCCAATACTTTTTTGCCTTGGATATTTTCAATTACGGTATCCAATGCTTGGTCTACAGAAACTGTAGTTACATTTGCACCAGAACGGAATTGTGGTTGACGTGGACGATCTTCACGGTTCACATAACCTGTACCGAAACGACCTTTATCGCAAAGGAAGTATTGGTTCACGTCACCGTTAAAGCGGTTTTCTACACGACGTAGTTCGCCATAACGTTCACCCGGAGAGATGTTACAACCTGAAGAACAGCCTTGGCATACGCTTGGAGCATACTGCATGTCCCATTTACGGTTATAGCGTTCAGAGTGAGTTTTATCTGTGAATACACCTGTTGGGCACACTTCAGTCAAGTTACCAGAGAATTCAGATTCTAAAGTACCTGATTCTGGACGACCAAAGTAAACACGCGAAGCGTTTGCATACACACCAAAGTCCGTACCACCTGCATAATCTTTGTAGTAACGCACACAACGGTAGCACGCGATACAACGGTTCATTTCATGAGAAATGAAAGAGCCTAGCTCTTGGTTGTAATGCGTACGTTTTGTGAAGCGGTAACGACGACGGTCATGCTGAGTCATTACAGTCATATCTTGTAAATGACAGTGACCACCCTCTTCACAGACTGGACAGTCGTGTGGGTGGTTGGTCATCAAGAATTCAACAACAGAAGCACGGAAATTCTTTGCTTCGTTATCTTCAATCGAGATGTAGGTATTGTCAGACGCAGGCGTCATACATGACATAACTAAACGACCGCGAGTATCTTCAGGATTCGCGTATTGAGTCACAGCACATTGACGGCAAGAGCCGACAGAACCTAAGGATGGATGCCAACAAAAGTATGGGATGTCGATGCCAAGGCTAAGACATGCTTGTAGCAAGTTCTCTGAGCCATTGACTTCATACGATTTTCCATCGACATGAATTGTAGCCATAGTCGAATTCCTTAAGCTTGTTCTACGTTGCTAGTTTGAGCTGCCGCATTTACGACTTTAGCTTCAAACTCGCCACGGAAATGTTTGAGTGCGCCCATTAACGGTTCCATCGCACCTGGAGCATGCGCACAGAAAGTTTTACCAATCCAAAGCTTACGAGTAAGTTCTTGTAAGTGATCGATATCTTCTTTCTTACCTGTGCCATCTTCCAAGGCTTTAAGCGCTTTAACCGCCCAAGGTAAGCCATCACGGCATGGTGTACACCAACCGCAAGATTCACGCGCAAAGAATTCTTCTAAGTTACGTGTCGCAGAAACCATACACTGAGTTTCATCGACTACCATGAGCAAACACGTACCTAAACGTGAACCTGCTTTCATGATGCTTTCAGCATCCATAGGAAGGTCAATATGTTCAGCAGCAAGGAAGTCTGTAGAAGCACCACCCGGTAACCATGCTTTGAGTTTTAAACCATCACGCATACCACCCGCATGATCTTCAATCACTTCACGCGCAGTTGTACCAAATGGAAGTTCCCAAAGACCTGGGAATTTTACTTTGCCTGAAGCGCCATAAATTTTAGTACCTGGATCTTTCGACTTACCTTCAGATAAACCGATATACCATTCAGGACCACGAAGCATAATTGCGGGTAAGTTGTTGTAAGTCTCTACGTTGTTAACAATCGTAGGACGACCCCAAGCACCTGCAACTTGTGGGAATGGCGGTTTAGTACGAGGGTTCGCACGGCGACCTTCAAGCGAGTTAATCAATGCAGTTTCTTCACCACAGATATAACGACCCGCACCGGTATGCACGTGTAACTCGAAGTTCCAACCTGTACCTAAGATGTTTTCACCCAAGTAACCTTTGGCACGAATTTGGTCCAATGCTTCATTTAAGTATTGAGCCGCTTCGACGTATTCACCACGAATGAAGATATAACCCTGTGTTGCTTCTAATGTATAAGCAGCAATCAACATACCTTCGATCAACTGATGAGGAAGTTTTTCCATCAACAGACGGTCTTTGAAGGTACCAGGTTCCATTTCATCGGCATTACAGATGAGGTAACGAGGGCCTGAGTTATCATTTGGCGCCATAAGCGACCATTTGATCCCTGCAGGGAAGCCCGCACCACCACGACCTTTTACAGTCGCAGCTTTGATCACTTCAAGCACTTCTTTCGGTTGCATGCCAACAGCTTTCTTAAAGCCTGCATAACCTTCAAGTGCTTCGTAATCATCTGCACTGCGAACGTGTTCCTGTTTACTCAAACGCCAAGTTAATGGGTGAGTTTCTGGGTTACCGTCGCCATAAATTGGTTTTGGTTCAGTATTCATACATACTTCTCCAATAACTGTTTAATTGAAGTCACTTCAACTAGACCGTGAGTGTCTTCGTCAATCATTAACGTCGGACCTTTGTCACAATTACCTAGGCAGCAAATTGGCAATAAAGTAAAGCGACCATCTGCAGTCGTTTGACCAAATGAAATGCCTAATTCACGCTGGAATGCTTCAGCAAGTGTTTCCGCACCCATCAAGAAACAAGCAATTGAGTCACATAATAAAATTACGTGGCGACCAACTGGTTGACGGTAAATACGGTTATAGAAAGTTGCAACACCTTCTAGGTCTGCAAGGCTCATGCTAAGCAATTGCGCAATAGCATTCATCTGTGCATCATCTACCCAGCCATTACGGCGTTGTACACACTTCAACGCATCAAGACATGCTGCGCGTGGGTACGGATAGTGACCAATGTGATGTTCGATATCGTGGATTTCTTCCGCAGTTAAAATCCCTTCAACGTTCACACGTGGTTTTTTGTCAGTCAAAATCATCATAATGCGATTACCCCTTAGCGATCCACGTCAGCCATTACGACGTCAATTGTCGCTAAATAAATGATTAAGTCAGACATTAAGCTGCCGTTAATCACAGAAGGCATTTGCTGTAAGTGCGTGAAGGTTGGTGTACGGATACGTGTACGGTAACTCATCGTTGACTTGTCTGAAGTCAAGTAGTAGTTCGACGCACCTTTTACCACTTCCGCCATTACAGAGCTTTCGCCTGCTGGCATTACAGGACCCCATGATACGCTCAAGAAGTGCGTAATCAATGTTTCGATGTCTTGTAAAGTTTTATCTTTTGGTGGTGGAACAGCCAGTGGATGGTCTGCTTTGTATGCACCAGAAGGCATGTTGTCTAAACATTGCTTGATGATTTTCAGCGATTCTTCAATTTCACGGAAGTGAACAAGAACACGTGCATAAGCATCGCCTTCGTACTCTAAAGGCACATCGAAGTCGTAGTTTTCGTAGCCGCTATAAGGACGGTATTTACGAACGTCGAAATCAATACCTGTAGCACGTAGACCAGTACCCGTTACACCCCAAGCCAATGCAGATTTAGCATCATACTGAGCAACATTACGGGTACGACCGATAAACACTGAGTTTTTCAGTGCTGCAGTGTAGTACTCGTTCATACGCTTCGGCATCCAATCTAGGATTTCGCGAATGAGGTGCTGCCAGTTGTTTGGCAAGTCATGCGCTGTACCACCGATACGGAACCATGCTGGGTGCATACGGTAACCCGTGATCGCTTCGATCGCGTCATAGATTTTTTGACGGTCAGCGAACATATAGAATACTGGGGTCATACCGCCGGCATCCTGAATCGCAGTACCAATGAACAATAAGTGGTTATTGATACGGAACAATTCAGACATCATGACACGGATACATTGTGCACGATCAGGAACGGTAATCCCTGCCATTTGCTCTACGCCAAGAACGTAAGGCATGTTTTGCGCACAACCACCTAAGTAGTCAACACGGTCTGTATACGGGATGAATGAGTGCCATGTTTGACGCTCAGCCATTTTTTCCACGCCACGGTGGTGATAGCCGATGTCAGGAACACAGTCTTTCACTTCTTCGCCGTCCAACTGCAAGATCACACGGAATGCACCGTGCGCAGATGGATGGTTAGGACCCAAGTTTAGGAACATGAAGTCTTCATCATCGTTCCCACGCTTCATACCCCAATCTTCAGGTACGAAACGAAGATGTTCTTGTTCGTAATCCTGTTTCGCTTGGTTTTGGCGATAAGGCGTGTATTCAGTCGCACGTGCAGAATATTCTTTACGTAACGGGTGACCTTCCCAATATGTTGGCAACAAGATACGACGGAGCATTGGATGCCCTTCGAAGTTGATACCAAACATGTCGTAAGCTTCACGTTCGTACCAGTTGGCATTTGGCCAAATGTTGGTTGCCGTTGGAATGTTCAAATCTGACTCATTCAATGCAACTTTAATACGAATATCACTGTTACGCTCAAGCGATAACAGATGATAGAACACAGTGAAGTCAGATGCAGGCAGACCATCGCGGTGTGTACGTAAACGCTCATCAACCGCAGACAAGTCAAACAGCATCACGTATGGACGTGACACTGTACGCAAGAACATTAAAACTTCTTGTACACGTGCGCGCTCAACCCAGACTGTTGGAAAGTCTTCAAAAGTCGTTTGCACGTAGAAGTTCTCACCAAATTTGGTTTTGAGCTCTTCTACAATTGCAAATGCAGGGCGGGAATCAACTGGAGTTGATTCTGGCATAGCAATGTCAGTTTCAGCCATTGGCTTGGCTTCCTATTTAATACAAATTCAGTCAATCAAAACGACAATTACACCCAGTCCGGGTGTATCAATATTTCGTCGCAGTGATTATTTAATTTCATCCATTGAGCGTAAGTTTTTCACTGCAATACGCTGTGCGTTCTTACGGTCACGTTCTGGCATCATCTTTGGCTTATACACTGGCTTAAGATCATCACCAATCACGGCCGATAAAGGACGGCGCTCAAGTTGAATCTGGTCTTGCAATAACATCAATGCCTGAATTAAAGCTTCAGGACGTGGTGGGCAACCCGGGATATACACATCGACAGGGATGATTTTATCCACACCTTGTACAACTGAATAAATGTCGTACATACCACCAGAGTTTGCACATGCGCCCATTGAGATTACCCATTTAGGCTCAAGCATTTGCTCGTACAAACGTTGAATTACTGGCGCCATTTTCATGAAGCATGTACCTGCAACAATCATCAAGTCAGCCTGACGTGGTGAAGCACGAATAACCTCGGCACCGAAACGTGACAAGTCATGCACGCCTGTTAAAGTCGTTGCATACTCTACGTAGCAGCAAGATGTACCAAAGTTGAACGGCCAAACTGAGTTTTTACGACCCCAGTTTACTGCTGTATGTGCAACATCCTCTAAACGAGTCATGAACACATTTTTATTCACTTCTTCTTCAAGCGGATCGGTAACGATTTGACGCTCTTGAAGTGGATATTGATCAGCATCCGGATTCGCACGGGTTAATGTATATTTCATCCCGTCTTACTCCTTGTCAGATGATGCAGTCGGTGACTTAGATTTCACACGACCAGATGATTGCGCTGGAATTTGACCTGTAGGGTCCATAACCAACTCTTCAATAGAGTTAAAGCGTGTGATTTCTGCGATATCCATATTTGGCGAACCAATTTTAGGTTTAATTCCCGCCGCTTTACGCTTGTCAGAAGGTGACCAATTCAAACCACCAGAAGACAATTCATAAACCAAACCAGCAAGTAAAACTAAAATAAAGACTGCTGCAGCTGCAAAACCAACCCACCCAGTTTCACGAACAGAAGATGCCCATGCATAAAGGTAAAGTGCTTCGATATCGAACACCACGAAGAAGATCGCAACTAAATAGAATTTCGCAGACAAGCGAATACGTGCACCACCAGCACCTACTACACCTGACTCAAACTGCTCTTGCTTAGCACGACCCCATGATTTACCCCCAAGGAGTAAAGGGACGGTCAGCATAAAGACGCAAAGGAATGTAACGCCGATCACGAAGGCAATAATTGCCCAATCGTATGGAGTAATGGCACTCATGCGGGGATAACTCCTGGCAGGCCTATTTATTAACAAAGAATGTATGTATTGGCCTTCAAATACACCAAACACAAAATTAATCCCGCCAATTGTACCTGATTGAGGAGGCTTCTTGCTAGCTTATCGATATTCGTCTTTAGGATGATTTTTTAATCATTTCAGGATTTAAATTGGGTTTACTCCCTTAAATTTAGGATTAATCGTTTAATTAGATTAGATCTTGTTTTTTTATTAATTATTACATTTATGTGATTTTAACAGAAAATTATGACTGTTCAGTTTCATGAACAAATCCTTCAACTTTTAGCTCATGTATTAAATTTTCATGGCCGTATCATTTATTAAATAAATTCCATCTTGTTTCAAATTGGTTGCCTTTTTTATCCCATCTATTAGCTTTGATCTTTCCCCTAAAATGAAAAACAAGTTGAATTAGCACAAAGAAAAAAGTCTTTTTTTAGCTTCTTGTGACTTTTTTGCAATTCTTTGACACGACCCACAAAGAGTGTGATATTTGTAGTTAAAACACAAAAAGCAATCACAACGGAGAGACAATAATGACTTTAGAATTTACGCATAAACCTGATTATTTTCTATCTGCACAATTGGTGATTCACCATATTAAAAGCTATTTAGATAAGCATCCTGATGCTCAAAATGCCATTTTTGATTTACGTGATATTTATGAGTTGTTACGACAAGATTTAGCTTCTGCAACAACCAACCTTAACGGGATTATGAATATTGCAGATGAATATAAACTTGAAACTTTAAACGGTGATCAAAAACTTATTAGCAATTATTCTATCGATGCTAAAAACAACTCCTTACTCATCGATTTTAATGCAGATGCTCTTGCCGCATTAAAAAATGGCAAACCTATTATTGAACCCGATGCAACAATTACGGAATAAGTAGAAAACTGATATCAAAAAGCCATTCAAATTGAATGGCTTTTTATACTTATCATTCACTAAAATCAGCTTAGCTACATATCTAAGCTTACTTAATTTTCATTGGTACTCGGTTCTTTAACATCTAACTTCGGTTTATTTTTCTTAAAACGAGTTGCAGGCCATGTCATGGTGAAACGCGCCCCGCCTAATATTGGACTTTCATCAATATCAATAGTCCCGCCAAACCAATATGCAATGCGACTAACAATCGATAAGCCTAAACCATAGCCCCCTGAGGCACGTGTGCGACTATCATCTAAACGTGCAAAAGCATCAAAGATACGTTTACGATCTTCTTCTGGAATGCCGGGGCCATCATCTTCAACACAGATATAAGCCATACCTTCATCATTCACACCACCACTAATCAGCACTTTATCGTCACAATATCGCACTGCATTCCCCACCAAGTTTTGTACAACACGGTGTAAATAGCGACGCTCGGTTTCCACAACTACTCCAATTGGTGGTGCTTGCAATTCCAAGGTTTTCCCAGTCTTTAAGGCTTCAGTTTCAATCAAGACCTGATCTAAAACTTCAAACAAGCTAACATCTTCAAATTCTAAAGATGGCATGCCCTGCTCAAGTTTGGCATAAGTCATGATTTCATCAATTAAAGTATTTAGAGCCTCAATATCTTTATCAATCTGTTCGACTTGCTGCTGACGGTAGTCATAATCATCTTCATCCGCCATCATTTCTACACCAAAGCGAATACGTGCCACGGGTGTCCGCAGTTCATGCGATACCGCGCGCATCAACTCACGCTGTGCTTCAATTAAACGCTCAATATGATCTGACATGGAGTTATAGCTCGATGCTAAAGTACCAAACTCATCCGTGCTTTCGACAGGCAGACGTACAGATAAGTCCCCGCCCTTCATTTTATTTAACGCATAATTTACAGCACGCAGCTTACGTTGCATCGGCACCAATAGACCATAAACACCCAAGCTCAAGACAAACAAGCTCAGTAGCGTAATACCCGCTGCCAACTGGAAAGGCATCCAATTAAACAGTGGCACAGGCCCCATAACCAAGACTTCTGAAGTTGAGCTTGGAATTGGTGATACGATCGAAATAGTTGTGCCGCGCTCAGTCGCACTATCACGATACAAAATAATGCTGTGATCTAAACGTAGTCGGCCGATTTGCTCAGAGTCTAAAGGTAAACTTTGAACATTTTGAATTGAAATTGGATAAGAAAAATGATGTTGGATTTTTTCAAGATATTGTTTTTCTTGACCTGGGTAATACACCAAATAATCCAGTATAAATACAGGCAATGCTTTCATTTGGCGTTCTGAAATATTATCAGCTTTTATATACAGTAGATGTGCAGGGTCATCTTTTAAGCCAATAATAATATAAGCTGCTGTGGTTTGTGCGTCCCAACGCACTACAGCTTTACGCTCTTCTATACGTTTTGTTTCCGCTCGGGTTAAATCAACCTGATTAGCTTTTACATAATAAATAGGCAACTCAAGTAGATCAGATGCATCTGACACCCAATCTGACTTTTGTTGTTCATTTGGCTGACGTGCAATACCTTCACTTATAATGAAAGCCAAACCGTCAGTAAGCGATTCACGATATTCTTGCGCGCGCTGGTAGTTAATGATTTGCACCAGCAAATAGCCAAATGTAGCGACTAAAAAGACTAAAATCAGTAGCCCCGCATAAACGCGCAAAAATATACTGTGTTTAAACACGTAAAAGTGTCCTACTTTTCCAAACTAAGGGACGGTATTTTACATTAAATGCCGTTGGTTTCTTTTACGAATAAATAACCTTTACTACGTACGGTCTTAATACGTTTCGGATTTTCTGGATCATCACCAATTTTTGGACGAATACGCGAGATACGCACGTCAATTGAACGGTCTTGACCATCGTATTCAATACCACGCAGACGCTCAAAAATATCTTCACGAGAAAGAATGCGACCCGCATTAGATGCCAACAACCATAAAAGGTCATATTCTGCACTGGTAAAGTCAACCAACTCATTATTGAGTGTGACAGAACGACCACCATTATCAATTACAAGATCATCAAATTCGATGCGCTGTGCAACCTCATCTTCTGGTGCTTTGTCTGTACGACGTAATAATGCACGAATACGCGCAAGTAAAACGCGAGGTTGAACAGGTTTTGCAACATAATCATCTGCACCCATTTCTAGACCCAACACTTGGTCCATGTCTTCGGTACGTGCAGTCAACATTAAAATTGGTTGATGGTAGTGTGGACGAACTTCACGACAAATGGTTAAACCATCTGCACCCGGAAGCATCACGTCGAGTAATACCATATCTGGTTGTTCAGCGATAATACGGCGAATCGCACGATTACCGTCTGGTTCTACCCCAACTTCAAGTCCGTTACGGATTAAGTATTCTTGAGTTAAACGAGCAAGACGCTCATCGTCTTCAACAATTAAAATTTTAGGTAACTTTTCTTCTTGGCTCATTGATTGCCCCTTATTTGATTGGGCGTATCCTATTTGAAATCCGATAGATACGCTTAAACATAGTTTGCAATATACACACGTTTACATTGTAAACAAGATGGCATTCACCAAACTGATACATCAATATCGTATTTTGTAATAAATTTTAACCTGCTACATTTTTGCAGCCGTATTTACCAATCATTTCCATGACCTATTGCTCACAATACCAACAATTATAAATTTGGATACATTTTCATCGAATAAAAACTGACTGATTAATTCACAACTTTTTAGGCTTTCTGAAGTTATCCACAATGTTATCTATAAGCACTCTTTTTCGACTTTGCTATGCTATGCCCTTGTCGGATAAGGCATATATAACAAAGATAAAAAATAGGGATTTTTTGAGATGGATTTCTGCCAAAAAAGTTCAAAGCATTTAGTAAAATGTCAATATTGATATACCCTGAATTTTCCCGTATCTTGTGTTCAATAAATTTTTAAACCACTAGGTCTTGTGTTTAAACCTCAAACACTGTGGCATAAAAATTGCCCAGTTCAAACGGTCCTAACATAAAAATAGATGACAAATGGAGCTATGCTAGCATGAGCGTAACGAATTCAACCCCTGGTCAAATTCAGGTGATTAAACGCACCGGTGACGTTGCACCTTTTGATGCAGAAAAAATCTCTGTGGCGATTGGTAAAGCGTTCTTGGCCGTTGAAGGCCAGCAAAGCGCTGACTCCAGCCGTATTCATGACCGTATCTCTCAATTAACTGAGATGGTATTGAATACCTTTAACCGTCGTTTACCTTCTGGCGGTACCATTCATATTGAAGAAATTCAGGATCAGGTTGAACTTGCGCTTATGCGTACAGGTGAGCAAAAAGTTGCTCGCTCTTACGTGATTTACCGCGAACAACGTGCCGAAGCTCGTAAACAAACTGGTGCTCACCACCACCCTACTTTACAAGTGACAGGTTCAAACGGTCAGCTTAAACCGCTTGATCTTGGCGCACTTGAGGCAAATATTGTTAAAGCAGCTGAAGGTTTAGAAGGCATCGATGTTCGAGCGATTATCGATGAGACTGTAAAAAACCTTTATAACGGCGTAAAAGAGTCAGACATCTCAACGACCATGATGATGGCTACTCGTACACGTATCGAACAAGAACCAAACTATACATATGTGACTGCGCGTTTATTGCGTAACGACCTTGTTGCTACAGGGTTAGAGTTCTTAGGTTTAGATAGTGACACGAATGAAGGCGACGCTTTAGAAACTTTCTTGAAGAAAGGTATCGAGCTTGATCTTCTTTCTCCAGAACTACTTAACTTTGACCTTGCAAAATTGGCTGCTGCGATTCAACCAGAACGCTCAAACCAATTTACTTATTTAGGTCTACAAACCTTATTTGACCGTTACTTCATCCACTCAGATGGTGTACGTTTCGAATTACCACAATTATTCTTCATGCGTGTTTCAATGGGTCTTTCATTGAACGAAGCAAACCGTGAAGAACGTGCAATCGAATTCTATAACTTATTGTCTAGCTTCGATTACATGGCGTCTACGCCTACTCTATTTAACTCTGGTACTTTACGTCCACAGTTATCTAGCTGTTACTTAACAACGATTTCAGATGACCTTTACAACATTTATGGCGCAATGCGTGATAACGCAATGTTGTCTAAATGGGCAGGTGGTTTAGGTAATGACTGGACACCAGTTCGTGCGCTTAACTCGTACATCAAAGGTACAAATGGTAAGTCACAAGGTGTTGTACCGTTCCTTAAAGTTGCCAACGATACTGCTGTTGCAGTCAACCAAGGTGGTAAACGTAAAGGTGCAGTATGTGCATACCTTGAAACTTGGCACTTGGACATCGAAGAATTCCTAGAACTTCGTAAGAACACGGGTGATGACCGTCGTCGTACACACGACATGAACACAGCGAACTGGGTTCCTGATTTGTTTATGCAACGTGTATTCGAAGATGCTGAATGGACTCTGTTCACACCATCTGAAACACCTGATTTGCATGACCTAACAGGTGCAGAATTTGCTGAACGCTATGCTTACTACGAAGGCATTGCGAAAGAAACCAACATGCTACATAAGAAAGTCCGTGCGAAAGACTTATGGCGCAAAATGTTGTCTATGTTGTTTGAAACTGGTCACCCTTGGATCACATTCAAAGACGTATGTAACTTACGTTCACCACAACAACACGTTGGTGTAGTTCACTCTTCTAACTTGTGTACAGAAATTACGCTGAACACTAACGAAGATGAAATCGCAGTATGTAACTTAGGTTCAATTAACCTTGTACAACACGTGCAAGGCGGTGTGTTAGATCGTGAAAAGCTTGCTCGTACAGTAAAAACTGCTGTTCGTATGCTCGACAACGTGATTGACATCAACTACTACGCTGTTCCTCAAGCACGCAACTCGAACTTGAAACACCGTCCAGTGGGTATGGGTATCATGGGCTTCCAAGATGCTTTATACGAAATGAAATTGGCTTATGGTTCTGATGCTGCGGTTGAGTTCGCTGACGAATCTATGGAAGTGATTTCTTACTACGCAATCCAAACGTCTAGCGACTTGGCAGTTGAACGTGGTACTTACGAGACATTTAAAGGTTCACTTTGGGATCAAGGTATCTTGCCAATTGACTCTTTAGATATCGTACAAAAAGCGCGTCCTGACCGTATGTTTGAAGTTGACCGTACAACACGTTTGGACTGGGATAGTTTACGTACTAAAGTTCAAAAAGACGGTATGCGCAACTCAAACGTGATGGCAATTGCACCGACTGCAACCATTTCGAACATTTGTGGCGTATCACAGTCAATCGAACCAACTTTCCAAAACTTGTATGTGAAATCTAACCTTTCTGGTGAATTCACAGTGATCAACCCGTACCTAGTACGTGCGTTAAAAGATCGCGGTCTTTGGGATTCTGTAATGGTCAACGACCTGAAACACTTCGAAGGTTCGGTTCAAAAAATTGCACGTATTCCTGAAGAGCTTAAAGCAATCTTCGCGACTGCGTTCGAAGTTGAACCACGTTGGATTGTTGATGCTGCATCACGTCGTCAAAAATGGATCGACCAAGCTCAGTCTCTTAACCTTTACATCTCTGGTGCAAACGGTAAGAAACTCGATATGACGTACAAAATGGCATGGTTACGTGGTCTAAAAACTACTTATTACCTACGTGCATTGGGTGCGACTTCTGCTGAGAAATCAACCATTAACACTGGCGCATTGAACGCAGTTAAGCCTGCTACTGTTGCAGCACCTGTAACTGCTGTTGCGAAAGAAGAACCTAAAGCTGAAGTTGCTGCTGAAGAAGAAGGTTTTGGTCAAGCAGCTCCAGTGCCTATGGCATGTTCAATTGACAACCCTGATTGTGAAGCTTGTCAGTAATCTGACAGGTTTTAAATCCTCCCCAACCCTCCTTTAATAAAGGAGGGAGATTCCTCGAAGCAAATGGCGGGATGCAAGTCCCCCTTTGCAAAAGGGGGATTTAGGGGGATTAAAAATTTAGGCAATAAAAAAGCCCTCTAGCGTCCGTCAAAACTAACTAGAAGGCTTTCAATCTCGATGTGGCATTGCTAAGAGGTCACCCCGAGGCTGGCATTAGAGAATGCGATAGTAATTCTATCATTGAATTTACAATCGAGCCAGTAGAAGTCATCTAAGCAATTATTATGAGGTACTTAGCCATGGCGAATAAAGCTGCTCGAAGTGCTATCACGGGTCAATATGTAACTTTGGAATATGCTAAAAAGCATCCTAAAACTACTGTTGTTGAAACCGTGAAGCCAACTAAATCATCTAAAAAATGATTTTAATGTAATTCTTAGTCTCGACTAAGAATTACCAATGAAATAAAGGACACCACCATGCCACATATGACGCATAACTATCAGTTAGGGCTTATTGCTTTGGTGGTTTCCTTTATTTTGACTTTTTATGTCCCGATCGCCTATTTCTGGTTTAAGGCATATAAATCGCGTAATCAAAATAAGTAGTGGGGATATTTGCTCTACCGAACAATTTTAGAGCAGTGATCGACAAAACTTAATTTTGCTTACACAAATTGAGCGTATAGTAGGACATCTCAGCGACGCTGGATGTCTATAAAAGATATAAAGCAACGAAGAGAGAACTGTTATGTCTATCCTAAGTTGGGACGATTTCGAAGATGATGAACCGAAACAAGCTGCACAAGCTCACCAGCCTGCGCCCGTCGAACCGCAAAAAACGACTGATTCGCAAGTGGTATCTAATGCACAGCACTCATCGCCGAATTTGGCAGCTGCACAACCCGCTCGAACCAGTACAAATCGACCAACAGATCCAACCGATCCGTTGGCAAGAGCATCTAACGCTCTAGAAAATCTAGACGTTGCACCTGGCTTAGAAGAGCTAGAAATGGGTGCTCAGCGTGTTCAAGTTGACGATAAAGCGATGATCAACTGCCGCGCTGACTTAAACCAACTTGTACCGTTCAAATACGAATGGGCTTGGCAAAAATATCTAGACGGTTGTGCAAACCACTGGATGCCGCAAGAAGTGAACATGAACCATGACATCGCACTTTGGAAGTCTGAAAATGGCCTAACCGAAGATGAGCGTACCATTGTTATGCGTTCTTTAGGTTTCTTCTCGACTGCGGATTCATTGGTTGCGAACAACTTGGTTCTTGCAATCTACCGTCACATTACCAACCCTGAATGCCGTCAGTACATCTTACGTCAATCATTTGAAGAAGCGATTCACACGCACGCTTACCAATACTGTATCGAATCTTTAGGTATGGACGAAGGCGAAGTCTTCAACATGTACCGTGAAATTCCTTCAGTGGCTCGTAAAGCAGCTTGGGGGCTGAAATATACACAATCTTTAAGTGATCCTACGTTCAAAACAGGTACACCTGAAAACGACCAAATCTTGCTTCGCAACTTGATCGCGTTCTACTGCGTACTTGAAGGTATCTTCTTCTACTGTGGTTTCAGCCAAATCTTGTCTATGGGTCGTCGTAACAAGATGAATGGTGTTGCTGAACAATTCCAATACATCTTACGTGATGAATCTATGCACTTGAACTTTGGTATCGACATGATCAACCAAATCAAGATCGAGAACCCTCACCTATGGACTGCTGAGTTCCAAGAAGAAATCATTCAAATGATTCTTGAAGGTACGATGCTTGAAATCGAATATGCACGTGACACTATGCCACGCGGTGTATTGGGTATGAATGCAGGCATGATGGAAGAATACTTGAAGTTCATCTGTAACCGTCGTTTAAGCCAATTGGGCTTGCCTGAACAATTTGCTGGTGTGAATAACCCATTCCAGTGGATGTCAGAAATGATGGACTTACGTAAAGAGAAGAACTTCTTTGAAACTCGCGTAACGGATTACCAAACTGGTGGTGCGTTAAGCTGGTAAATTTTTGATTTTTAAAAGCGGAATTTAATATTCCGCTTTTTTATTACCATAAAAAGTCAAATATTCTAAAGTTGTTCAATATAGGCCAAACAGGTTAATGAGACTTTGAACAAAGCCAGTGAGCAAGCCTAAAAATAGACGGAATAGAAATTGAATTATAAGACAGCATTAGATGACTGCGTCAGAATAAGTTTGATTGCGTCCGTGTTGGCCTTTTGACCAAGCATACCATTAAGTTTTGGGATCAAACCCAGTGGAAATATTTCCACAATTAATGCGCGCTCGGTTGTATATAGACTAATTGAGGGTACGATAAATTTTGGGAGTAAGCTTATTCATTTGCGAATTATATTGCGGGATAAGACATTATCGGCAGGCACGTGCAACAAAGTCATTTTTATTTAAGAGCACATAAGAATAATTACCATGCATCACTCAATTGAGCTTCATCCAAGGCTTTCTTTAGTTCATCAGACATAAAAATTGAGTAAATCAACTCTGGGTCATGCCAAAGATCTAAGTCACTCCCTGTTGCCTGCTCCGAAACTGCAATAGCGTTATTTTTATATTCTGAGTAATGTAATCCATAAAGATTTTCAGTAAATGGTTCTGCTTCTAAATCTTTCGTACAGAATTCAGGCTATAAATAATTTCTTGATTCGGCTATATTCAAAAAATAATAGGTTTTATCATTAATGGGCTCATTTAAATCTAAATCAAAAAATGAAACAGGATAGAACTTTGTGTCGCCCAAATTAATTTTTTTAGAATATTCGCACTTTTTTCACTAATTAATAAAAAACCTTCTAAAGTACGACAAAAATTTGGGAAATCAATATTTTTATCTATACTGTGCCCATATAAAGTATAAGGGATATTCTTATCATCTACTTTCTTAAATTGTTTATATTCGTCACTTATATCAATTATACTTTTTAAGAGTTTTTTCTCTTTTTTATCTCATCTTGAGATTTATTAGATATTTTTCCTAAAGCATAAAATTCAGCGTAGTCAAACTTGCTTGGGAACGAGAGCCCAAATGCTCGTAAATTATTCTGATTCATAGACGTTACTGTCCAAACGTTATTTGACATATTTTCCTCTTTTAAGTTTTTAAAATTAGTTTTTAAATTTTAGTATAATGACAACCATCAAAATAATAGATCTACTGAATGTATAACAGCATTATTATATTTATTTTCTAGCTTTTATTTAAGGTCACATAAGAATAATTGCCATGCATCACTCAATTGCGCTTCATCTAATGCTTTTTTAAGCTCATCTGAAATAAAAATTGAATGATTTAATTCTGGGTCTTGCCATAGATCAACATCACATGTTGTAGCTTCATTCGCTATGGCTACCGCATAATCGGCATAATCGGCATGGTATAAACTGAAAAGTTGATAATTTTCATGTTTTGTGTATGAACGTTTATCTAGTTCTTCAGTGCAATATTCAGGACGTAAATAACTTCTTAACTCAGCAATATTGGAAAAATAATAAGTTTGATCATTTACCAACTCATTGAGTTGAATATCAAAAAAAGATAATGGATAGAGTGTGCTTTCGCCTAAGCGAAACTTTTTCAATACATTCGCACACTCTTCAGAGAGAATAACAAAACCTTCTTGTGTACGGAAAAAACTAGGGAGTTTGACTGTTTTACTAAAACCGTGAGCATATAGAACTGTAGGCGCATTTGCAGTTAATATTTCTTCAGCTAGATGATATTTTTTAGTCACTTCTATCCGAGCATCAAGTAATTTCGCTACACGTTCTTTTTCCTCTGCAGTTGCTCCAACTCTGTTAAGTTTATGAAACTCAACATAATTGAAAGTATTTGGAAAGGATAAACCAAATACTCGATAGTTTTCATCGAACATTATCGTGGTTGTCCATACATTATTAGACATATTTTCCTCTTTTAAATTTTAGTAAAGTTAGTTTTGAAATATTAACATTAAGTCTGTTGTTGAATAGATGAAAGCACAAATTCAACGACAAAATTTGTCGTACAAAGATTTAGGCATTAGTATTCTTTCGACGTCTAGGATAGATATATAGATATCTTTTTAATAAAAAATTAAAAACAATTAATATTAGTTAACTTAAATTTCATAATTATTGTTTTTCATTAATTTATATACTTTTATTAAAATGACACAAGATGTGTCGTTTTCTTCTCAAAATGTCATTGGATGTGTCGCATCCAAGTGTCATTATGTGTCGTAAAGATTGCTAATTTTTTGAATTTAAGTATTCGAAAATGACAAAGGATGTGTCGTGTGACGTATTTAAACCCTCTTCGGAGGGTTTATTTTTGAGAATAAAGCATGGAAATAATAATAAATACAACAACAAAAGAAAATTCACTGATTTATAGGTCGTGGATATGCGTCATTATTATAGGGCTTCTTTTCAGCATGTATTACCTGTTCATACAACGCTTTTACCTACTCATTATCGCAATCATCATTACGCTTCTAGTAACACTCATTGCTGCAACAAGAACTTGTCATCACTGCTATTTTAGAGCACTGACGTTTAATATCTTGGTCATATTCAGCATATGCTTTTACCCTCTTATCATTTTTAATCATACAATTTCGATTATCTTCATAAGCTACTGTTTAATTGATGGATATCTTGTACAAAAGAAAATAAAAACGGTGCTCAAACAACCTGATTTTATGCAGTCGATCCCTACAGTAATTTCCAATATAGACCAATTCAGTCTTGACCATGAATTGATCCACGGGAGAATATGGCAACGGAAATATCACCTGCCTTTACTCTATTTAGTAATTTTATTCAGTATTCCATTGGCTTTTCTATCGAGATTAGAAAACAGCTATTTTCTTTACGTACCTGTTAGCTTATTTCTCTCCTTTTTCATTTGGGAGTACACCATTAAGAGATTTATTTATTTTTCTTATTTATTCAAATCACACCTTCCTCACATTCAAACTACAAAATAGACAAGCTAAAAATGACTGTCGTTATGCAGATTACGGACGGATACCATCATCAAACCAAGGTCATAGTCCCTTCATCGCAGACGGAACTATGACAATAAACCTTCATTTTAAATAGCATTTTGTAAACATCAATCTCAATGCATATACCACTGCCATCGCAAATATTGCATAACCCGCAGGAGTAATAAACAACGGAATACATAAAACAATCACCACGGTTAAAGGATATAAAAGTTTTCTAAAGCCACTTTGATGATGCAATTCATGGAGTAAATATAAACTTGTCGTATAAATCACAAGGCTGATCGCCACAAAGTAGCTTTCTTTTTCAGAACTAATCAGTGCCTCATGCGAAACTACATCAACTGCGGCAGCTAAACCTGCACCAATCGCCGCGATACTAATAAAGACAAAGAAATGTCCATACCCCCAAGTAAATGCCATTTTTCGGCTATTTAAACGCTCTGCAATACTGGTATCAAAATAAGACCACCACATGGTGAACATCATCATCAGGCCGCCTACCATCAAAAAGATCAGTTCAGTACTAAAACGCTGATTTGTTAATGCATCGGTTATAGCAATCGAGCATCCGACAATAGATTCGCCTAAAACGATAATGGTGAGCAGTGAATATCGCTCTGCAATATGATGCGCATGCCAAGGTGTACGGCTTGCAGCCTCTGCAAAAACTGGCACAGACAGTTCAGCAATTGCGAGCAAAATGAAAAGATAAACGGTGAAATGCAGCGGCGAAAAATGAAAGAACAGCCACCCGACTTGTACCAGTATGATGCCAAACGCATAGCGTAATGCAGTTTTCCGACGGGACAGATCATGCTTAGCAACGCGAAACCACTGCGTAACTAAGCCGAGACGCATAATGGCATAGCCAATCACAATCACATCAAAATCCTGCTTTTGAAAAGCGCTTGGAATACCAGCAGCAATGACCAAAGAGCCAATAATCTGAACAAAAGTTAAGATTCGATAGAGCGCATCATCATTATCATAAGCCGAAGCAAACCAACTAAAGTTCATCCACGCCCACCACAAAGCAAAAAACACCATGCCATACAGCGTTAAACCCTGAGCCAAATGATTTTCAACAATGGCATGATGCAATTGCTGCCCTGCTGTTGCGATCGCGACAACAAAGATCAAGTCAAAAAGCAATTCTAAAGAGGTCGCGACACGATGGTGCTCATGTGGATCACGTGGGTGCAATGGTTTGAGCCACTGACTAGGGAATAAAAATGATTTGGACATAGCATTCAGCTTTATTATTTTCTGTCTGAATTTTTTCAAAAGCCTGAAATAGTTACAAGGTCGATTACATAAATCAGATGAGAAACAGTTTTCTAGAAAAAGGATAATGGTTTTAAAAACCTACTTAAGCGTTAGATATTTCAATTATGGAAGTAAAAATTCAAAGTGACAAAACTGCGAAAGACGTTTTAAGACAAAAACTCGATAGATCGTTGTATTTTTTATATCTCAGCTATATTTTTCACTAAATTTTAATGACATACTGCTATCCACTAAAATAATAATGAAACCGAAAAGTGATGTTAAAAGAAAAATTAGCGTCTTTTCCTGACGCAGTTTGGGTACAGATCCATTATGATCAAATGCAAGTTTTAACGCACGATCATCAAATTGTAGCTGAACAAAACTGCCATCTGGCTTTTATAGAACGTGGAAGTTTTGTCCGAAACTATCAGGTTGCAGAACAGTGCTTCAACCAACTCATACAACAGATCCACTTCAAGTGGTATGAGTTTGGACAGCCGGTTATTTTTATTCAGTTAAAAGAACGCTTATGTGAAGAAGTCAGCGCGCTCGAGCTACGAGCCATTCAAGAAATGGCACTAAGCGCAAATGCACATTTTGTATTTGTTTACGACAAACATGGTATCGCACTCGAAGCAGAAACCATCAAAAATGATGAGTCACCTTTGCTCAAATGGTTTTTCTGTGGGCTGATCTTTCTGATTTTGCTGATTATCTTTAAATAATCAGCTTCATTCACAAGGGTAAATCAAACTATGACACTTTCTGCTGCTGCAATTGCTCAATACTCGAAATCAGATCGTTAAAACCGTCAATTACTAGCGCTGGTGCAGCCATTTGAATTTCTTCTGCACTACCATAACCATAGCTCACAGCAATACTCGGCACTGCATTACGGCGTGCGCCTAAAATATCGTACTCACGGTCTCCCACCATCACACATTCTTTTGCATCTAACTGTTCTTGCTGCAAAATGTATTCAATTAAATCGCCTTTGTTGGTGCGCTCGCCATTTAGTTCACTGCCATAAATTACAGTAAAATATTGCGCCAAATCAAAATGTTCTAAAATTTGGCGAGCATAGACCGTCGGCTTTGCTGTAGCAACATACAAGCGAAAACCTTGCTGTTGTAAGGTTGCTAGAGTTTCAGCAACGGCAGGATAGACTTTATTTTCAAATAAACCGGTAACGGCAAAGCGCTCGCGATAACCTAGTAAAGCCTGATCTGCAAGTACATTATGCACATCGACATTGAGGATTTTGGCCAAAGAGGCTTTCAAAGGCGGCCCAATGATCCAATCGATATTGGTCTCATCCGAAATGGGATGTCCAATTTTCGCCAGTCCATAGCGTGCTGAAGTGGTAATGCCAACTTTTGGATCTGTTAATGTTCCATCGAGATCAATCAATATATTCTTAATCACAGCTTTTACCTTATCCATTCACTTCTGCAAAAATACTATCGAGTGTTCGCTCAAAGTTGCCTATACTATCGCAAATTTTGTGTAATAAGGACATCATTGTGCGCCCTACTGTACTGTGCTTTTCAGGTCTTGACCCTTCAGGTGGTGCAGGACTGCAAGCGGACATTGAAGCCATTGGTCAAAGTGGTGCACATGCTGCCATTGCGTGTACAGCATTAACCGTTCAAAACTCACAACAAGTGTATTCGTTTGAAGCAACCTCTCGTGAGTTATTGTTGGCTCAAGCACATGCTGTCGTCGGTGACCTCCCTATTCGCTGTGTAAAATCAGGAATGCTAGGAACGACAGAAAATATCGCGGCTCTCGCTGAGTTTTTACGTGAACATCCCGAATATCATTATGTTCTCGACCCCGTTTTAGTTGCCAATAGTGGTGGTTCTTTGGGCGATCAAGCAACTTTGGTCAAAGCCTTTGCGGAATTGATTCCGCTTGCCACTGTGCTTACACCCAATACCGTAGAATTACGCGCACTCACAGGTGAAGACGACATATCTAAAGCTACAGCAAAACTTTTTGCGATGGGCGCTCAAGCGGTATTAGTAAAAGGTGGCCATGAAAATACGCCAGACTATATCCAAAACTCGTTGTACATTCAGGGTGAATTAGTTTCTGAAACCCGTTGTCCACGACTAGATGGGGAATATCACGGCTCAGGCTGCTCATTGGCGAGTTTTATAGCTGGGCGTTTAGCCTTAGGTGATGAGCTCAAAGCGGCTGTTCATCATGCCGAAACATGGCTATTTGGTGTGTTGAAAATCGCTGAATCACCGGTTGTGGGCGGACAAAAAATTCCAAAACGTTTTTAGTATTGTTGGTTATTCATGTTAAGCCGATAAAAACTACTTTATATGATTTAAAAGCCCTGTATATCAGGGCTTTTTGTAATTAAGAGTCGAGTTGAACCCAATATACTAAGGTTGGAATTTCCCATGCACCTCCAGCAAATCCTTTGCACTGTGTGGTTTTTGCCATATAAGTTTGGATAAAGCGCTGACCGTTCCACGACCATTCCCCTTTACTTTGACAATCGCCAATGCCTCGTCCACGTTGGTTGGAGAAAATTTGTCCTTCACTAAACCCACTTCCAGAAAAGGTCACGGATTGTTTGATTTGCTTTAAGTTACGATCCATCAGCCAATAACCATTACCACTGTTATATGCCCCACGCCAACATGGCACTTCGACCAAGGCATTTTTTCCATTGATTGGAAACACCACGACTCGATCATCCTCTAAGAAATTTGCATCAAAGAGTTGAGGACAATCTTCTACTGTCGTTTTTTTCTTTATCAATCCAAATAATTGTTTGGCTGTGGGCGCATTGACGGCATACCGCGTTTGTAAGCCCTTACTGTAATTTTGAATATTCACTTTTGGAATACTTTTCGGTTTGAGTACATTGGCCGAACTGCTATTGGCTTTACGTAATAATGCAGAATTTGTCCCTATGCGCTTTTGAAAATCATCCATACGGAGCAAAACCGCACTAGCACCCTGCACGGACAATAACCATGTTTTGTTGTTGCCTTTCCACACAATCGGTTGATTGGCTTGCAAAGCTTGAATCAGTTTTTGAGTTTGAGCTGCACTTAACTGACCTTCCGCAGTTTTGGCATCAAGCTGCACAGTTCCCTGATTTTTACCTAAAATATAAAGTTGAAGTGGTTGATTTGCCGCACTGAAGGTTTCAGGATCGAGTTTCACTCGTGCGCTGACTTGCGCTTGAGCTCCCGCAGCACGTTGTAATAACACAGAAATAGCAGGCTGATTGCCCTCCGCTTGATAACCTGCAACGCGACAAGTCCCCGTATTATCACAAGCGATTTCCCAATCCTTATGTGAAAAATAGTTTCCTTGAATTTGAGCAAAGCTCACACTACAACCCAATGCAGCAACGTAGCCCAATAGAAGTTGCCAGATGACATTATTTTTGTTCATGTCTTTGGCTCAAAATAATTATATTAGAACCATCTTAAAATGCTTTTCACCGAAACTCCAGTCTTAAAAGATCTGCTGCATCATTTGAAATTATGAAGACGAATCATTCAGTTGCTGTATCTCCTCACATTTTTTTCGCTTCACATTTTCATCACTGAGCGTATTCATCAAATCTGCCGCCAGGCCTTTTAACAGACTCATATCATCATCGGTCATTTGATTCGGTTGGCGATCTAAAACACAGAAACTTCCCAACGCCACCCCATTACGATCTCTAAGTGCAACGCCTGCATAAAAGCGAATACGGTTATGCATCAATTCAGGTAAATGCGCAAAGCGTGGGTCACGTTGTAAGTCTTCAATAATCAGGCGTTCATTTTGATACACCAAATGGCTGCAGATCGAGTCTTGCTTCGACTGGCGCACCTGCATCGGTTGCTCAGTAGCCTCAGCCAAAGGACTACCTGGGGTATAAACCCAATCTTGCTTGACCCAAGAAATTTGCGCATATTTCACATCGAAGGCTTGTCGAGCTTCTTCAATATATTGTTCAAAGATCGGTAAATTCCGCTCATCCAAAACATTCAGTTCTTCTAATGCTTTTAAGCGCTGCGCTTCAACACTAGGATCAGGCTCATCCAACCAAGATTCACCCTGCTTCAATTGAAAAGCTTCAATGGTTAATAACAAGTCATTCATATTATTGACTACAGCATCGACGGTGAAATTTTCTTTGATTGCATCTAATTGCTTTACTTCATCACAGCTCCAGAGTGCAAAAATCAGTTTTTTATCCGGAAACTGTGCCTTAAAAACATGGCTTAGTAGGCGAATTTGAGCTTCGGGTGCCGTATGGAAAATCGAAATACAGACGATCTGAATATCTGCTTGGATATCATCTATACTTTGATGCTGATTTTGTATCAGTACGTCGCTAAATGCCTGTGCCGGAATACCGCTTAAGCTTAGGCCATGCGCCAACATAGCCGATACTTGAACATCTATTTCCCAACGTGCGCCGATACAAAAAACCTCAGTTTTCTGATCCTGCTGTGCCACTGGATATGCCCGTTGAAAACTATGATTAAACAGTTTTAATCCCTGATGTAAACGTAGTCGATGTTCAGCACTGGCCTCGGTGTTGTGGCCTCTCGAAAAAATCCGTATGGCTGGAATCGCGACTTTGGCATAAAACGCATTAACCCGACGTGCCTTGATTTCATCCTTCGCCTCCTTCGGTAACTTTTCAGCAATAAAATTTTGTGCGACATCCACGGCATCTTGCACATCATCAGCGACTAATCTTTGATAGAAGCGCTCATGCGGTGCCAATGCAGGCGTACTACCGATCAGGGTTTTAATAAAACCTAAGGATGGTACATAGCTCGAAAGCACCAATAAACATGCGGTTAAAGGCGTCGATAAAATTAAACCAATTGGCCCCCACACAGCCGTCCAAAACATGGCGGCAATAATAATGGCTAAGGTTGAAAGTCCGGTACTTTCCCCATATAACCAAGGCTCAATAATATTATTACTGACCAATTCCAAGAGCAAAATTAAACCCACTGTCCATAGCACCATATTCCATGTGGGATCTACCGCAAAAGCCAATGCAATGGGGAAAATCGCAGAAATCATTGGGCCGACATAGGGAACAAAGCGCATCACTATCGCCACCATTCCCCACATAATTGCTGCCGGCACCCCAATAAACCAAAGTCCCAAGGCCATCGGAATACCGTAGGTCACATTGACCATCAGCTGCATACGTAAATATTTACCGATACGATTGGCGGCTTCATCTAGTGCGTCTGTTCCGATATTTAAATTGCCGCCCAGCAGCTTAAGGAAACGGTCATGCAAATCTTTCCGATTGACCAAAATCAGAATCACAAACAAAAATACAATACCTGCGGTTGCCAAGGGATTGAGCACCCGCTCACTCCAAGCCATGACCGCTTCAGCCGTGGTTTGTTGTTGTCCCACCACTTCCACTTGCTGCACTTTAGGATTTTTCTCTTCAGGCACCACATCATCTATCGAGTTTTCAACAGTATCTATGGTGGTTTTTGCGCCATCCCAAACACTTGGGCCGCGTGCAAATTGACGAATTGAATCCATTTTCTTTTGAATCGTACCGTGATATTGCGGTAACTCTTGGCTTAATTGCCCCAATTGATAACCCAAATAAGAGGCCGCGCCGGACAAAATCGCCAAAGCCAAACCGACCACAATAAATATCGATGGCATCTGTGGTAGTCCCCAACCTCGGAGTTTCATCACCAAAGGGTCAACTAAAAAAGCCAATAAGATTGCGAGTGCCAATGGAATAAAAATATCTTTACCAAGATATAAGGCTGCAATCAGCAAACTGCAGATGATGAATCCTGCCGTGATTCGAATCACTTTATGTAAATCTGCGGGAGGCATTTGCTTCGAGGCGTTCAGGTCTTGTAAGCCTTGCTTTTGACCTGATGGTGATGATTCAAAATCTTGCGCTAATTTATTATTTTTATGATCCATTTTCTTATCCTGAACGATGGTCATTATTTTTTAATTTAGGCTGAAGTTTTAGAACTGCATACGCATTTCATGTAATGATTTGCAAAGAAAAAAACAGAGCGACATGGCTCTGTTTTCATACTGTGTTTTGGGATGAATTAAAAGGTAATCACTTTACTTTGGTGAGTCACAATATCCACTGGAACAGAAATATGTTGATGAACGATCTTCCATTGAGTCTGTGTTTTTTTCATCCCAATGGTGTTACGACACCATGAGATCCCTGGCGTTGGTATTCCACTCTTATCATCAATTTTGGAATAACAGTGCAGAAAGGCAATATCAGGTTCTGCATGGATGACCAGTTCCCGCCTAAACACCTTTAAACCTTCACGAAAATACTCCCGATAAAATTCCCACATTTTTTGATATGCCATTAAGCCGCGCATTTCACAACTGGCATCAAAAAAGTACACATCTGCTGCGCAGGATTCAGCAATATTTTCAATTTTCAATTGGCAGATGACCTCATCCCAATTGGCTAAAAATTGCAGAATTTCGTCAGCGGCCTGTTGGTCACCGACTATTTTGATTTTATCTTGCATCTCTGGCACCTATTTATTTTATTTTTTATGAAGCATTGTTCTGGGCGGCGTTTGGAAGTTGAATTTCAACGATCTTCCAGCTCCAACCACGGCGTTGCATACTAAATACGGTATATTTTGCTTCGCTTAGGCCTTGGAGCGGCACATACAGATCAAATCGATTCCAAGCGCTGTAGCTGGCTTTAGGTTCAAGTGGCTGGCTTTGCTTTAAAGCTGCAGCGGTTGTAGTTGCATCATTTTTGGATAATGTTGATGTATGAGGTGGTTTTGCGACCTTATTTTCAGCATGCGTGAATAGTTCAATCCCTGAGCTAATCATGCTCGGATTGGTCAGTTTGGTTATTTCTGGTAGTTGGATCGACTCTTTTAATGCTTTGCCTTGTAAAAGCAGCATGATACTGGTTGGATTGACCAGACTGTCGACTAGCGTTGCACTCAGGACTGTGCTGAGCTGCCCACCCCAAGACTGGGCGAATTCGGGTAAATGCTGTAGCCCAGTTTTCTGTTGAATGAGGTCTTCGACTTGTGGTTTTAGACTCGATTTGACTGCCGAAAAATCGATATATTGAGCAATTTTTTCAGGTTGATTGTGCTCATAGGCTTGACGTATTTGGAACAGCACCCAATACGGAGACGCAATCATCCAACCCAAGACGATGATCAAGATCGCAATGAGCCCATAATACAAAATATGATTCTGCTTATTCATCGTTCACCACTCTAGCCAGTGAAGTTGTGGTACTTCCTTGTACCGTTAAATAAGCCTGCTCTAGATTGAATAGCATCCAACCTAACAGCGCTTATCTGAGAACCATATAGCTTTTGATCTTGTGATTTTGACGAGCCTTCAGGTTTGTTCATCTCGCTTTGGCTGTCTTAATCAGGTTGTTTCAAATTTAAGCTGTTAATTCTCTAATTTGGGTATTCGCACCATGGGTTTTAACTGACTAAATGCCTTTATCGCGCGATTGCTCACTGGCATAAAATTGGCTGATCCCAATAATATGATGGTTTGCCGCTTTCAGATTGAAATATGGTTTACCATTATTAACATTCAGTCGTTCAAAGCGACTATCATCTGCACTGTTGTTTTGGACAGACTCAATCCCGTTTTGTGATGATGCTTAAACTTTATATAATTCACTCGTTAAAATGATTTCACCGTTCCATGCTTTTGATACAAAACGAAACTGCTGATCATTAGAATGAGTGATCTGGTACCATTCCGACATATGTTACCCCTTCATTTTCATTGTTTTATCTATTATTCGATCAGGATTTGTTGTTGGAAATTCAACCTGATCTACAGAATATAAATGAACTCGGTCACATTTTTCAATGTCTTTTTTGATCAGTGTCAAGGCTTAAAATTTAATCACTAAGAAAATGATTTTCAATAAATAATTCCAATAAAAAATAATCCGACCGAAGTCGGATTTCATCATTCTTTCATCATGATGTATTTGTGAATAGAGGCGCATTACTCAACGCATTGAATAAAGGCCTTAAGGACTGACGATCTGCTTTGAATATGTTGCTTTATTCATTTCTAATATTTCCACACAAAGTTGCACTTCTACTGCTGAAGCTGTGACATGTTGTTTCAACACGTCCAATAACAACAATGAAATTTGCTTTTGAACTTCAACCGTTCTACCCGTCAATAATGAAACTTTGGCATGCATATACGCATGTTGAGCGTGTTCATCCAAACCCACAACAAAATCTTCCTGAGCGACAGCTCGGCTCTTAATATCATTAATGGCACTGACATGACCCGATTCAAATAAGGCAGCGTTCAGCGCTTTAAGTAAAGGACGAGGCTCCAGCTCAAGGTTATTGGAATATTCCAAATGAATATGCGGCATAGTAAAGACATTTCAAACCCGTAATGCGTCTATTATGCAGGCTGAAAAATAAAATCTATAGCGGATTAGTTATCTATTTCATCTTTAAGTAGACATCCCAAGCCAAGTGTGGCCTTCGCTTAGGATGATTGAAGATTGCTTTAAAGCGAACAATAACGAAACTTAAACTTTTTTCACGTATTCAGATTTGAGTTTCATAGCCCCAATACCATCAATTTTACAATCAATGTCATGACCATCTGTTGCATCGGCTAAAAGACGGATATTTTTAACTTTGGTGCCAACTTTCACCACTGAGGATGAGCCTTTAATTTTAAGGTCTTTCACCACAGTAACCGTGTCACCATCGGTCAATACATTGCCATTGGCGTCTTTAATCAGCACCTGTTCATCTGCAGCGCTTTCGCCTTCACGCCATTCATGTGAACATTCGGGACAAATCAGTAAATCGCCATCATTATAGGTATATTCAGAATTACATTGGGGACAATTGGGTAAAGACATACAAGACCTCAAAAAAAGATGGATGTAAAAATCCACAGAAACTTAATATAACATTTTTATGTATTTCATAAACTTAAAAACCATAAATTTCGTATGGTTTAATCACATTGTGAAGGTCGTAAATTTCACAACGCTACAGCACTTGAAGGTTTAAATTTTAGATCTCTAATGAGGTATTTAATATTAAAGCTTTTAAGATATGCGCATGATTTTTATCCATATGTCTGGCCGCTGTGAGTAAGGTCAGGGGCTCCTCTTTTTCCCATGCGCGCAGTTGTTCTAACTCGGCTTGATTGGGTTGTATTTCTTGCAAATAGCGCTGTTTAAATTCGTCCCAACGAGAAGCCATTGCCTCATCTTGATGATACCAACGACGTAAATCTGTAGATGGCGTCAATGCCTTCGGCCACAAATCTAGCTCTGCGCTCACTTTACTGATACCACGCGGCCACAAGCGATCGACTAATATGCGTTTACCGTCGTCTGGGCTTATCTCATCATAAATACGTTTAATGTGTACAGTCATTAAGCCCTCCTTCGCCTATTTATAGTTTTCGATCATTCTTCAAATTATTCATCGGGGATCGCTGGATTCACTAAAAAAGCCAGCAACTGTAAAGACTCCTGCCAACCCAAATAACAGGCATCTGGTGGAATAACGCTCGGCAACCCTGCCTGTACAATCGTCACTTCGGTTCCTACTGATACCGCTTTAAACTCAACAGTGACTTCGATTTCACCGGCTAACTCTGGCATATCAAATTGGTCTGTATAGCGCAGTAAATGATTCGGCACGACATCATGATAATCACCATGAAAAGCGTGTGTGGTTCCCGTTGAAAAATTTTGAAACGACATACGGTACGAGCCACCTACACGCACATCCGAATGTTCCACATGGGCAGTAAATCCATGCGGTGCCATCCATTTAACCAAAGCATCTGGCTCCACAAAGGCACGATAAACGCGCTCTACAGGCGCACTAAAAACACGATGTAATCGAACAGTATTGCTCATGATGATGTCCTTTTTCATTGTTTTCACTGAATCATCCACATGCATTCACCCTCGCTTTATCGTCAATTTTTATCACACTGAAACGTTCTAAATGAAACAGCTTTGAAACGTGCGAGAAAGGTTATTGCTGTTCAATACTATAGCGAATCCTACAGATTGATCCCATCACTTTAACGCAATGCCTTGTTATGTTTTGTGAGCTGCATTCATATTAACTTGAATTTAAATTGTTTAAAAATATATACTTAACCCAACATTCCTACAATTAAAAAAATAAAAACCCAGTTAAATCACTGGGTTCTTATTTCTAACGATACAATAGTGAGACTTAGCTCAATTGTGCTTCATCTTCATCCAGATCATCATCTTCATAGATATAAGCCATACAACCCCAGCCGTCATATTCGCCCGAATGTTGTTCCGCAATTTTAATAAACCACTGCTCTAAATCAACGATATCTTCATAATCAGGTTCCATATAAACATAGACCGTGATAATCCATTCCACGCGATCTGATTCTTCATCTTGGAACAATGAAATTTTTTGCTCTTCTTTCAATAAATACAATGCACACTGTTCAGCCTGCGCTTCGTTGGAAAAGGCAATTGAATATTCGATTTCGTGCGGCACAGATAAATCATCACCATCTTGCTGCATCTGCCACAGCACATTGCCATTATCATCATCTGGAAATTGTTTAAAATCACGAGTCATTGTACTTTCCCTTATCGTTTATGAATTTTATTCTGTTGACTTAGATTAACGGATAATTGTTGCAATTTGCATTAGCTAAATCTCTTTAATCAGAAATAGAACGCCGAAGTGATCTTTCTTATAACAATTCAAATTAAACCACAACGTCCATATTGGCCTGAGTTTCTTTGAAATGTAAAACCAAAGCTGCCATTTTCAATTCTTCTAAGCGTAATTGTAGATAACTGTCGAGTACCCGTGCCTGACTAAAATGTACACCATGCACATTGAGCAAGGTGAAATCATCCGCCAAAGCCTGCAATAGCTCACCTAAGTTTTTGGTATTTAATTGGGCTAAATACAAATCAGCACGACTATTAAACACCAATGTAAATAATTGCATCGCAGCCAAACGACGTTCTTCATCAACATAATTACATTTTGCAGTCGATTGCTGCTCCATTGCATCAATCATTTTGCAACGTACCGCAGTCAAATTTTGCTTTGCCGCAGATTCATTCATGCCATCCATCAGCTGATCTAAAATACTCTGTAAAGGTAAAAAGAATGCTGACTGATAGCCCCGTATTTTGTTGTCCAAAGCACGGTTGATGTTTTCCAAATGCTGCTGATCCAGCGCTTGGCTATACAAATCCTTTAACTCGGCACGGGCTTGTTCCTGTATTTGTGATTTAGCTCTTTCTTGATATTTGCTCAAATACTGACGCACTTGTTCGATCTGTGCGCGAATATCATTCAACATGATATCGGCATTGGCTTTGGTGACTTCCACCAAACCATCAGCCTGTAAAGTTCGATACTCAACATATTGTTCAATCTCTACAATATGTTGATATTTTGCCACTTTATCGACTTGGATTTTTAAGCCACTGTTTTGAATACGTAATTGACTGATTGCATAATTCAATTCATCTTGCTGAGACTCTGTTTCAGCCAGTTTTAACCGCGCACGATCGAAGTTTTCCTGCAGTGAACGTAGGGTTTTATCATTTTTCAATTTGCGGTTATATACAAAAAGGAGAGCCACAATTAATAGGATGATAAGGACGATTAAAGCAATATTGATCATTTGCTAATCCTCAAAATAAGCTTCAATAATTTAAGTTTATTCCCCAAAACAAACCTAAGTTACAAAAGTTAAAATCTATAATTCATTTCATATTAGCAGAACAAATGCAAAAAACCGTATTTATCTGACCAAATACACACTTGCACACAATTCAACTAAAATACTGTTTTAAATTAATTTAATAAAAAATTTTCATATTAAAAAATAATCAATCAATATACTTTAGAAAATAGAATAATAATTTAAAAAAGGTGTTTATTTACTAAAAGATACAAATCAACTTAATACCATTATTTGTAAATATTTCATACATTTTATAGAGATATTTGGAGTAATTATAAATCCCCAGAATTGGGGATATAGTGTATATCATGATTTATTTTTAAGCAGAAAAACCTATTTAAAGCTGTAATTTTTCTTAGCTTGCTAAGCTGCATAAAATTTTCAATGCAACACAGCAGATTTTATGAACAGTGAGCATTCACATGAATATGCTTTAAAATTCTGCTGCGCAATGAATATGAACAGCTTGTTGGGTTAAGGGCTGGGTAAATGCCAGATCGCAAGCATGTAACGCCATCCGTCCGAGTGAGCTTTGCTTTGCATTCGGGTGATACAGTTGATCCCCTGTAATGGGGTGCCCAATATGCATCATGTGTACGCGTAGCTGATGAGAACGCCCTGTCACTGGTGTTAATAATACTCGGCTAATATCCTTGCTTGCATCATAGCTAATGGCTTGATACAAGGTTTTTGAAGGTTTGCCCAATTCAAAATGCACCATCTGTCGTGGTCGATTTTCCCAGTCCGTAATGAGGGGCACTTCAACACTGCCCTCACCTTCTAGCTTACCCTGAACCAAAGCTACATATTGCTTCTGAACCGTTCGCGCTTGGAACATTTTACTCACCGCCACTTCTGCATCGCGGTGTTTCGCAAACATCAAAATGCCTGATGTTGCCATGTCTAAACGATGGGTAATTTTTGCAGCAGGATACTGCTCCAAAACACGAAGATAGGCACTGTCATGATGCTCAGGCAAACGTCCCGGAACCGACAGCAATTCCGCTGGTTTTTCGATGACAACCAAGTCTGCATCTTCATACAAAATACGTAGAGGACCTTGAGGCGGCGCATAGACAAAGTTGGGATCTAAAGGCATGGACAGACTGTGTACTGGGAGAATGTCGGCAAAATAACAACTGACTAATTCGCTGTCAATCGACTTTAACCGATCAGGTCTAACCCTAACGATTATTGGCCCCCAATTTACCAAAGGCTGGTGCTAATGAATGAGACAAATCATCCTCCAGTAACTGTAAGATGCTTGCACTCGTGGTTAAAGGATACTGATGTAGTGTATGCGATATTTGCCCTGAAACCACTGCGACAAATGCAAGGCATAAGTTTGTTTAGGCCCAAGACCTAGATGTTGTTTTAAACGGTTCTTTATACCTGTCCGTGATGATCCGACATACAGAATGTGATTGGGTTGATTTAACTTGGCGCAAGCATGGGTTTTCAATGCCTTAAATGCGGCATAATCCTGATATGTCTGCTGTATATCGCCACCAACCTGCTGTATCACATAAATATAATGTGCGTGTTGAGTAAGATCATCAAAACTTGAAAACTCAAATATACGCTCAGCTTTAGTCTGCTGTGCCTGCAGACAATCCTGTATCAATTGATCAAGATAACCCACAATAAAATTATTTAAAATTTAGATAGTTAAGCATAACAACTTTGTGAAAAAGGACAATCCGAAGCTTAGATTAAGTTTGAGTTGTTCTGCGTGATATTTATTACATCAGCAGTGATCAAAATTTGTTGGGAATGAATACGAAGTTTGGAATTTTGAAAAAGATGGAAGGATTTATTATTGATTGAATTCTTAAAAATTTTTTAGGGTGTAAGAGAAAACAGTATTGTTTACTTCAACTATCATCACTTTGTAAGTCATGATCTTATAGCCTATAAACTTCTGGTTTATAGCGTCCTAAGCTGAATCGAGACCTTTTGGGTGAGTACTGTACACGTGTTTTGCACCACTGACAGCATGCTACTCTTTTCAATCTCTATCACACCCTTGAGATATATAGTAGTGGTATCGATGAGGGATTGTTTCCCTGAAAATTACTATTTTTGGCTTATTTTAAAAATATTTTTCACATTTAAAGATATATTGAAAATATTTTCTTCTCGTATCATGTTTTAGCATTTTTTCCATCTGATAAATGACTTTTCCCGAGAATTTTCGCCATAACTTAGCACTCAAACCATCGGGATCATTTGAATTCTAGACAGGACTTTTAACCAATGAGAACTTGTATTGAAATGAGTTCTCCAATTGGATTAAGAGTCAATAATGCATACCACAGCGAGATTTGAAAATTGAGGTGTGCTTGAAAAAAGTAGCAAAAAGCACAGAAGCTATTCAATGCGATGAAAATGAAATTCGTTCAGATTTAACACTTGGCTTAGGACTATTTTTACGGGAGATGCCTGATGATCTTTAAGCTTATGGTGATTAAACTGGTGTGGTTTGTTTTATGCGGATTAAAGGAGTAATGATTCATTATTCTTTTTTATTTTGGCTTAAATTTTGGGGTGGTATAAGAGAAAACAATATTGTTTACTTCAACTATCATCACTTTGTAAGTCATGATCTTATAGCCTATAAACTTCTGGTTTATAGCGTCCTAAGCTGAATCGAGACCTTTTGGGTGAGTACTGTACACGTGTTTTGCACCACTGACAGCATGCTACTCTTTTCAATCTCTATCACACCCTTGATATATACTTTAACCAAAGAGGATCGGGATTAATTTCCTAAGTTTTTCTAATTTTCTGCAAATTCAGCAAATTTTTTCAGCCATTTTAGGTTTAGCAGGATATTTTATCTTTTCAGCTCATTTCAGCGTTTTTTATCTGCAGATTTGCCCAATTATAAGAAAATTTTCTTTTACAACAGACAAAACGTCCAAACACAGCGCTAAATTCTAAAATGTATCGCCACTGAGCATTCATCCCTTCATTTGAATTATCTACATTAATCATGACTCACAAAACACCGCTCAATGAGTAACTAATGATCTAGATCTATCTTTGTTCTACTTATTGAACTGATGTTACGCAGTAACATCAGAAGCGCAATTTGCTTCAAATAAATGAACGATACGCGGTCACGTCATCCGCAAGTGTTTGAGACAGAGCTACTTTTAATCAAAAATGTTTTTGCGATACTTTGAATAATTTGACGGTAATGAGCGAGTTTTGCGGTGAGGAGCATTGCTCCGCAAGATGGTTTCCTTGCGAAGCTTCGCTTCTCATTTTGCCGAATGAGAAACAATGTTTCGTAAGAGTACCTCCAGCCGAAGGCTAATCCATTTATTCAATCCCTAGATATAAGACGCCGTCGAATAGAATTAAAAATCATTTTAAAAATGCAAAACTACTTTTAAGTGTGTAACATCAGCTATTTAATGGATGATCTATTCAACGCATGATTGGTCATTGAGCTAAATAGCTTTGCACCCACTGTGCGCTAAACCACCAACCACTACATGCTGCCATACCACAGAGTAAATTGGCCAAAATTTTATTCATTCGGCTGAGGTCTGATGCATATATTTTGAGATTGATCAAATAAGCAATCACAGCATATACCAGTCCAATCGCACCACCAATGATGATCAGGATCAAAGGCCATGCTGCATAGGCATGTGCCTGTGCTGGATATTTTGTAGAACGGATGGTTTCTGTGGTCATGCTGCATATCCTATTAATAACGCGATTACCTGTTTTAGTTAGCAATTTCTGCGCCATTTTTCTTGGATATACAGCGTTATTTCAAAGTTAATGCATGTTGAATTTCTAGCTTTGACTACAGCATTTATCGCAACCGACCACTTTTTCTGTTGGCCAACTCATACGTGCACGCTTATAAGCGAGTTCGAAATTGGCAAAATAACCAATCAATATTTGCTGGTCAAATTGCGGCATGTCTACACATCCTTGCGTACCATTGTGAATTAAATGCGAGCCATTCGTTAAGGCATTTTCATCCACTATAAATTTAATCATCTACCATTCCCCTCATTATTTTTTATAAAATTCAAAGATTAATAAATCCATATAAAAACTATGTGATTTATAATCACATACTAAAATTATGCCTTTATTGTTTAAAAATCAACCATATTTTAAAGATATTTTTAGGCGTCTCTTGGATGACTTAAACGCAGAATGATGTACTCTTTTAGGATGGATAGGTGGGATTTCTCGATTTCATTTTTTGCGCTTAAGCCGAGTGCTTGGAATGTTGAATAAAGGTATTTTTCACTCGAACTGGCATTAACAAATACGGTGTCCAAATCAGACAACCGAAAGTACTATCTCTAACTGTATGATGGTCTGTGTATCAGTAGCGCTTCTTATAATTTTTATAATCTTTATCAAACTTTGCTAATACTCAGTTTCTGATTTTTATTTCTATATTTATTAAACAAAACGCAGATCACTCACTCTAAAAGATGGATTCATTTTAGAGTGGAATGTTGATTGGTTTATAAAGGGGTATCGACCTGTACAGCTCGTTTTTGGCGAATACGTCGAACCAACCAGATCACGATCGCAATCACTAAGACCACCACGAAAAATGGGACTAAAAAGGCCAATACTGACAAGACAGCAGCGCCAATCCATTCCCCTGTAGATAAGATCGGATTTGCAATGCCACCTGTGGTTGCGGTAGATACGCCACGCGCAGCGACGGTACTCATTTGCACTGCTGTTGCTGTACCACCACCGACGATAATTGCTGCCGCCCAACTGGCAAACTGTGACATTTCACCTGAGCTTACTGCCATTGTGGCGATGGTCCCTGCGATCATTGCTGCGGGTGTTGAAATGGTGTCGAGCGCATTATCTACCCAAGGAATATAGTATGCGGCGATTTCACAAACCGTCGCAATTGCTAAGCCGATACATACTGCAGGCATAGACAACCATTCGAATCCTTTCATCGGTTCGAATAGCCCTAAAATTGAAGCAACACTCATCACTAATAAAGGTACAAAGACACGGAAGCCACAGGCAGCACTTAAGCCAATACCAATACACAGTCCTAATATTGTTTCCATGGGCTTCTCCGAACGGTTAAACGTACAATTTGTTTTTATATATGCTGTGTTATACGTTAGCAAAAAGCCCTATCGAGTGATAGGGCTTTTCTTTCTAAACAGCGGATAACTGTTAGTGTTTTGCAGCTTAGGCATTCTTATTGTTAAATTGATTGCCTTGGCATTTGGTACACGGTGGTAAACGATCAGTACCAATTTCTAAGTAGACGCGGTGTCCGCATTGAACACAAAAATAGAAGCCTGTTCCGGGTTTTTGGCCAGCAGTAACCATTTTTGTTCTCCATGTGTTTTTAGAAATGGTAGATTCAGTATAACTCTCTTGTGATGAATGTCTATTGGTCATTTCGACAATTGATAATGGCATTTAGGCAAAGCATAATTTCGTGTGGAAATTTTGGTGGGTTTCTAATTTGAATTCATTAGGTTCAAAAACCTACATAGGTTCAATACAATACGAAAACTTTAAGTCATGATGAATTTTCTAAAAACCTACTCATTTTGATAAAATAAAACATAAAAAACATTAAGATATTTACATATGTGATACCTATAAATGTGATAAAACTTCCAATAATAAATAACATAAAATCATAATAATTATATTCCCCATTAATCATCAAACCAATAATACTGAATATATACGGTAAACTCTCCTTAAAAAAAAACCTAATATCAAAAAAACACCAATAAAAATATAGAAAAACTTATGAATTAAGCTCCTTTGAATAACGAGTTTTTCTAAACGATAATTTTCTCTACTTATATAATTAAATTTCTTACCCTCAAATCCAGCTTCAATAGCTTTCGAAATAATACATCCATTTTTTCTGTATAAATAATAAACATCAAAAACCACATAAAAAAACAAGCAATATAGTTAGAGTAAGTAAATCAAAATAAGACTTACCAAATAGAAAATACATATAAATAAAACAAAGAATTATCAAACATGCTGACATCCAATCTTTAAACAAAATTAATGCTGTTTCTTTAAAAAAAATACTGCCGAAAAAGTAAAAAAACAATAATAAAACATTGGTGATTAAGATTAAAAAACAATCAAAAGAAAACACACCTATCATTACATTGAAAAATAAAATGACAGTAAAATAGCAAAGCATAGTTCCTAATTGAATATCAGATAAAATCTTTTTAGGAAGTAGTTCCACATTATTAAAATACATAAATTAAATATCTCAGCTTTATTATTTTTATTTAAAAAAATCTATTAATTAAATCACTACCATTAAATTAAAGCCATTTCTAACTCCCACTAATTTATCATCCTATATTTGGTAATCTTGGCTTCAACTTATTTACTCTATAAAAAAAACCACATAAATGTAGGGTGTTTTTTAAACAATATCAATTACTTTAATCTCCCCCTTGCGAAGTAATACTTCTCATCTTTTAAAAGAGGGGAACTCCCTCCTTTTTCAAAGGTGAGGAATATATTCCGTAAGGGGTGGATTTAAAGAATTACATCAAGCCACATTCCCTTCCAAGAAATCCTGTGCAAAGCGTTGTAACACACCACCCGCTTCATACACATGCACTTCTTCTTCGGTATCCAAACGGCAAGTCACAGGCACTTTAATAATTTCATTTTTGCCGTCTGCTGTAGAACGCTCAACCACCAAAGTCAGGTCAGAACGCGGCGCAATATTGCCAATCACGCTATACAGCTCTGTACCATCCAACTTCAAAGTTTTACGGTCAGTCCCTGCTTTAAACTCAAGCGGTAACACGCCCATACCGACCAAGTTAGTACGGTGAATACGCTCAAAACCTTCTGCCACAATTACTTCTACACCCGCAAGGCGCACACCTTTGGCAGCCCAGTCACGGCTCGAACCTTGACCGTAGTCCTTACCTGCAATGATGATCAGCGGTTGCTTACGGTTCATGTAAGTTTCAATTGCTTCCCACATACGCATCACTTCGCCTTCAGGCTCTACACGCGCTTTTGAACCTTGCTTGATCGTACCGTCAGAGCGAACCACCATTTCATTAAACAATTTCGGGTTGGCAAATGTCGCACGCTGTGCAGTCAAATGGTCACCACGGTGGGTTGCGTATGAGTTAAAGTCTTCTTCAGGCACGCCCATTTTATGCAGATACTCACCTGCTGCCGAATCCATCATGATCGCATTTGAAGGCGATAAATGGTCTGTGGTGATGTTGTCAGGCAAGATCGCAAGCGGACGCATATTTGCAAGTGTACGCGGTGCAGCCAATGCCCCTTCCCAATACGGCGGACGGCGGATATAAGTACTTTGCGGACGCCAGTCGTATAGTGGGCTTGCCGCTTTTTCACGCTCACCCAAATCAAACATTGGGATATACACTTTCTTAAACTGTTCAGGCTTCACCGCTTTTTTCACCAATGCATCAATTTCAGCATCAGACGGCCAAATGTCTTTTAAGTAAATTGGATTACCGTCTTTGTCATTGCCCAGTGAATCGGTTTCGATATCAAAACGAATCGTCCCTGCAATTGCATACGCCACAACGAGTGGAGGCGAAGCCAAGAACGCTTGTTTTGCATAAGGATGGATACGTCCGTCAAAGTTACGGTTACCTGAAAGTACCGCAGTTGCGTACAAATCACGATCAATAATTTCTTGTTGGATTTTTGGATCTAAAGCACCTGACATACCATTACACGTGGTACATGCATATGCCACGATACCAAAGCCTAGTTTTTCTAAATCACCGAGTACACCAGCTTCTTCGAGGTATAAAGCTGCTGCTTTAGAACCTGGTGCAAATGATGATTTCACCCAAGGTTTACGCACAAGTCCTAACTCATTAGCTTTACGTGCAAGTAAGCCTGCTGCCACGGTATTACGTGGGTTAGAAGTGTTTGTACATGAGGTGATTGCTGCAATGATGATTGCGCCATCAGGCATTAAACCTTCAGCTTCCTGAGCTTTAGCCGCTTCTAAGTTACCTGCAATGCCTTTCGCTTTTAAATCAGCGGTTGATACACGTGCATGTGGATTCGATGGACCTGCAATATTACGAGTGACTTGTGATAAATCAAAACGTAGTACACGCGGGTATTCTGCCGCTGTCATATCCGACGCCCAAAGACCAATTTCTTTGGCATAGGTTTCAACCAATTTCACTTGATCCGCTTCACGGCCTGTCAATGTCAGGTAATCAATGGTGTTTTGGTCAATGTAGAACATCGCAGCCGTTGCACCATATTCAGGGGTCATGTTTGAGATCGTCGCACGGTCGCCTACAGACATACTGTCTGCACCTTCACCGAAGAACTCTAAATAAGCACCGACGACACGTTCTTTACGCAAGAATTCAGTTAAAGCCAATACGATGTCAGTTGCGGTGATGCCTGCTTTACGCTGACCGACAAGCTCTACACCAATGATGTCTGGCAGACGCATCCAAGATGCTCGGCCAAGCATCACATTTTCAGCTTCTAGACCGCCGACACCAACAGAAATTACGCCCAATGCATCAGTATGCGGCGTATGTGAGTCTGTACCCACGCAGGTATCAGGAAATGCCAGACCATCACGGTTTTGAATCACTGGAGACATTTTCTCCAAGTTGATTTGATGCATGATACCGTTACCCGCAGGGATCACATCGACATTTTCAAATGCTGTTTTGGTCCATTCAATGAAATGGAAGCGGTCTTCATTACGGCGGTCTTCAATCGCACGGTTTTTCTCAAATGCGTCTGGGTCAAAACCGCCAAACTCTACAGCTAGAGAATGGTCAACAATCAGCTGTGTTGGAACAACAGGATTGACTTTTGACGGGTCACCGCCTTGGTCTGCAATCGCATCACGCAAGCCTGCAAGGTCAACCAAGGCTGTTTGACCTAAGATGTCATGGCACACCACACGTGCAGGGTACCAAGGGAAATCGTGGTCTTGTTTGCGGTTAATCAGTTCTTTTAAAGACTGTTCTAAGATTGCAGGGTCGCATTTACGAACCAACTGCTCTGCAAGGACTTTAGATGTATATGGGAGTTTTGCGTATGCGCCTGGCTGAATATCTTCTACGGCTTGGCGTACATCGAAGTATTCTAGCTGAGTGCCTTGCAGCGGTTTACGGTAGTTGTTGTTCATAGCGTTCCTGCCCTCGGTCTTTCATTTTTTGCGTTGTCTTTTTCATAGACAATTCATCTTTGTTCGATAGGCATACTACACTGCCGAAAACCCATTTCCCAAATCTTATATATTTCATATAGTTAAATATAAAAATAGGGGTTTTTGAAATATTTAGTTACACTAACTTTGGAATATTCGCTCTAAATATGAATTTTTTTGAAAAATAGCTGCAAATCCGCCTCATTCTTTAGTCTAAGGAAAATTGCACTGCATAATATTTAATCTAAATATCAACCAAATTGATTAAAAATCAGTCTTATCAATTTTAGTATTTAATAATCAAGGCATTAAATTATTTTATTAGCTTATTGCGCCTCAAAGTCATAATGTGAATCAAAACACGGTTTTATTATTTATTTTATCTTAATTCTCAATTTATCCCTATTTGCAGGGATAGCGTCGAATCACTCCTCTCTCAGATAATAAAAACACGACATACAAGCACAGTAATTCGCTGTACTCGCCAAAATAATCACAATATTTACAAAACCTTAGCTAAATAAATCAGCGACTACTGTTCTACCGTCATTATGCTTTGGGGAAAGATCATGACAAAATTTAAAACCATCATTGGGGCTGGCTGCCTCTTAAGCTGTCTCAGCTTCATTGCCTGTGGCGACAACGACCAATCGACAACAGATTCGACGACTCAAGAAGAGGAAGTAGACTCACCGACTGTCATCTCGAATCCACCACGTTTGAAAGCCAATGCACAAGGTGAGCATGAACTGCTGATTGCCTATAAACGCCAAGCCTTATACGACCCTGAAACCGGTGAAAATGACCTATTACAGGTCAGAGGCTATCTGACTAAACCTGAACTCTGGAACTCGAAAAATAGCGATGGCAGTGTCTCTGATGTACTGGTTGGCCCACAAATTCGTGCGAAACAAGGTGACAATTTAAAAATTCATCTGGTCAATCACCTCCCTGTTGAATCGACGGAGACCTGTCCAAGTCCAGTGACCAATATTAACCAAGGGAACTGTTTTAACACCACAAATTTACATACACATGGTCTTTGGGTTAGCCCGCAAGGAAATAGTGACAACGTATTTTTGAGCTTAAAACCTCAGCAAGATTTTCATTACGAATTTAAGATCGAACCGAATCATCCTGCGGGAACATTTTGGTATCACTCGCATGTGCATGGTTCAACCCCGATTCAGGTCTCAAGTGGCATGGCTGGCCCTTTGATTATTGAGGGAGAGCGGAAACCTGTCATTCGTCAGGGGCAAATTCAGCAGACTGGAGATTTGGACATCTTATGGAAAAATCAAAAAACCCAGCAGTATGACCATGAAAAAATCATGCTATTCCAGCAGATTCAATACAATGAAGATTGCGACAGCAATTTAAGCCAAGTGAATGGTACACCCTGCATCTATAGCTTAGAAGATTATTCAAAACTCGATATACCCACCTCATGGGCGGATGAAAATCGTTTTACCAGTATCAATGGCAAAATGTTTGGTGAAATTAAGGTGGATCAGAACCAATACCACCGCTGGCGCATGATTCACGGCGGTATCCGTGACACCATTGGTTTGACCATCAAAGAACTGCCTGATTCTGCGCTCTTTACCGCAGAGCAAACCCTGAGCGAATGTCAAAAATATCAAAGTAAGTCGATGTCTTCACAGTTTAAAACGCTGAAAACATTACCGTTATATACCCTTGCACAAGACGGCTTAACCATGGGGAAAATCCAAAAGCACGGGATTGAAATTTTTCAACCGGGTTATCGTTTTGATGCCATGCTCGCCTTCCCGACCACCAATAAATACTGTGTATACGATGCCAAGCTGAATCTAGAAGATGAAATTAATGCGCCTGAATCAAGTCCGTTACTTCGTCGCGTACCAGAAGAAAAACTCAATACACAGCTCCTCGGTTGGGTCAATGTGCAAGCAACTCAACTACCGCAGCAAACGCCGTTTAACTTCTTAAAAAGTCAGGCCACCCAACTAAAACTGGCACCAGAAGTGATTGCACAGCTCGAACAGGGTGATTTATCAGCCTTTATCTCGCATGCGAGTTTAATGACTGCTGAAGTCGATGAAATGCTCAAAACGATGGCGAAGCAAATCACCAACTTTGACATTCTGTTCAATACAGATGGCAGCTTTAAATTTGGTATTCGTCATGCCGAAGAAGGTACCTTGATCAGCTTTGGCGATGCCTACCATGATGAAGACCATACCCACCATAGCTATGTCCGCAAGCTTCCAATCGGGCAAACTCAAGAGTGGGAGTTAAGCAGTAATGTTGCCAGTCTTCCCTTCCATATTCATGTCAATCCATTCCAAGTGGTGAAAATATTGAATGAAAATGGTGTCGATGTCAGTGCGATCGGCAGCTCAGATAAAGATGGTGCAGGAAATATTGACTCGCAATATCATGGAATGAAAGGCGTTTGGAAAGATACGCTCTTCGTCAAACAGGGCTATAAAATCTTTGTACGCAGTAAGTACGAAAAATTTGAAGGTGACTTCGTGCTGCACTGCCATATTTTAGACCATGAAGATCAAGGCATGATGGAAACCGTGCGTATTTGTGGCGATCAATATGATTGTAATAGTAAACCGCCTTCACATCATTCCACTATGGATATGACTGCAAGCGATATGCCGACACACAGTCACTAAGACCGATCTCTGCTGTACAAAAGCCCATATCAATATGGGCTTTTTGTTTGCCTAACACTGCGGCTTGCTGCAAAATAACATGATTAATGATATCTAAAATTTATACTGAGGCTGGTCATGACAATGTCTATGGCATTCACATCTTTTTCTCTCAACGGTGTCGATGCACAAAAATTTTTACAAGGGCAAGTGACTTTACATGTTGAACGCCTTGAAGAAAATGCAACACGTTATACCGCAATCTGCGACCTCAAAGGCCGTATTCATTTTGGTTTATGGCTCACCAAACACAGTGCTGAAAGTTTTTCTATTGTCACTACAGCAGATCAAGCCGAAGAATTTGCCAAACATATTAAAAAATATGGTGCATTTTCTAAGATGAAACTTGAAGAAACTGGTGCAGTTTTTCCGATTTTAGTCGGTGATGAAACGACATTTACTTCGGAACCGACGGATGTTGCAGCATGGGAAATTCAAGCGATTCAAGCGGGTCAAGCTTATATTGACCAAGCGATTGAACATGTGTTCCAACCGCAAGAGTTACGTCTACATCAGCGTGAAGGCGTCCACTATGACAAAGGCTGTTATTTGGGTCAGGAAGTGATTGCACGTTTATGGTTTAAAGCCAAACCGAAAGCTTGGTTGCATGCGATTTCAGGTACAGGCGCTGCTCCTGCACAAGGCGAACAGCTGAATAAAGGCGTACAAGTCGTCAATAGCGCGGCTGTAGATAATGGTTATGTAGCATTGGTTGTTGCTCGTCCAGAAGCTTTAGAAGAGTTAGATGTAACTGTTTTAGCCTTGCCTGAAGCTTTGAATGGTGATGTGGCACGTCCGCAGTCAGCTTAAATAAATTCAGAAGATAGCTACATTTAGCTATCTTCTTTTATAATAAATCTAAGTTTTAAATTTTAAAATTCATCATGTTAATTTGACTATTTTTAAACTAAAATGCACTCCGAATTTTAACAATAAACTATATAACGATGCATCAGACACAATTTCAAGACCCAAAGCACAAGATCATTGCCCTTTATTACGGAATTTTTGCCCTTCTAGGCATGGTCATACTCGGCAATCAATTGCTTTCAATTCAGCTATCTCTACTTGTTTTGATTATTATTCTTGTACTGTATGCCCAACTCTTTTTCATGCTAATGGGCGCTATCAAATATTGGAAAAGAGATGTTCTAGGCTTGAAAATACTGTTTTGGATCAGCTTAAGCCTTGTCCCGATTATTATCACACCCTTAGTCATTTACTATCCAAAAGTAACAACTGGCTTTTTTCTCTTTATGCAAAGCTCTTTTGGCTTCAGTAGCACAGGCTTCGAGTTTCATGTTGCCTACGACACCCAACTCACCCTCTTAAATACATCTTTTTGGGGAATTGGAATCAATCTTATTGAATTTTTTCTATGGTTACGCTTTAAGAATATTGCAGCAAATAATCATATTTCGATTGCCCATTTCAAGAATGAAGACTTAGAACTGAAACGCTATGATTAGCCATTTTTGATCGTATATAAACTAGAATTCTGACATCAGGTCTGACCATCTAAATCTTCTGACCATCCCTAAGCACTCAAAGCCAAAGCCTAAAAACTTTGGCTTTTTATCACTCATTTTTTCCCTCACATAATAAATCACCCCTGCCCGATCATCTGAAAAATAAAAAGATTTTTCATCGACCTTATAAATATCAGCAGGTCGCCCATGCACCGTTTTACCGACTAAAAAGCCATCCATAAAGGTTTCAAGTTTTTGTCCTTTACGCATCATTGCAATTTGATAGCCATGGCCAATCGCCTCGTCGGTAGAGCCATGCAAAGCCACTAAAAAAGCATTTTTAATGGTGGAATCGGTATGAGGGTCATCAAAATAATCAAACCCCAATGCAGAGGTATGTGAAGGGAAATAAGTATAGGGCGATGGAACATTTTTACAGCCAGATGCACGTTTAAATTTAGGATCCGCTAATACTTTGCCCTGCCATGAATAACATGCGGGCCAGCCATAATCGGCATCCCGCTTTAACGCATAAAAAGTTTCATCAGGCTTTTTACTTCCCAAATGATCAGAACCTTGATTGGTAGCAAATAGAAATCTACCGATCCATTTTAATCCAACTGCATTACGCAAACCTGTCGCATAAATCCGTTGCTCTGAACCATCAGGATTCATCTCGATGACGGATGCTCGCACTTTTTCTTTTTCTACACAGGCGTTACAACTCGAGCCAACCGACACATAGATTTTTCCATTTCCACCGACTGCAATCGTCCGCGTCAGATGCCAACCACCGTATTTATAACTCAAACCATAATCTGGAAATGTCGCTAAAACTTCAGCCTTACTCAAAGGCTGAGTTTCACCTCTGTTGAATTTTTGCCGTGTCAGTTGGTGCGTTTCTGCCAAATAGAGCCAATCCTGTCCTTGAGCATCGGTATAAAACTGAACTGAATTTGGATTTCTCAAACCGGTCAGATAAGGAATGATTTTGCCAAATTTACCTGTGTCAGCATTCCAATCATCCAATATATACACAGTACCTTTTTTATTATCTGTTAGATCATACATATCCGTGACAAACATTCTGCGATCAGGCGCTTGCGCAAAAAAGCGTACCCGTTTGAGACCTTCAGCAGCAGGAATGATCTCGAAATTTGCAGGCAAATTTAAAGAAAACTGCTTGCCATTTTTTAAATGGATTGGATGCGGAACAAGCTTGGGTTGTTGAGCCCAACTGGTTATTGAACAGACGAAACTAAGGATCAAGATGGCACTTATTTTTATCATATTTAAATACATCTCAATGAATCATGTATATCTGTATTCATCATAGATGTCTTGTATCTATTTTATTCAATTTATATTTTTAGAAAATATTATACTTTTGAAAATTAAAGTTTTTTTAAATCACATACGCTGTTGCAGTACACAACAAACAAAAATAAGGAGGAACTTTACTCCCCCTCACTTCTTCGTTTTTAAATCATGATTTTAATCAAAATCCATGAAACAGCTTATTCATGTCTTTGCATACATATTCTTTAAAATGATAGGCGCGCGCATGTTTGGCATCAAATTTAGCTTCCAAATCGCCTTTTTTGAAAATATAAACACGATCCTCTTTACTGACTAAAAACTCTGCGCCCAGTTTCATCAAAAGCGCATCAATTTTATCTTCATCTGCAATCGATTCATCTGCATTAATTTTATCGTAATTGCGTTTAATGCCTTTAATAAACATCGCGCTGCCTCTGAGAAAATAACAATGCGCGATTAAATCAGAGTCCTGCTTTTTTGCAAAGGCTTTTGATGCAATAAAGTCGTGGCATTTAAAGCGCTAAGGGCAATCAACATTATTTTATAAAAACGCTTTAAATCACAATTCCTCACTTTACATTTACGTAAATCTACCTATGATGTAAAAACCGACAAAAATAACCACCAAAACACATAAACGGAATTATGTGTATGATTTAAAAAAGGTTTCAAGATGAAAAAAATCTTACTTGCAAGCATTTTAGCAATGAGCACTCAATTGGCTTTTGCTGAAACCAAAACAGATACCGTCGATCCTGAATTTGCTAAAGTGGAAGCTATGGTCAAGGCCAAAGATATGAATGGCGCCTACCAAACACTGAGCAAGCTTGCAGCAAAAGGTAATGCTCAGGCCATTTATAATTTGGGCTATCTTACTCAAACAGGTCAAGGCGTAGCGAAGGATGAGAAAAAAGCCATCCAACTCTATGAACAGGCTGCAGCTAAAGGCTACCCAGTTGCAAACTATGTTTTAGGTAAAAATTATGCAACGGGCACACTGGGCTTAAAACAAGATACCAATAAGGCCAAACAATATTTAGAACGTGCATCTTCGGCTGGTTTTGAAGATGCCACTATAGACTATGCCATTTTACTTTTTGCAGAAAATAAGCCTGAGTCAGATAAATTGGCACTCAGCAAACTTGATCCGCTGATTAAAAAAGGCAACTACCCTGCGATTCATGCCAAAGCACTTTATGACATCAGTGCTGGCTTTAAAGCTAAAAATGAAAAGCCTATTCAACAAGGTCTAAATAGCATTCAAGAGTTAGCGAAAAAAGGTTATGTCCCTGCATTGATGGCAGTGGGCAATATGTTTGTAAATGGCAATATCATCCCGCAAAATTTGCCTGAAGCTAAAAAAATATTTAGTGCATTAGCCAAAGAAAATATTCCGCAAGCTAAAGAATCTTTGGCAACCGTGGATAAAATGATTGCTGAACAAGCCAAAGCGCCAAAAGCCAATGCGAAAAAGAGTTAATTGAGCATTAAAAAAAGCCCTGCACATGCAGGGCTTTTTTCATGGGTTTAAGCAAATCTTGAGCTGATCAAAATCACGCCCACCACAAACTGATTAATACGCCTGTTACGACAAATCCCAAGATGGTACTCATCAACAAAGGCGTTAAGGTCTTTTCATTTAAGCCATAAACTTGCCCAAGCATGGCAAAAATCGTCGGCATCGGCAATGCGGCAATAATCGTCCCTGCATATAACATCTCTTGGCTGACATCGGTCAAATAGCGTAAGCCTAAATAAGTCAGTAAAGGCATCACCAAGTTGCTTGAAATAACCAAATAGAAGCTCTGAGCATTCACATACTTTAAGCTCATACCGACAATTCCCCCACCAATTGCAAACAATGCCAGTGGTGAAGCCGTTTGACCTAACATCGCCAGTACATCATTGATTTGATGAGGCAAACGGATTTGGAAAATTGCAAACCCAATCCCTAGCATTACCCCTGCAAAGAGTGGATTTTTTAACAGGGTCATTAAGGTATTTTTGATGATGTCGCCAATATTGGCTTTTTGCTGTGAACTTCCTAATTGTGCAAGGACCAGCACCGTTGGAATCAGTAGCACACTTTCAATAATGACGATTAATGAGGTATAGGTCATCGCATTTTGACCGACCAATAAGCTTAGGACAGCGGTGCCAATTAAGCCTGTATTTGACATGCCAGCGCCTAATGACAGTACCGCTGTTTGCGACATATTATTTTTAAAATGTGTCGACAATAGCCAATAGGCCATGCCATACAGTAAAAAAGTGACTCCGGTATAAACAAAGAAATAGCCGGGATACCAAATTTGATGCAAATCTTTAGAAGCTAATGACTGAAAAAACAAAGCCGGCAGTGCAATCTTAATCACAAATGCACCAATGGTTCCGACCTGTTCCTTGCTCAATAAACTGCATTTTACAGATAGATATCCCAAGGCCAAAAGAAAAAAGATTGGACCAATCACCTCAAAGACCATACGAAATATCCTGTGTAATAGACTCTTCTATCCACACCCTCAACCTGAGAGTGTAGATCGGCCCGTTATAAATTTTGAAAATTAGAAAGCCGTAAATTGACTTCTTTGTGCATGTGGCTGACAGCGTAAATACTGCGGAGAAATTTTTAGATTTTCACCGAGTTCAGCAGCAGCATGCCATGGCCAACGCGGGTCATATTGAATTGCACGAGCAAGACCAATCGCATCTGCCATGCCATATTGTAAGATGCCTTCGGCTTGCATTGCTTCGGTAATTAAACCCACAGCAATTACGGGAACCTGAACGGCTTGCTTAATGGCTTCAGCAAAAGGCACTTGATAACTGGCTTGTAATTGAATTTTTTGGGCCACATCTAAGCCGCCACTAGAAACATGAATATAGGCTGTGCCTAGTTGTGCAAGCGCTTTTGACAAACCAACAGCCGAGTCTAGATCCCAACTCGGTGCTTCAGTATATTCCATCCAGTCGGTTGCGGAAATACGCACCCCAATTGGATAATCTTCAGGCACGGCATTTTTCATGGCTTGGAACACTTCAAGCGTCAGCCGAATGCGATTTTCCAGACTGCCGCCATATTCATCACTACGCTGATTCGACAATGGCGACATAAATTGATGCAGCAAATAACCATGTGCAGCATGTAGTTCAATTAAGTCAAAGCCTGCATCTACCGCGCGTTTTGCTGAATCGGCAAAGTCTTGAATGATCTGCTGGATTTCATCTCGGCTTAAAGCATGGGGTGCATGATCTGTGGCATTAAAGGGCAAATCACTTGCTGAAACAGTTTGCCATCCTTGAGGATGATCAGGGGGTAATTGTCCACGTCCTGCCCAAGGTCTATCTGTCGATGCCTTACGACCCGCATGTGCCAGTTGGATAGCAAATGGCATAGGTGAAAGTGATTTCACCTTGGCCAATAGTGCCTTCATCTGTGCGCGTTGCATATCATTCCAAAGGCCGAGGTCTGCATAGCTAATGCGCCCCTCTGCCTGTACAGCCGTTGCCTCGACGATACAAAGTCCGGCACCTGACAAGGCATAATTCGCCCATTGTTGCTCATGCCAATAGCTTAACTCCCCTTGCTCATTGGCTGAATACTGACACATGGGTGCAATCACAATTCGATTAGTCAGCCCCAATGTTCCAAACTGAATTGGTTGAAATAACAACGCCACATTACTCTCCTTTTAGAAGGCTTTGGTCACACTCAATCCTGCACTCCAATTCAAACCATCAGCAGGCTCATAATAACGATAGACGCCTTGTGATCCTGATGTATTGACGATAACTGAACCCACATAGTCTTCATCAAAAAGATTATCTATTCGTGCATAGCTACGTACTTTCCAATCATTGTTTTTCCACAAATAGCCAACATTAACAGACGTCACGCTATAGCTTGGAGCTGTTTCTGAATTAGCATCATTGGCATAAATCTTGTCCATATAACGCACTTCAACACCCGCATTAAAACCAGCTTCAGGTTGCCATCCTAGCGCAGCATAAGCTTGGTTCTTTGCAATACCTGGGATGTAATTCCCCTTTTCAATTGCTATACCATCAGAATTTGAATAGGGAGAATCAAATTTTGCATCAATATAGCTATAACTCGCTTGTGCAGTTAAATCGTTCCAAAGCTTGTATTGCCAAGAAAACTCAATACCTTTTCTCAATGTTTGATCAGCATTTTTATAAACTGTGCGACCTGCATCACTCAGGTATGAAACAATATCATCATGCGTTTTTGTATAAAAACCTGCCAAAGTGAATAAACCATAATCATTTTGCGCCTTAAAGCCTAACTCATAGTTATCACTTGAAGATGGATCTAAATCATTATTTATTCCGCCGATGATTTGACTCGGTTCAACTGGATCTAAACGGTAGGCACTTTCTGTAAAGGTCGGTGTTTCAAAACCTTTCGCAAAACTGATATAACTCGTCAAATCAGGAGTAATTTCCCAAGATAATGCCGCTGATGGTAAAAATTTATCATACTTATTTTTACCACTATCATCACCATTAGCTAAATAGCGATCTTTAGATTCATAACGAACATTGCTATAACGCAAGCCAGTGTCTAATCGAACTGTAGGTAAAAATTGCCACGAAGCTTGTAAATAAGGATCTATATTCCAAAGGGTATTATTTTCTTCTCGGCGTAAATTTCCCTTATGACCAAAATCATAATCTGTTGCAGAAGTATTAACAGAAGTTCTTTTGAAATTTTCATAACCACGTCGTTCTTCATCCATTTGATCAACAGCCAAGCCTAAGCTAAGACGTGTATTTGGCAATAAATCCTTACCTGTCCAACGGAAATCTGCTCCATAATAATCCCTATCAAAATCAATCACCCCACCTGCATGCTCGGGATTTCTTTGCACAGTATTTGGAATACCTTGATACTGAGTGACTTCACGATGTCCTACATAACCCATTACATAAATTTCATGACGATCATTGATTGGTTTAGTCCAAGTTAAACCTGTTTGTGTTTGTTGAATCTCTTTACGTACATCATATTTCAAAACATTTGCTTGAACTTGCTTAGGATTTTCTTTCCATTCTTGTTGACTCAACCCTTGTGGATCATCGGCATTAATATCCACATGATTCACAATCCAATTGACCTTGGAACCATCATCCAGATCCCAAGTCAGTTTTGCATTGCTAAGTACCTTATTTGCGGAACTATGATCACGGTAACCATCAGTTTCAAAATAAGAAGAACTCACGACATAGCTAGGTTCATTGGCCTGTTCTGAGCCACCTTGCAGCACAATGTCAGCACGGCTTTTATGATGACTGCCGCCTGAATAGCCGAGTTCGATAGAGTCTTTTCCAGTACCTTGCTTGGTTGTTGTTAAGATTGCCCCACCCGAAGAATTACCGTATAAAGAGGAAAATGGCCCACCCAATACCTCGATATGATTTAAGCTACTCATATCGATATTTGATGTCTGTCCCTGACCATCCGGCATGGTCGCAGGGATTCCATCAACATATAAACGGATACCACGCACACCAAATGTTGAACGTGCGCCAAAGCCTCGCATAGACAGTTGCAAGTCTTGTGCATAGTTTTCACGGTTATTCAGTTGTAGTCCGGGCACACCTTTTAAGGTTTCAGACAGATTCACACCCGTATTGTTATTATTTTCAGCCTGCTGTACACGGTATACCGATGCAGGTGTTTTTAACCACGTGGTATTGGTTCGTGGTGCTTCAATGGTAATCTCAGGAAGTAAAACAGGTTCCGTAGAACCTGTTTCTGCATACAGCTGCTGGCTAATACATGCCGTTAGGCAAAGTAAATGTGTCTTAAATGATGTGACGTTAAATTTACTTTGCATAGAGCACCTATTTTGACATTAGAATATTACCTTAGAGCTTAAACCAATTAGGAAAGCATCATCAACCCGATTTGTTGAGCCTGGGTTAATCACATATTGTAAACTTGGACGAATCATCAACCATTTTGTCGGGTTATAGCTATAGTTCAACTCGACATTATATTCTGCACTTGCATCAAATTTCTCAGCAGAAAGTCGATCATTGACATGCACACGGTTCACGCCCAAGCCAACCATATCGTTAGGCAAACGATCGGCCAATCCAATGTATTTCAAACCCAACTGCTGTGAGTTATCAACTTTTGTGGTGACACGATCATGCCAAGTAAAATTGGCAAAGCTATGCAAACCACGTTTGCCTTCACCTGTAGACGTTAACTGTTGCTCAATCGCGACCCAACCACCAAAGGTACGATCTTCTGCTTCGCCCGAAATAATGTCTTTTTGATTTTTGACATTATCTGCGGTGTTGTACATCGCACCAAAGCGGTAGCTCCCCGGTAAGCCATTGACCAATGATTTTGGTGTCCAAACCAATTCTACGGGAATGGTTACGCCATCAGCATGATCTGTATCAAGACTCCAACCTTGACCTTCTGCTTTGGCATTACCATTGTCAGGGTTAAATTCGTAAACACCGACTTGTGCCGCAAGTTCTGGCGTTGCTTGGTATTTCACACGTCCACCCCATTGTGAAACTGGAGTATTCATCCACATAGAACCTTGCCATTTACCCATTTGCGCTGCACAAAATGCGGTGCTGGCAAAGTCACATGCCATCACGTTAAAGTCCATACCTAGACCTAAACGACCTGCTTTTACACTAATGCCTTGTTCTTTGAAATTCTTTTCAATCGAAAGCTCGGTTAAGCGGCTGTCTTGGTTACCACGGCCAAAATTGGCTTGTGCATTTGCCAATTGAGGAACATCCCCTTGCAAATCACGAACTGAGGTACTTTGACCTTGACGAGCAGTCATTACAGCACGCACAGTCACGCCATCCCAACCTGCGAGTTTTTCCATATCAAGCTGTGTACCTAACCACAATTGGCTGGCTACCGTTGCTGAATGTCCCGGATTACGACCGCCATCGGCAAGATAGGCAGCATCAGCAGCAATATTGGCCTCAAACTTCACACCTTGTTGTGCAAGTTCGGTACGTTTACCATCCCAATCCCCGAGCATGTACTGACCTTTAGTGTCGAATGCTTCTGTGGCGTGAACATGTGTCATGGCTGCTGCAACAAATGCAGGTAGAAGAGCTAGACTGTATTTTTTCATGGTAAAACCTAAATCTGGAGAGAGTCTCTAGACAAGCCACAAGGCTTGAAATCTAATGTCACAAAAATTACATAATTTTTCACGTTCTATCTCAGCATTATTTTTATCATTAACCAAACTTTAATTTATCAATAAATGACTTTAAATAAATCTATTGTTATGCAATATTTTTAGTGATTATTTTTCAATATCTTATATATCTATTAATTCAATTGTTTAACTTCTGATCGCTTTTTCAAACTCATTATTGTGACTTGTTGGTTTATTATTCTCACAATTAATAATCAATAACCTATTCATACACTCCCTTAGGCCGCGATGAAACTTGCATTATGTAGGGCTAGACCCAATAGTATGCATAACTTGAATGATCCATTGCTTCGACCTTTATGCCTGAATTACCAGAAGTAGAAACCACTAAAACCAGTTTATTGCCATTATTGAATGAAAAGGTTCTCAAAGTTGAGGTTTTTCAGTCGAGCCTGCGTTGGCCTATTCCTGACGACATTCAAAAACTCGTCGGACAAAAGCTGCTTCAGCTCAGCCGTCGATCAAAATATATTTTGGCTGAATTTGAACAGGACAGCATGTTGTGGCATTTGGGCATGTCTGGCAGTTTTCGGATTTGTGAAGGTCATGAAGCATTACGAAAGCATGATCATCTGGTGATTCATTTTGAAGATATGCAATTACGCTATCATGATCCGCGCCGTTTTGGCTGTATTTTATGGTTAGATGCATCATCTCAAAGCAAACTGATTGACACGCTTGGCCCTGAACCGCTGAGTGATGCGTTTAATGCTGAATACTTATTCCAAAAATTTAAAAATAAGCAGACCAGTATCAAAGTATCGATCATGGACAATCATATTGTGGTTGGTGTCGGCAATATCTATGCAACGGAAAGCTTATTTAACTTAGGCATACACCCTGCGCAGCCTGCATCAAGTTTGAGTTTTGAACAAGTTGAAAAAATGGTCATCGAAATCAAACGTATTTTAAAACAGGCAATTGATTTAGGCGGTTCGACGTTACGTGATTACACCAATGCGATGGGCGAAAATGGTTATTTCCAACAAACTCTGCTCGCCTACGGACGTGCCGGTGAAATGTGCATCAACTGTGAAACCATCTTGCACAATATCAAACTAGGGCAACGTGCATCGGTGTTTTGCCCAGAGTGTCAGCCTTTAAAAAAGGTTAAAATGCTGACTAAGAAAACCGTGAAAGGAAATAAAGCATGAAGTCTGCGATTGTTCGCCACATATTAGTCAAAGATAAAGAACTATGTGAGCAACTGAAAAAGAAAATCAAAGGCGGTGCGGACTTTGCCAAAATTGCAAAGCAGCATTCGACATGCCCTTCGGGTAAAAAAGGCGGTGAGCTTGGCGACATTAAAAAAGGCCAACTGGTTGGTCCAATTGATAAGGCAGTTTTTACTTTGCCCGAACGTGAACTACATGGCCCAATCAAAAGCCAGTTTGGCTGGCATTTACTGGAAATTAAATTCCGGATGGATTTTTAATCTCCTAAATCCCCCCTTTGAAAAGAAGGAATTCCCCTCCCTTTTTAAAATGGAGGTCGGAAGGGATTCAATAAAAAACGGCACTTCAAAGTGCCGTTTTAAATGCTAAAGGATTAACCTTTACGTTTTAATTCATCACGAATTTCACGAAGTAATTCGATATCTTCTGGAGTCGCCTCTGGAGCTGGCTCTTCAACTTTTTGACGGCGCAATTTGTTCATCAATTTCACTAACCAGAATACGACCCATGCCAAAAGCAAGAAGTTGATTAAGATAGTTAAGAAGTTACCGTAAGCCAAAACATTAAGGCCTGCATCCTGTGCAGCTTTGAGCGTGGTTAAATTGTTTGGGTTTTCACCCAATACTAAGAACCAATTTGAATAATCAACGTCACCACCAAGGATCCAAGAAATAAAAGGCATGATAATGTCTTTTACCATGGAATCGATGATTTTACCGAAAGCACCACCAATGATGACACCTACAGCCAAGTCCATCACGTTGCCTTTTACGGCAAATTCTCTAAATTCTTGAATAATACTCATGTGATCTCCAGAAATTTTTTCAGCTTTAATTTTGTGACGAAGTATACATTATATCTGTATAACTATTTCCACCTAATTTACTTGGTTTTTATTAGATTCTAAATGCCATGTATAAAAATTCACACAAAACATTTTTGATTTTGGTAATACATTCTATTAAAAAGGATTTATCAAAATTATGCATGTCGAATTAAATGAATAAAGTCATTCAATTTTTGCATTTTTATTCAAAACGCCCATGCATAAAAAAACCGCTAACCTAAGTCAGCGGTTTTTTTGAAACTGTAAAATTAAACGTTACGGTTACGTTTACGTTCGTTTTCAGTCAACCAGCGTTTACGGATACGGATTGACTTAGGCGTTACTTCAACTAATTCGTCGTCTTCAATAAATTCAAGCGCTTGTTCAAGCGTAAATTCAATGTGCGGAACAAGAGTCAACGCATCATCAGTACCAGAAGCACGTACGTTAGTTAGCTGTTTCGCTTTAGTTGGGTTAACAGTCATGTCGTCTGAACGTGAGTTAATACCAACGATCATACCTTCATAAACTTCTAACTGAGGTTTAGCGAATAGACGGCCACGGTCTTGTAAGCTGAATAGTGCATAGCCCAAGCAAGTACCTTGAACCATAGAAATCAACACACCATTTTGACGTTTCGCAACAGTACCTTGTTTCATAGGACCGTAGTGCGAGAAGCTAGAAGTCATGATACCTGTACCTGAAGTCATAGTTAAGAATTCAGAACGGAAACCAATCAAACCACGTGAAGGAACTGTTGCTTCAATACGGATACGGCCTTTACCGTCAACTTCCATATTGGTCATTTCACCTTTACGGTGACCCATTTGTTCCATTACAGCGCCTTGGTGCTGCTCTTCAACGTCAAACGTTACGTTTTCGTATGGCTCTTGTTTTTCACCATCAATTTCTTTAATGATTACTTGTGGACGTGATACGCCCATTTCAAAGCCTTCACGACGCATGTTTTCAATAAGAACTGAAAGATGAAGCTCACCACGACCAGATACTTTGAAACGGTCAGGACTGTCAGTATCTTCAACACGTAATGCTACGTTGTGAATCAATTCGCGATCTAGACGTTCACGGATATTACGTGAAGTTACGAATTTACCTTCTTTACCAGCAAACGGTGAGTTGTTTACTTGGAAAGTCATCGATACTGTAGGTTCGTCTACAGAAAGTGCAGGTAAAGCTTCAACTGCTTTTGGATCACAGATTGTGTCAGAGATATGAAGTTCATCAATACCCGTTACACAAACGATGTCACCAGCAGAAGCTGATTCAACATCGATACGCTCTAAACCATGGTAACCCATGATTTTTAAGATACGGCCGTTACGTGTTTTACCGTCTTTGTCGATTACAGTTACAGGAGTGTTTAATTTCACTGAACCACGTTGAATACGACCAACACCGATAACACCTACGAAGCTGTTATAGTCAAGTGAAGACACTTGCATTTGGAATGGACCGTCAACGTCAACCGCTGGTGGTTCAACGATGTCTACAATTGTTTCGAACAATGGAGTCATGTCTTCAGCAAGTTCTTCTGGAGATGGACCAGCCACACCACGAAGACCTGAAGCATATACAACTGGGAAGTCTAACTGTTCGTCAGAACCACCAAGGTTGTCGAACAAATCGAATACTTGGTCAATTACCCAGTCTGGACGAGCGTTTGGCTTGTCGACTTTGTTAATAATTACGATTGGTTTCAAACCACGTGCGAACGCTTTTTGCGTTACAAAACGAGTTTGTGGCATTGGGCCTTCTTGAGAGTCAACAAGAAGAAGTACGCAGTCAACCATTGACATTACACGTTCTACTTCACCACCGAAGTCGGCGTGTCCCGGGGTATCCACGATATTGATACGGTATTCAGTGTTAGTACGCTTGTCTAACCATTTGATTGCAGTGTTTTTTGCAAGAATGGTAATACCACGTTCACTTTCAATAGCGCCAGAATCCATTACACGTTCGATCTCGCCTGCGCGATCGCCAAGAGCACCTGATTGCTGTAAAAGTTTGTCTACAAGAGTAGTTTTACCATGGTCGACGTGCGCGATGATGGCAATGTTACGGAGAGTTTTAATATCTGACATGTGAATTCGATACGCCTAAAGTTTGAGGGCAAATTATACAGAAAAAATATAGATTTTAGTAGTGACAGTTTATTGACAATCGCATTTTTTTTGACGACTGGTACGCTTTTGGTTTTGTAAAGCTGTGTAAACAGATTAGAATAGCGCCACCTAGCCTTAATTTTCAGTGCCGCATGTCTGATTTAAACCAATCTCCCGAAGCAAAAGATCAACTCGATTTAGTCTATGGATTGAATGATCGACCAAAACCTTTTATTGCTTTTCTCGCTGCGTTCCAACATTTATTGGCCATTATTGTCCCAATTGTGACGCCGGGTCTGCTGATCTGTTTGGCACTTGGTGTGTCAAAAGAAGACACCAATATGATTCTGTCGATGTCATTGGTGATCTCTGGTATCGCAACCTTTTTACAATGTAAAAAAGTCGGTCCATTTGGTGCAGGTCTCCTGATTGTACAAGGAACCAGCTTTAACTTTATTGGTCCTATTATCGGTATTGGTTCTGCAATGGTTGCGGCAGGTACACCTGTAGAAGCAGTTATGGCATCTATCTTTGGTGTGGTGATCGCGGGTTCATTCATTGAAATGGGTGTGTCACGAATCTTACCTTGGGTGAAAAAACTGATTACCCCATTGGTAACAGGTATTGTGGTGCTATTGATTGGTCTGACTTTAATTAAAGAAGGCCTGATCAGCATGGGTGGTGGTTATCAAGCCATGGGCGATAAAACATTTGCCAATGCAGACAACCTCATCATGTCATGTACCGTTTTGGCACTGATCATTTTATTGAACCGTGTGCGTATTACATGGGTAAAAAGTTCTGCCATCCTAATTGCCTTAGTCGTGGGTTACATCCTTGCAGGCTTTATGGGTCATTTAAACTTTGATGGTTTAAAAGATGCGCCACTGGTTCAAATTCCAACACCGATGCACTTTGGCTTAAGCTTCTCTTGGAGCTTGTTTATTCCAATGGCATTTATCTACCTTGTGACATCTTTGGAAGCGATTGGCGATATTACCGCGACTTCTAAGCTTTCAAATCAAGCTGTAGATGGCCCTGAATGGATGAAGCGTATTAAAGGTGGTGTATTGGTGAATGGTGCAAACTCATTCCTTGCCGGTATCTTTAACACATTCCCAAGTTCTGTATTTGCGCAAAACAACGGTGTTATTCAGTTAACAGGTGTTGCAAGCCGCTATGTAGGCATTTGGATTGCTGCCCTATTGGTTATTTTAGGCTTACTTCCTGCTGTAGCAGGTGTCATTCAGGCAGTTCCACAAGCCGTGCTTGGTGGTGCTGTAATGGTCATGTTCGGTGCCGTGGCTGCCTCGGGTATTAATATCTTGTCAGGCATTCATTTAGACCGCCGCGCACTATTAATCATTGCGATTTCATTAGCATTGGGTCTAGGTGTTGCACAAGTACCACAAATCCTTGAACATCTTCCTGAATTGTTCCGTAATATCTTCAGTTCAGGCGTTGCCACTGGTGGTATCGCTGCCCTTATTTTGAATATTGTTCTTCCTGAAGTGAAGAAGTAAGTTCATTTGTCAAAGAACACTGCCTAGGTTCCGCCCTAGGCAGTGTTTTTTATGATGGAGAAATCTATGGATCTCACAAGTGAAGTCGTTATACGACAGATCGATTTATTACAAGATCGCGTGCTTTTCGTAAATGCACCGACAGATGACTTACTCAGTCAATTGAATGACAATATTAAGCCATCGATTTGGTGCTGGAATTTTAATGATTTTCAGTACTTTCAAAATCAACAGTCAAACGTCCATTTTGGTGTCGATTTTCCTGAAGGTCAGTTTGATCAAGCGGTTATTTTTGTTCCAAAATCAAAAGAACTGCTAAATTATTTATTACACAATGTCGCAAGTCATCTTGCTCAAGGTGCTTCTATTTTCCTCGTGGGTGAGAAAAAAGGCGGTGTTGAACGCGCTGCAAAACAATTACAGCCCTTTGGTAAAACCCTAAAAATTGATAGTGCACGTCACTGTCAAATGTGGCAAACCCTATTGGAAAAAACTGTCGCACTGAAGCCACTGCAAGATTGGGTGCAAAAATATCCAGTTGAAACCCCAAATGGTGAGCTTACGATTTGCGCATTGCCAGGCGTATTTAGCCAGAACCGTTTAGATGTGGGTACGGCTACGTTATTGCCTTATTTATCACAAGTCACTTCGGGCAAAATTGCTGATTTTGGTTGTGGTGCGGGTGTCATCAGTGCTTATTTAGCCAAACTGAATCCTAAAAATCGTATTTTTGCCATGGATGTAGATGCCTTTGCACTAGCGTCTACACAAATGACATTTGAACAAAATTTGCTTGAACCTGAACAACTTGAGATTAAAGCGGTCACAGGAATCGAGGATGCACCACTATTTTTACATGCCATAGTCAGCAATCCACCCTTCCATCAAGGGATTCAAACCGACTACAATGCCAGTGAAAATCTATGCAAAACTTCGCGCAGACATTTGAAGTCTGGGGGTGAGCTTTGGATTGTTGCCAACCGATTCCTCAATTATCCGACTTTAATTGAGCAACATTATGGTCAATGTACAATCAAAGCCGACCAACAAGGATTTAAAGTCTTGTTTGCGAGCACGCAAAAAAATCTTAAGGAACAATGATGAGCGAAACTCAAAAACCAGCTCAGCTTCAGCGTAAGTTGGGTGCTCGCCATCTCAACATGATTGCAATTGGTGGTTCAATTGGTACAGGTTTATTTCTTGCCTCTGGAGCAACCATTGCCAATGCAGGCCCGGGTGGCGCCCTGCTTGCATACTGCTTAATTGGTATCATGATTTACTTCTTGATGACCAGTTTAGGTGAGCTTGCAACACATAACCCAACTTCGGGTGCATTCTTTACCTACGGCACCAAATATGTCGAGGGTGGTTTCGGCTTCGCTTTGGGTTGGAACTATTGGTATAACTGGGCGATTACCGTGGCATTTGAATTGGTTGCAGTCCAATTCATTATGAAATTCTGGTTTCCAGATATTCCGGGCTTCTACTGGAGTGCGATTTTCCTCGCAATCGTCTTTGCCATTAATGCACTGACCGTAAAAGGCTTTGGTGAATCAGAATTCTTCTTCTCCCTAGTTAAAGTGCTCGCAATTGTTGCCTTTATCATTATCGGCCTGTTTATGATTGGCAAAATCATGCTGACACCGGGCGTAGAAACATTTGCCAACTGGACCAAGGGTGAAGCCCCATTTGTCGGCGGTTTATCTGCCTTGATTGGTGTGGCCATGATTGCCGGTTTCTCTTTCCAAGGGACTGAAATGGTTGGTGTGGCTGCAGGTGAATCAAAAGATCCTGAAAAGACCATTCCTATTGCCATTAAGCAAATTTTCTGGCGTATCTTGTTGTTTTATATCGTGTGTATTTTCATTATCGGCACTCTCATTGCCTATGATGACCCACGTTTATTACAAGCAGCATCTACTGAAAATATTGCACTATCACCATTTACCTTACTGTATGAAAAAGCAGGTTTTGCTTTTGCTGCATCGGTGATGAATGCGGTGATCTTGACTGCGATTTTATCAGCGGGTAACTCTGGTATGTACTCCTCTACTCGTATGCTGTTTGATATGGCACGTAAAGGCAGTGCGCCGAAAGTCTTTGGTCGCTTAGATGCACGTGGCGTACCGATGAATGCGCTTTATGCAACAACGGCGATTGCGGCACTGTGCTTCTTAACCACTTTTATCGGTGAACAAGCGGTATTTAACTGGTTACTGAACATGTCAGGTATGTGTGGCTTTATTGTGTGGCTCGGTATTGCAGTTTCACATTATCGCTTCCGTAAAGGCTACTTGGCTCAAGGCAATAAATTAGAAGATCTTGCTTACCGTGCAAAATTCTTCCCATTTGCACCGTGGTTTGCCTTTGTTTTGTGTGCCATCGTAGTCCTTGGTCAGAACTATCAAGCCGTTTTAGATGGTGAATGGTTGGCCGTTGTTTCTACCTATATTGGTATTTTCTTATTCCTTGCCATTTGGTTCGGTTATAAGTGGAAACACAAAACTAAGTTTGTTTCATATCAAGAAATGGATGTAAAACCGATGAAAGTTGATCAAGAATAATGTGATCACTGAATAAAAAGAGCAGCATAAGAGCTGCTTTTTTTATGGCTAAAATTGTATCTCAATACATTCACGCTTTAGCAAAATATTTCGTGAGTAATGTTGAGGAATACTGTCTGATCTATCACCAACAACTGATACGCTCACTCAATCATGTTAAGCACCGAAAATAAAAACGCCCAATGCAATGCATCAGGCGTTTGTTCAAAAGTAACTACGTTTTCAGGTTAAATTTTTCAATACTTAAGAAGCATTTTGCTGTTGTACAAAGGAAATAAACTCCTCTTCACTCATCACAGGTACACCCAACTTTTCAGCCTTTTCTAATTTAGAACCTGCCTTTTCACCTGCAACTACACATTTGGTTTTACCCGAAACACTACCACTGACACGTGCGCCTAAGGCTTGAAGCATTTGCGTCGCTTCATCACGCCCCATGGTACTCAATGTTCCAGTAATCACCCAACTCTCGCCATTCAGCGGCTGACGACTTGGTGCAACAGGTGCATCCCAATGAATCCCAGCTGCCAACAAACGATCAACCACTTCGAGGTTATGCGGCGCTTGGAAAAAGTCGACAATCCATTCAGCGGTAATATCACCAACGTCTGGCGTTTTTTTCAAGGATTCGAGATCTGCATGACGAATCGCATCAAAGGTTTGGAAGGTATTGGCGAGCATGCGTGCCGTGGTTTCACCCACGCCTCGAATGCCAAGTGCATAAATAAATGCGCCTAGTGTCGTTTTCTTACTATTTTCAATAGAATCGATGAGGTTTTGAACCGACTTCTCGCCCATTTTTTCAATAGTCAGTAATTTTTCACGATGCTCAGGCAAGCTATAAATATCAGCAACATCTTTAAGCAGATCCAGATGTAAAAGAGATTCCGCCCAACGGTCGCCTAAGCCCTCAATGTCCATAGCTTTACGCGATACAAAGTGACGAATCGCCTCAATACGCTGTGCAGCACAGTACAAACCACCTGAACAACGTGCCAAGGCTTCACCTTCGGGCATCACCACTGGAGATGAGCAGACTGGGCAATATGCAGGTAACTGAACTTCTACCGTATCTACAGGACGGAATTCAGGCCATACTTTTTCCACTTTTGGAATCACATCGCCACTACGGTAGACACTGACTGTATCACCCACACGGACATCTAAACGGTGAATTTCACCAATATTATGTAGAGTGACATTGGAAACCGTTACGCCACCGACTGCAACAGGATTTAAACGTGCGACTGGAGTTAAAGTCCCTGTACGCCCCACTTGCCAATCAATATTTTCAACCGTCGTGAGCGCTGCAACTGCAGGGAATTTATATGCCGTTGCCCAGCGCGGTTCACGACTTAAAAAGCCCAGTGTTTGCTGTTGCTTCAGGCTGTTTACCTTAATCACCATGCCATCAATTTCAACGCTCAGGCTTGGACGATCAATGATCATTTGCTCATATGCAGCTTGTACGTCCTGAATGCTGTCACATATAAAGTGACGTTCACCGACAGCAAAACCAAACTGTGTCAGCCATTCTAAGCTAGCAGACATGGTGGTTTGCCCATGATGTGGTTCACACTGTGCAATGCCATAGGCATAAAAAGCCAAAGGACGCGAAGCCGCAATTGCAGGATCGAGTTGACGTAAGCTTCCTGCTGCTGCATTTCGTGGATTGGCAAAGGTTTTTTCACCTTTGGCTTCGTTTTCAGCATTAAGCTTTTCAAAGCCTGATTTTGGCATCAGAACTTCACCACGGACTTCAAGCAGACTTGGAATTTCAGTCTGTGTAGAGGTCAGTACTTTAGGTAAATTACGAATGGTTTTTACATTTTGGGTAATGTCTTCCCCTGTTTCACCATCACCCCGTGTCACACCACGGATCAAAATACCATTTTCATACCAAAGAGAAATCGCCAGTCCATCAAATTTTAATTCGACATCATATTCAATTTTTTGATTCGGTAAACGCTCTTCTACGCGGCGTGCAAAGGCAAATAAATCTTCTGCATTAAACACATTACCCAATGACAACATGGGTACTGCATGGGTTACAGATTCAAACTTAGACAAGGCCTTTCCACCCACTTTTGTAGTTGGTGTATCAGGTTGTACTAAATCAGGGTATTGCTCTTCTAAAGCTTTTAATTGGTGAAAAAGTTGATCATATTCACTGTCCTCAATTTCTGGCGTGTCCATGACATAGTAGGCATGGTTATGCTTCGCCAAGAGTTGAATCAGTTGTCGCATCTGTGCAACGACAGTGGATTGTTGTGTCATACATTCACCATAAAAAAGGGCGGTTCATGCTCCGCCCTCAAATTTCATTATCTGTTGCTATTATAGAAACCCACTCGGTGAGTTTCAATCAAAGACGCTTAGACTTCGATAGCTTGACCTTGACGATAATCAATCGCTTGATGACGCCAATGTTCACGCATCTGCGGTGTAAATTCTTGGTTATTTTGATCATACACAGTACCGTCAATTTCACGGGCAATTAGACGTGAAATGCTATCCATGGTATCAAAGGCATTTTGTACATCGCTGTGTGGCAGCGCTAAGAAGAAAGCCAAACCTTTTACTTCTTCAGTCGATAAAGTTTCAAGATCAAAACCTTGCGCAGCGCCATCATTATTCATTTGCAATACAGAGAATAATAACTTTGTACCTTCTTCATCATAGCGATGGAAACAGGCCATTTCGCCAAAACGCAGGCCGTATTTGAGTAACACTTTTAATGCTTTTTCACCCGACAAGGCACGGCTATCTGGGAACACATTTAAGGCGATATAAGTTTCCGCAGTTGCTAAAGCACTTTCTTCATCAATAATTTTTTGTTCATGTAAATGAGCATCCAAAATACTGCTTTCTTCATCAAAATCGCTGATTTCAGCTTTTTCAATTGCGCTATTTACACTAAACTCTAGCGCTTTTTCCGCAGGAACAGCGTCAGCCTGAACGTGTGTCGCAGCAGTCGCTGCGTCATTGGCATCGGCGGCTACAGATGCAACAGTTGTAGATTCAGTTGCTTCTGTAGACAATGTACTGTCTTCTGTTGCAGTTTGAGCGTTTTCAACTGAAACGGGATCCGTCGTTGTCGTCTCAGTCTTTGCCGTAGCCTCAATGCTCTGCTCTGCTTGTTCCGTTGCCGTTGCTTCTTGCGTTACATTTGCTTGAACAGCTTCAGTCGTTTCAACCGCTGTGACTTTTTCCTCAGCCAAAGTCGGCTCTACACGTTGCGTGGTTTCAGGTGTATTTAACTGATTGCGTACATGGCGCGGAATAACAGGTTGCTGACTATCAGGATCAATATGTAATTCGGTGTCAAGTGATGGCGCTGCATCTGCAGGTTTACGAAACATCATTCGAATACCCACAACCATTATAATTACAGCGATTACAATCCCAGCTATAGTGGTGATTTCCATGTTATGCCTCCGCAGCTAAACCGTATTCTTTAGCTTGCTCTATATTCACAGTCACTAATTTTGAAGTTCCTGGTTCTGGCATGGTCACACCAAGTAAGTCAGTTGCCATTGTCATAGCCAGTTTATTGTGTGTAATGTAGATAAATTGCACTTGTTCTGAAAGCTCTTTTACAAGATTACAAAATCTTCCTACATTTGCATCGTCTAAAGGTGCATCGACTTCGTCTAAAACGCAAAATGGTGCGGGATTTAGGCGGAAAATCGCAAAAACCAAAGCCAATGCGGTCAGTGCCTTTTCACCACCTGACAATAATGCCAAAGAGCTGTTTCGTTTACCCGGTGGTCGTGCCATCAGTTTTACACCCGATTGCCAACCATCTTCAAGGCTTAAGCTTGCTTCACCACCATTAAATACTTTCGGAAATAACGCTTGAAGTTCTGTATTGACCTTATCAAAAGTGGTCATAAACAGCTTCCGCGTTTCCTGATCAATGCTTTTCATCGCAGCTTGCAGTTGTTCAACGGTCTTTTGCAAGTCATCAATTTGGTGGCTTAAATCATCAAAGCGTTTAGAAACTTCAGTATATTCTTCTGCCGCAGCCAAGTTGACTGCACCCAATTTATCAAACTGCTGCTGTGCTTTTTCTAGTTTTTGCTGATGGGATACCACATCAATGCTTAAACCTGTCAGCATTTCGCTGTTCATTTCTTTCAGCTGTTCAGAATAATGCTGTAAATCAGACTGCGCGGATTGCCAAGCCAGACGCTTTTCTTCCAATTGCGTACGCAATTTTTCATCTTGCTGTTGATGTGAATGGCGTTGTTCCGTCAATGTCTGTTGTTTGCTCTGAACATTATTGAGTTCAAGCTGCCAGTCATTCCAGGTTTTTTGTAAACGTTCAGTGACTTGAGCCTGCTCTGAATACTGTGACTCAAGCGCAGGCAATTCTAACTGTACTGGATCGACAAATTTCTTTGCCTGCTCCATCTGTCCAATAATTTGCTGAGTTTGCGCTTTCAAAAAGACCGTGTCTTTTTCTAATAATTCAATCTGTTGTTTCGTCTGTACAGACTGACGACGCACGATTTCCAATTCTTGCTGACTGTGTAATGCCAATTGTTGAGCACTTTCCAGCGCTAGACTCAATTCCTCAACTTGGAATTGCAAGGTCTTATAATTTGGCAAGGCTTGCTCAAGCTTCATTGTCAGCGCATGCAGATCAATTTCCAAATCGTCTTTTTGCATGGCATCTTCTTCAAGCTGTGCTTCAAGTTGCTGCAATTGATCTTCTAACTGCTGCTTTTGTAAAGCAAAAGCCTGATTGGAACTTTGTACCTTCGCAATGGCAACATCAGTATTTTGAATGTCTTTTTGCCAAGTTTTTAATTGGCTGTGTTGCTGTTGCAGACTTTGCTGTAAAGCCTGTACGGCATTTTGCAACTCAGGCAATTGGCCTTCTAGTTGTGTCAGCTTTGGCTGCTGCGCTGCAAGTAATTCAGTCAATTCATCTAAGCGAATACGATGGCTCAATGCACCTTGGCCTGCTTGGCTGTCCTCGTCATAGTCCAGACCAATCACCCAATCCGCACCGACATGATAACCATCGAGCGTGAGTATTGACTGACCTGCGGCCAGTTTAGCCTGATGGCTCAATGCCATCGGCAATGTTTCGGCAATTGCGACTTGCTGCCAGATTGAAAGCTGTGGTGCTTCAATCCACGTCGCCAAAGCATCTAATCCAACGATTTGTACTGCTGTGTGATGATTGCCTTTGACCTGACGTGCAATACCGTCTTGAAAATTATCACTGTGTCCTAAGACTTGGGCACTCAGCCATTTAGACAAAAATTTCTCGACCAGTTGTGCATGCTGTTTACCTTGTGTGCTCAACTGCAACTGCTGCATTAAATGTTGACGCTGACTTTGCTGCTTTGGACTAGCTTTAATCATCAATTGATTTAGGTTTTTATGCTCTGACAACAGCACCTGTATTTCTGACTTTAGCTGCAACACCGTATTTTTGTGCTGTGCCTGCTGTTCTTGTGCAGCTGCAAGCTGTGCTTGAGTTTCGGCAATCACCAGCTCTTGTTGCACAATTTGCTGTTCGAGCTGCTGCTTATCTTGCTGATACTGCTCCAACTCATCTTGCTGCGCCTGATGCTGAATTTGACCTCGTTGCTGTTGCAGAGTCTCACGTTGTTGCTCAATACGACCAATATTTTTGGTCAATTGTTCACTCTGCGCCAACATCTGTAGCTTTTGCTGTTGCTGCTTTTCAACTTGCCCACGGCATTGTTCAAATTGTTGAACCGCTTGTTGATGCTGAGTTTTCAAATCGGCTAACTGCTGGGTCTGTTCCTGACTACTGCTTTCTTGACGCTGTAATTGCTCAACAAATCCATCTTGCTGTTCTTGCAGCGTTTCCAGTTGTAACTCTAATAGCTGTAAACGTTCTTTGGTTTGCGCTTTTTGCTTTTCAAACTCCACCAAACTTGCCGAATTTTGTGCAAATAAACTCTGCTTTTGCTCCAGCGTCATTTTCAATTCAGACAGTTTCTTTTCCGCCTGTTGCCATTCGCTTTGTAATGGTGTGGACTGTTGAATAAGCCGTTGAAATAAAGCACTGGTGGAAGATAAGTCATGCTCTAGAGTATTCAGCTCAGAACGAACCAGTTTGAAGGTTTCCCCGAGCTCATTCATCTGAAGCGTGTATTCTTGCTTTAAACGTTTACTTTGCTCACATTGGAAAGACAGCACTTCGATCTTAATAGTACGAATTTGGGTTTCTAATTCTTTATATTGCACCGCCGTTTCAGACTGACGCTTTAAGGTTTTCAACTGAGACTTCAGTTCTGATGCAATGTCTTCGAGACGTTCTAAATTTTGAGTGGTGTGTTCTAGATGCTGTAAAGTTTCACGACGACGAGCTTGATAGCGAGAAACCCCAGCTGCTTCTTCAATATACACACGCATTTCTTCAGGTTTGGCATCGACCAAACGGTTGATCATGCCCTGTTCAATAATCGCATACGAACGTGGACCTAAACCGGTACCTAAGAAAATATCGGTAATATCACGACGGCGGCATTTGGTGCCGTTGAGGAAATATTCGGATTTACCATCACGATTGACCTGACGACGAACTGCTAGTTCAGTATAGGCATTATAAGCGCCACCTAGCTTGCCATAGGTATTATCAAAACGCAGTTCAACACTCGCCATCCCGACTGGTTTACGCTTTGCCGTTCCGGTAAAAATAACATCTTGCATGGTGCCACCACGCAATTGACGAGCACTGGACTCCCCCATAACCCAACGAATGGCATCAATCACATTGGATTTACCACAGCCGTTCGGTCCAACAACCGCACTACGGTTGCCTTCAAATTTTAGAGTTGTGCTATCGGCAAAAGATTTGAAGCCGGAAAGTTTTAAACTGCTTAAACGCATAATGTCCTGATCAGCGGCGTGAACGTCTCGCCCACGCTAATTCGATTTGTTTCATCCGTGTTAGTGATTCCAACACAAGGTTGCGTAAGTGTCGACAAAAATCTTCCATAAATAAAGTGGCTTGATGTGATTTTCTGATTAAAACTGCATCAGTCACTAATTTAAACAAATCAAAAGATTCTTGTAGTTCACGTCGTGAAATATTCAGTGTCAGAAAATAACTGCGTCTGAGTGATGGCAACAATTCTTGGTAATAACGCATCAGGTAGGTATTTCCCACCATTTCATGCTGACGAGCCATGCCCTGAAAAATCAGATCATAAAACTTTTCAGTATTGCCTTGGCGAGTTTCCACGTCTAATTGTTCAAGTAATAACTGAATACGCTCAGCTTCATGGCTGCGCCACGTTTCCGCCATACGATGCACAATTTGGCCCAACAATAATGCTGCAATATCAAATAATGAGCGCACTTGTAAAGCCGACATTTCAGAGACTAAGGCGCCACGTCGCGGGTAGATTTCAATGAGCTGGGTCCGTTCTAAAATCAATAAAGCTTCACGAACAGAGCCACGGCTCACATCCAATTCGGCCGCAACTCTAAGTTCCTGAATACGCTCGCCTTCGACCAACTCACCGCGAATGATTTGTTCACCGATGTGTTTGGCAATTTGTTCTGACAAACTGTCCGCTTCTTGTTGTTGCATACTGTTCCTATCTTTTTTTTATAAGATGCAATGTTCAGATTTACACTCAATCTATTTGCATTAGAAACGATAAGCAACCTAATTGAACATGACATTGTCTGACAATCTTGTGTCAACAAAGCCAATTTTTTCAGTCAAAACGGACAATCATGCGCCAAAGGCTTGCACACCTTGGTAAATAAAATAGCAGCCGACTGTTGTTAATAAACATGCAAAACAACGCTTTAGCATAAATGGCGACAACATATGAGCCACTTTCGCACCCAATTTCGCAGTGATGAAGCTCATTACACTAATCCCGATAAATGCATAAATATGGATATAACCAATGGTATTGGGAACCACGATATCAGCTTGATGACCAAACCACATAAAGCCGAAGGCCCCAGCAATCGCTATTGGTAAACCACATGCAGCAGATGTCGCGACTGCTTTTTGCATAATGACGCCGTTTTTATTCAAATAAGGGACGGTTAAGCTACCTCCACCAATACCGAAGATCGCAGAAGCAATCCCAATACCACCGCCTGCTGCCATTTGCATGGCTTGTGAGGGTAAATGTTTATTCGGATCGACTGGTGTCGCTGCACCGCGAAACATTTTAAAGGCCACCCAGACCGCAAAAAAGCCAATTAACAGTTGCAAACCCTGTCCTGAGAGATAATCAGCAATGCCTGCACCGAGAAATGAACCGATCACCAAACCTGGTGCCAAATTCCGAAAGACATTCCACAGCACGGCACCTTTTTTATGATGCGCCGAAACCGAACTGAGTGAGGTCACAATAATCGTGGCCAAAGAGGTGCCCACCGCCATGTGCATAATCACACTGGGATCATACTGAAGTTGGGTAAAAACGATGAATAAAATCGGCACAATAATCAGACCACCGCCCACACCAAATAGCCCCGCAGCAAAACCAGCGATTGCACCAATCAGTAAATATATGATTAACTCCATCAATATTATTCCACAACTCTCAGATTCAAATGGATTTAGAGACCAGACACTTACAGCAATTGCTGAGCACAGTACCTCAACCGCCTGAAGTTTTATTACTGAAGCCCATTACTACATCGACCAATGACGATGTCCGTGAGATTGCCAAAAAAGGCATTCAGCATGTTTTGGTATGCAGTGAACAACAGACTCAGGGCCGTGGGCAACGCGATCATCAATGGGTCTCACCCGTTGGTAATATCTATTTAAGCACATTGCTGAATTTACAGACAGCGATAGATGGACGGCTTGCACTTGAAATTGCCTTAAATATCTTGCAAATGCCAAGTTTGCAAAATCTAGCGTTGCAAGTGAAATGGCCCAATGACCTATATAGCCCACAAGGCAAATGGGGCGGGATTTTGATTGAACCAATTTCGCCACATCAAGCGATTGTCGGCGTGGGCATGAACTTATTTCCGATTCCATCCACAGGAATTGAGCAACGCGCAACGTCGTTATATGAACTCGGACTTCACTCGCCAAACCGTTTACAGTTAATTGCTGAACTGTATGCCGCGATTCAACTTGCAGGTGAATGGTTCGATCATAACTGCTATAACCTCGCTGCAAGATTCAACCATTATGCTGCATTTATGCAACAGCCTGTTGAGCTTGAACACCTACAAGGCAAAAGCCAAGGTCTCTTTCTCGGTATTGAAAATGATGGTTCGATCAACATCCAAACTTCGCAGCGCTTAGAAAATCATTTCCAAGGTCGCTTACGTTTAGCAGATCAATCATAAACAGGATTGCAAAGGCCTACTGATGAAAAAATTATGGCTCGATGTCGGTAATACTCGGCTGAAATACTGGATTACTGAACACGATCAAATCATAGAACATGCTGCGGAACTGCATTTACAGTCGCCTGCCGAACTCCTACTCGGTTTAATCCAGCACTTTAAAAGTTTGGACTTAGATCAGGTCGGGATTTCCTCGGTACTCGACAAGAAAAATAATGATCGGATTCAAAAAATTCTTAAATTTTTAGCCGTTCCTGTCACCATTGCCAAAGTTCATGCCGAATATGCGGGCTTGCGCTGTGCCTACGAAGATACCAGTAAATTCGGGATCGACCGTTGGCTGCAAATGCTGGCTGTGGTCAAAGACCCTACACAAAAATACTGTGTGATTAGCTGTGGAACAGCACTCACCATTGACTTAACGGATGGATTACAACATTTAGGTGGCTATATTTTGCCAAATTTATATTTGCAACGTGATTCGCTCATCCAAAACACCAAAGGCATTAAAATTCCAGATGCCATCTTTGACGAGCTGTCTCCTGGTAAAAATACCATCGACGCTGTTCATCATGGCATATTGCTCAGTTTGGTCAGCACCATTGAAAAGGTGCTTGATAAATATCCCAGTCGCTTAATTTTAACTGGGGGCGATGCTGCGCTATTTGCCAAATACCTGCAGCGCTTTACGCCTGAAGTCCATAATGATCTGCTTTTAAAAGGCCTGCAAAGCTATATTGGCCAACAACCGTAGATTAAGCGCGGATCAAATACGGCTCCACAGCATCCCAGAGTTCGGGCAATTCGGTACAGCCTTCAGAGTCAATAAAATGCCCCTGATGACGCGCTTCAATCACCTGTGCATCTAGGCTTTTTGCCTGAGCCAAGCTGAATTCGGGTTGCACTCGCTCATCGCCTTTTGAATAGATCACTACCCGATGCTCAACCTGCTGTTTTAGCAAGTCAAAATCTATTTTAGCCGCATCAATAAAAGGATTCACCTGCTCTAGACGTCCCAAGCGGCCATTAAAACCGGCCGCAAGCACAAGAGCTTTTATGTTCTGATGCTGCAGTTTTTGCGACAGATAATGCAGTGCAGCGATACATCCCAAACTATGGGCAATTAATATAGAGTTTTCATTTAATGCGTCAATCTGCGCATCCATTTGCTTCATCCACACATTTAAGACGGGTGTTTCGGATGGATCAAGCCGAAGCACCTTAAGGCTGACGCCCGCTTTTTTTGCCTTTTGCGCGATCCACGGAAACCAATTCTCTTCAGGGCTCGCGGTATAGCCATGCACCACAATTACTTGCGCCATTTCATGCTCCATTCCTCTTTTTGAATTCAGTCTGAAATAAAAATTAGAGATTGAGGGTAAACAATTGTGATTTTTTTGCAAAACTTGACTATTTGCTAGAACACTTTCATGAGCTGATTCAAAATATCCAATAATTCTGGAAACATTATGAAGCCGTAAAAGTCCTGTATTTTCCCTTCAGTGTTCTACCTTTGGATCACTATTGATAACTTCAGCGTGAACGGTGGCGGAACAAAAGGATCATTACTGGACAGCATGCGCACGGCCAATGGCAAATGCTGATGCAGCATATGACGGTTCAATTTGCATTTTAAAATAAAGCTGCCTAATTCAAAAAAAAATTAAAGGAATATACAAATCCAGAAATAAAAATGCCCGCTTAAATCTTGCCTTACCGCTGGCTGAAATGCGCTGTCAAACAATACAGCGCTGTCAGACAACCCAAACTGTGCACAATAATAATTTTATTTTCATCGAGCTTAGGTATTTGCAGGGAAATAAACTTCTAACAATGGTCAAAATCTGGTTTACTGCATTTGCCATATCAATGCGCCAAGAATAATGTCCTACCCCTTGCTGCTTTTGTCTCAATAAGGAAACTAATACTCATTAAGGGAAGCCTGATGAGCATGAATCAGATAGATGTTATGGCTCTCTGGCGTATGAGGTGTATTCATTATTTGATGCTTATTTTGGGTAAAGCTTTCAATTTGCAGTTAGGCAAACTTTCACCTCTGTTTTAGGCCTGTCATCAACACGGTCTCAATCTCAATTTGGCATGTTTTTGTAACGATTTAGCTCAATTGGTATTTATCAGTTCGTATAGAAATTCCTTCATCCAGTGCTTACTTATAATTCTCGTAGCAATTTTTTGAATGCGGTCTTATCAAGTTTTAGCCATAAAAAAAGGCGCTGAATGCGCCTTTTTTAAGTCCAAATTACTTCGGATCTTTACTGCCGAACAATGGACCCATGCCACCGCCGCCAAATTGCTTTTGCATGTTACCTAATGATTTCATCATTTTTGCCATACCCGTTGGGTTGGCAAATTTCTTCATCATTTTCGCCATTTGCGCATGTTGTTTGATGAGTTTGTTCACTTCCGCAACATCCATACCACAGCCTGCTGCAATACGTTTTTTACGGCTTGGATTCATCAAGTCTGGGTTACGACGTTCTTTAATGGTCATCGATTGAATAATCGCTTCCATTTTCTTCACTTGCTTTTCAGGATTTGCTTGTGCAATTGCATCTTGAATCCCTGAGTTGCTCATGCCTGGAAGTTTATCCAAGAAGCCCATCATGCCGCCCATTTTGTTCATTTGTTCAAACTGCATAAGCATATCTTCAAAGTTGAAGCTACCGCCTTTTTGCAGTTTTTTCGCCATTTTTTCGGCTTTTTCTTTGTCGATTTTACGTTCAACTTCTTCGACCAAAGAAAGTACATCACCCATACCCAAAATACGCTGTGCGATACGTTCAGGATGGAATGGCTCTAGGGCATCGAGTTTTTCACCCATACCCAAGAATTTAATTGGCTTGCCAGTAATGGCACGAACAGAAAGTGCCGCACCACCACGTGCATCGCCATCTGTTTTTGTCAGGATCACACCGGTTAAAGGCAAAGCATCGTTAAAGGCTTTTGCAGTATTCGCCGCATCCTGACCGGTCATGGCATCAACCACGAACAATGTTTCAGTTGGCTTAATTGCTGCATGTAGCTCTTTAATTTCATCCATCATTTCGTCGTCTACATGTAAACGACCTGCTGTATCGACAATCAAGACATCAGCAAATTGAATTTTTGCTTGCTCAATCGCACGATTTGCGATGGTAATCGGTTTTTCGTCTGCGCTAGATTCAAAGAAAATCGCGCCAACTTCACCTGCAACTGTTTGTAGCTGTTTAATCGCTGCTGGACGATAAACGTCGGCAGACACCATTGCTACTTTTTTCTTTTGACGTTCTTGTAAGAAACGTGCAAGTTTTGCCGCAGTAGTAGTTTTACCCGCACCTTGTAAACCTGCAAGAAGCACAACAACTGGTGGTTTTGCCGCTAGGTCTAGGCTTTCATTCGCCTCACCCATCATTTTGGTCAATTCGTCATGAACGATTTTGACGAAAGCCTGCCCCGGTGATAACTGAGTCATCACTTCTTGGCCCAATGCTTCTTCCTTAACTTTCGCGATGAATTCACGAGTTACAGGTAACGCAACATCGGCTTCAAGAAGTGCCATACGTACTTCGCGTAACGTATCTTTAATATTGTCTTCGGTTAGCTGCCCTGAGCCAGTAACATTTCTTAAACTCTGCGTGAGTCGTTCTGTTAAGGTATCAAACATTGCAAAATCCGCTTAAAATAGCCATGAGCAAAAAATTGTTTCTTAAAATAGAAAATTTATGCATAGAATGCTATAGGATACTTTAGTTCTTGCAGAATTTATATAAATGAATATTCAACATCCTGAAAAAGGTTTGACATGATCAGTCTCCCCTTGGTTTACACGATCCTAGCATTAATCGCTTATACCACGTCTTTTTGGTATTTATTCAGCCATTTAATGTCTAAACGTGCGCCGAACCATTGGTTTATTGGTGTTGTACTTGGTTTAGGCATGTTATTGCATGCAGGTGTTTTATATAACGATATGTTGACGCCTATGGGTGTGAACTATGACGTGTTCAACCTGATGTCTTTTACTTCAGGTCTCATGCTATTACTCAGTGTATTATTTAGTACCTATCGGCCTGTGCTTGCGATGAACCTGTTGGGCATTCCTGTGGCAGCGACGGGATTGATTTTGGGCTTTGCATTTAGTCGACAAAATCAATTTATAGAACAACATTCACTGGGTTTAGACATCCATATTATTTTGTCACTTTCCGCATATGCCGTCCTGCTGATGGCAACAATTCAAGCGGTTATTTTGCGTTTACAAGACCGTGAACTAAAAAACAAGCAGAAAAAGCGTGTATGGGTGAGCCTACTTCCATCCTTCCAAGCCATGGAATCTTTGCTATTTGATTTATTGATTGCTGGATTTGCACTACTGACCGTGGCGCTTGGGTTTGGTTTCTTCACCATCGATAACTTCTTTGCACAGCATTTGGCGCATAAAACTGCCTTTAGCATTATTTCATGGTTCGTCTATGGAGCTTTGCTTATTGGACACTATCGATTTGGCTGGCGTGGTCAAAAAGCTATTCGCTTTACCATTATTGGTTTTTGTCTCTTGGCAGTTGGCTTTATTGGATCTAAGTTTATTTTAGAAATGGTTTTGGGCCGTTAAGTCGACGATGAAACGATTTAATATTTTATCAAAAAGTAAGTTTTATCAAGAAGGGAGCTACAGCTCTCTTTTTTTATAGCTTGATTATTCACATAAAAACAACAGGCATAAAAAAAGCGCTATACAGCGCTTTTTTTTCATTACGTCTAAATTATAGAGCAACGATGTTTACAGCATTCGGGCCTTTTTGACCTTGAGCGATGCTGAAAGAAACCTTTTGGCCTTCTTGCAAAGTTTTGAAGCCAGAACCAGTGATTTCGCTGAAGTGAGCAAAAACGTCAGGACCGTTGTCTTGTGCAATAAAACCGAAACCTTTAGTTTCGTTGAACCATTTAACTGTACCAGTAACTGTATTAGACATAATAATACCTATTAATTTGTTGATTTAGCCATTGGATGATGACTGACTATAACTTGGAAAATAATAAAGAATTGAACTTCATTTCTGTAAAAAACGAAGGATTATGACTAACACTGCGATACTTAAAGAAAATTTACGAAACAATACTTTTTTTCTAGTTGCAGCCATCATACATGAAATCTTAAAAGATTCAAGCACAGTATATGTTGTTGATTCCATTAAAAAACAACAGTATAAGCCATCTTCTTATTATTACTATCCATATGTATTTACTCATTTTATTGTTAAAGTTTTATGTCAGTCAATACTTTACGACTTTGGTCCTAATTTCACCAAATAGTTACATAAAATCTTGTCATTTCGTATTCCGCGTCACCTTAAGCACAAAACCTAGACATCCCTTTCAAAACCACGTATAACTCCGTTTTTCAATTTTTGGCTGTGTGACCGTGAAACTTGTTCTTGCGCCGATGGAAGGCTTAACCGACCCAATTATGCGAGATGTGTTGACGCATGTGGGGAGTTTTGACTGGTGTGTAACCGAGTTTATCCGTGTCACGGACTCTGTCCTGCCCGATCATATTTATCATAGCTATTGTCCTGAACTAAACAATGAAGGCAAAACTGCAGCAGGAACACCGGTTCATGTGCAGTTCTTAGGTAACAATCCCACTATGCTCGCGGCAAATGCTGTACGCGCGGTAGAACTTGGTGCCCCTGCGATTGATATGAACTTTGGTTGCCCTGCAAAAACCGTCAACCGCCACCGTGGTGGTTCAGTTCTGCTGGATGAGCCTGAAGTGGTGTATGAGTTAGTCAAAGCTGTGCGTGATGCTGTTCCGAGTCATATTCCTGTATCAGCAAAAATGCGTTTGGGTTATATGGACCGTAACTTCACTATGGAAAATGCGCATGCCATCGAAGATGCTGGAGCTGCATGGGTTACAGTCCATGCGCGAACCAAAGCCGATGGTTATACCCCGCCGGCCTTTTGGGATCAGTTGCAACCCATTCGTAAAGCATTGAAAATCAATGTGATTGCCAACGGTGAAATTTGGAATAATGCCGATGCCAAACAGTGCCAACTCGAATCTGGTTGTGAAGACCTAATGATTGGTCGTGCTGCGGTGACCACTCCTGACATTACACAGTGTATCCGTCGTAATACCGATGAACCGCAGATTACATGGCATGAATTACTTGGATTACAAATTCGTTTCTTAAACGGCTCGTATAAAAAAGAAATGAATATGGTCGGTCGTTATAAACAATGGCTCGGCATGATGTCGAAGCACTATCCAGAAGCCAAAGTCCTTTGGGATGAAGTAAAACGTGTCAAACCACTTGATGAAATCGTGGAAAAACTCAAAGCCGGTATGTAAGTTTTAAAGCACATCGCCCAATATGAAAACGAAAAAGTGTGAAAACACCTATCTAAGCGTAGCCGCAGAGCCTTTGATTATACCTACAGTGTTCAAAGGCTTTGTTGTTTGGCAAACTCTAAAATTGCGTCGATCTCATCTGCCAAGAACTCTTTAGGATGTTCCGAAGTCGGGTTCATCACCAAGCTTGCGCCTTTGGTAATCGCAAATAATTTTTCAGCACTGATCATGACAAACTCTGCATCTGCACCAACATCCTGTTGAAGCATCGCAAGACTCAGAAAAAATGGAATGGCTTGCTCGCCTTGCTCCGTTTCCATCAATTGAAAATGTAAATGCTGCTCTGTATCACGCTCACCCAAACAATATACTTGGCTGGCTAAAAGTTGCTGATAAAAGTCTTGGTATTGCTCAGGATGATCTAAAGTCGATTCATAAAGATGTTGAAGCGTGTCGTTCATTGTTATTGTCCGTCTATTTTTATCAGTCAGATACTGTTCACAATCCACAGCATACAGGAAGTTTATGAATTATGCCGTTGATTTAAATCTTCAACGTGCTGTCGATTTGTTTTCCATGATTTTTCTAAAATTTCTTTTTCTAAACGCAACTGAATTCGTTTAAGTTTCATTTCAGAGAGCACGGGTTGCTGAAAAGTTTGAACATAGTCCACCCAAGCTGTACCCCGAAAAACATTCGACGGCATCTCTGTTTTAAACACCGCTTCAGGCATAAAAACAATCACAGAATGCATATTGTCTTTATCCAGAATATCGCTCAACACCTGTTCTAACACTTTCATATGTTTATAATTTTGGTGAATTGGATTTTGAAATTTAAAACTTTTTTTATAAATCTTTTGCGTCCATTATTTTTTCTTTCATTCCCAAAAATCCAACCCTTATAGTTTTTAGTTTCAATCACAAACACACCAAATGGGCTTAAAAGAAGATGATCAATTTGAGTTGTAGCTCCTTCGCCATCTGGTAAGGTCAAATCATTTAACAATATATAATGGTCTTTCAAATAAAGTTTGACATGAACGGCGACAGCAAACTCCCCCATTTTCCCCTTTAAATAAGGTTTAAATGCTTTGATTGCCCCCACAATCAGTAACAATGGAATTAGCCACCACAACGTCGAAATGAGGGGTGCAAAGATTTGAGAAATATTCATTAATTTGATTCATTATTTTAAATAAGTATATTTTCTATTTTATTGTAATTTCTCAATTTTTAACAATATTTCTTTATTTTCTAGACCACCCGCAAAACCCACTAATTTTCCATTTGCGCCCACGACACGATGACAAGGTGCAATAATTGAAATTGGATTTTTACCATTGGCTGCACCGACAGCACGTACGGCATTGACATTGCCGATCTGCTCTGCAATTTGTTTATAGCTGCGAGTTTCTCCAAAAGGAATCGTCAATAAAGCTTGCCAAACTTGTTGCTGAAATGCGGTACCTTCAAAGTCTAGCGGCAAGTCAAATTGCTGTCTTTTACCCGCAAAATATTCATTTAATTGCTGTGCGGTTTTGAGCAAAATCGGGTGTTGTAGATCTTCAACCAAAGCCGCCAATCGCACACGATTTGGGTTTTCATTTTCCCAAAGAACAGCCACCAATGCGGTTTCATGTGCAACAAGTTTTAATTGTCCAACGGGCGAATTTAAAAACTGATAAGAAAGTTGCATGAGATACTCCAAGCTCATAATCGCAGCACTTCATTATTCAGGAGGACGATAATTTCATCAAGACCAGTCCTGAAATAATCAGTACTGCAGCTAGCATGCGCATGGCATTGGCAGGCTCACCCAATACAACGATGCCGAGGATAAATGATCCCACTGCACCTATGCCGGTCCACACCGTATAGGCTGTACCCAACGGTAAGGATTTCATTGCATAAGACAATAAAGCAAAACTTGCGATCATGAAAATAATGGTCAAAATACTTGGCGTCAGTTTGCTAAAGCCTTCAGAGACTTTCATACAATAGGCCCAAACCACCTCAAGTAATCCCGCTACAATTAATAAAACCCAAGCCATATTTTTACCCATAAAAAAAGCACAGGGATCAATGACCGCTGTGCTTTAGAACATATTAACTTGAAGATAATTTCATCAAGATTAGACCCGAAATGATCAGTACTGCGGCTAACATCCGCATGGCAGTTGCAGGCTCACCGAGTATAAAAATACCCACGAGGAATGAGCCAATCGCGCCGATTCCTGTCCAAATGGTATAAGCTGTTCCCAGAGGCAACGTTTTCATGGCATAGGCCAATAAACCAAAGCTCAGGATCATAAAAAATAAAGTAACTAAACTTGGGCCAAGTTTTGTAAAGCCTTCTGAGAGCTTCATCGAATAGGCCCAAACGATTTCAAAAATACCAGCGAATACTAGAACAACCCAGGCCATGATGCCTTCCTCCATATTAGTAGAGTCAGGTCGTCCTGACGATTTTTCTTACTGGCTTCGAACAAAGATGTAAGGGAGGTCGTTCCTCCGAATATTGTCTCAGTATAGCAAATATGCTGAATTTTAGTGCAGTCTTTACATTTTTTGACCAAATTCAGGGCGTTATTCAGTTAAGGAAAAAACTTGTGCAGATGAATTGCGCCAAAACATAGCATGTCTGGTCAAAGGACAGATTCAGAGATAAAAAAGGCACCACCAAAACCAGTTGATGATGCCCTCTTTATTTGGTCTATTCGCCGATTAGAACTTCAGACGAAGGCCTGCGCCATACCACCAGTGTTTTTCACTTCCAGTTTCAGCTTGCCATGCCGTATGCTGATTTCCTTTTTCGTAGCTGTAAGCAACATCGATAAAGGGCATCAGCTTTTTATTGATTTCATAGCGTGTTTCTAGCCCTAGCCATACAGAACTGAGTCCTGTTTTTTGTGCATAAGCAGAGTCATCACTCAGCACCACATCTAGGTTCAAATATGGTTTTAAAATCAATTTTTGGGTCAGCAGCAAATCACGTTCGGTTTCTAAAGAAAAACTGACCTGTTTATCTGCACCAAGATATAAATAAGCATCGGTTTCAAAGAAATACGGTGCCAGACCATGCAAACCCACCACAGCATCTAACTGTTCTTTGTCCGTCACTTGATGTTCATCGACCCGATAACGCGCACCAATTTGCGCATCCCAAAAGTCGGAGATCATACGGCTATACATCAATTGAGCCGCATAATCTGCATCTTGAGATTCTGCTTTATCCGCATGTAATTTGATGAAGAGCTTATTTTCATCGGTCCCGATTCGACTCTCAATTTCGGTCTTTAAACTTCCACGGCCATCGGCATTATTGAGCCATCGATTGTCTATCTCAGTCGCTTGATAAATCTGTCCACCATGTTCACGCTTATGATCAACAGGATGCTGCGCAGAAGCAGCACGTGACGCAATAGATGATGCATTTGCATGTTCTGCATGTTCTGCATGTTCTGCATGTTCTGCATGTTCTGCATGTTCTGCATGTTCTGCATGTTCTGCATGTTCTGCATGTTCTGCATGTTCTGCATGTTCTGCATGTTCTGCATGTTCTGCAGTATGCTCCATCTTGTTCGATTCGATCCTTGTTTGCATCACTTGATGCGACGAATCATGTGAGGAATGCGACTCATGTTGAGCTAACATCGACATGCTGTGATGTGCATCTTGCGCCATGGTCATTTGAGTGACCGATGCCAAACCTAAACTCAGTACTGTATATGTGCATGATTTAATGATGCGCATGAGACACCTCCTTTTTCGGCACAGATGCTGTTTTCGTATTCTCCGCGACATTTGCGACCACAAGTTTATTCATCATCCCTGCGGACATGTGATACAGCAAGTGACAATGAATCGCCCATTCCCCTAATTCATTGGCCGTTAACAGAGCCGTGACAGTTTTCCCCGGCGGCACAATCACCGTATGTTTATTTGGCATTTCAGAAGATACTTGCCCATTTTCCAATTGCATAAACATGCCATGTAAATGCATCGGATGCGCCATCATGCTGTCATTGACAAATTTCAGTCGGATTCTCTCACCATATTTCACCTTTAGTGGTTCAGCTTCACTGAATTTTTTGCCATTCATGGTCCACATATAGCGTTCCATCGTTCCTCCCAAATGAATGACCAAATCTTGCGTCGGTTCACGTGTATCAGGCTGCGGGGTTAACGCTTTTAGATCACTATATTGCAGTGCCTTATCACCCATAGGTGTTGATGCATTGGCCCAACCCATAACCGTTGCTGAATTTTCAACTGCCTGCTTCTCCTCTTTAGACTGTGCATGCTCCATCGCTGTATGCATATCATGTTTCATGGATGAGTTTATTGAGGAGTGGTTCATAGATGAATGATCCATCACACTATGATCCATATTGGCATGCGCTGAATCAGACATATTCTGTTTATGCATATCTGGATGCTGCATAGTAGTATGCGCAGTCACTGGAGAATGATCCATGTCATGTCCCATAGCTGCATGATCATGTGCTTGATTCGGCTGAATCTTTGACGGATCGACAGTATGCATGTTGTGCTCATGAGCATTCACTTGCTGGATTGCTGAAGTTTGGGTTGAACCTGTAGCAGTATGTCCCATATTGCTATGGTCCATACCTGACATTGAACCATGCCCCATATCTTCCATGGTCAGCAAAGCGCGTGGCCGTGCTTTTGGTATATGAATACCTGAGTGCTGAGGCTGCGTTTCATCATGTAAAGTGCCAATCGCAAATCCAGTCCGATCGATCGACTCAGCTTCAATCTGATAATGCGCAGATTTAGGCTCTACGATCACATCATAGGTTTCTGCAGCACCGATGCGGAATTCATCCACAGCGACCGGTTTGACCGCTTGGCCGTCTGCACTGACCACCGTCATTTTGAGCTGAGGAATACGCACATCAAAAAACGACATGGCCGCAGCATTTACAAAACGAAGTCTGACTTTTTCATTGGGCTTAAACATCCCCGTCCAGTTCTGCTGTGGTGTTTTGCCATTCACTAAAAACGTATAACCCGTGACATCAGACAAATCCGTTTTCAGCATTCGCATCTGATTCCACATCGAACGATCTTTCCAAGTGTTTTTTAAACCTGTTCGTTGAATTTGCGTCCATACATCTGAAACTGTTTCACGCTGATTTTGATAGTATTCGGCAGACTTTTTCAGATTTGCCATAATCTGAGCGCTAGATGATTCATGAAAATCCGACAACATGACCACATAATCACGTTGTGTCTGTTCATGTGCGGCAAGTGATTGTTTACCTTTCGGATAAATTACCAAAGCGCCATACAATCCGTCTTGTTCTTGACCTTTGGAATGCGCGTGATACCAATAGGTTCCGCTTTGACGGACTTTAAATTTGTAAGTAAAGCTACCATCAGGCTGTATTTCATTGAAACCATTAAAACCGGGTACACCATCCATTAAACCGGGCAGCAATAGACCATGCCAATGCACCGAGGTATTTTGTTTTTTGAGCTGATTATGCACATGGATGACCGCATCATCGCCTTCTTCAAACTCCAGTAATGGTGCTGGAAACTGACCATTGACGCTGATTTTCTTGACCGCTTTACCAGTCAAATTGATGGTCTTTTCATCAATATTCAGATGATATTCTTTAATGGCTGCAAACGCCCACGTTGGAGACAGCAGACATACCCCGAACACGAGGCCTGATTTAAATAAATTAGACATGACTTAACCTTTATAAAATAACGAAAAAACGTATTTAATACTCAGGTTAAGCTTGCGGAGGTCTTAGAATTTCTTGCCAAAAGCCTTTTAAATGCTGTCCAGCAAAAATGAAACGAGGAGGTTCTGCATAGTGATGCACATGGAAGGTCTGCAATGCGACCAAGGCGCTATCGACATAAGAGGTACTGATTTGGCAATGTGCGAGTGTACAGTCCTGACAGTCTGTGTTTTGTATCGATGAATGATGCACCAGACCATCTTGCTGTGCAGATGTCACATCTAAAGATTGATGACAATCCATCATTGAAATGACTTCAGGTGTCGTCTGCTTGCCATGATGTGCTGCATGCTCAGGAACAGCTTGCCGCTGATTTTGATGGCAATTTGTCATATTTAAATGCGAAGGATCAGCATGTGCTGCATGAACTGATGCCTGATGGGCATTTGCGTTCATCATTTGTTGATGTTGAAAATTTTGCTGTGCACTGACCACACTGCTCCACCCCATGACAAACGCCATGAGCCAAGCAAAGCCAAGATGCTTACGCAAAAAATTGAACAATTTAGTATCCTAATTCAACCCAATGATGCACTGTGACAACATATCCCTATTAACACATCTTTAGAAACATCAGCGATCGGCTCAGCCGAAATCCGCATGAAACACCATGATGATATTATTTACGATTCAAATGCAATCACATGACATTTGTATCAACATGACATGCAGCTCGACCAATTTATCCATCATGAACGATACATTCAGAAATATCTAAAAGCACTATCCAGTGCGATCGATGATGTGTTTTGCCAGTCGCAGCGTATCTCAATAGTTGCTAACAGCATAATTAATTGTGCAGTTATTCACAACAGTTTTAAATTTATTGCGCTGTCATAAAAATCAGCGCATATCTTCCAGTTAAAACATAAAAGTTATTTTTTAAACTGATTAATTATTTACCATAGATTAATAAACATACAGCATTTCAAACACTTTACCCCATAAAAAAAGGACTCAATTGAGTCCTTTTTATACTTAATACGTCTAATTATTAAGCCATTGATGCACAATCGTTTATAATTTATCCAAGTTATCCATATAGTTATCTACACAGATATCCATACGGTTATCCATATAGTTATCCACAGGTGAGGAATAACTTATAACCAAAGGCTTAAGCCTCTTGAGCATGCACTTTTGCCAACTCTGAACGCATGTCATCAATCACAGCTTTATAATCAGGCTTACCAAAAATCGCTGAACCTGCAACAAACATGTCTGCACCGGCTTCAGCAATATCACGAATATTGGCTGGAGTAACACCACCATCCACTTCTAAGCGAATATCACGACCTGAAGCATCAATAATTTTTCGTGCTTGACGCAGCTTTTCCAAGGTCATTGGAATGAACTTTTGACCACCAAAACCTGGGTTCACACTCATCAACAAGACTTGGTCAACTTTATCTAAAACGTAGTCTAAATAATGCAGAGGTGTCGCAGGGTTAAACACCAAGCCCGCTTGCGCACCGCCAGATTTGATTAACTGTAAAGAGCGGTCAATATGGTCAGTCGCTTCTGGGTGGAAAGTGATGATATCTGCGCCAGCTTCCAAGAAATCACCAATCATACGGTCTACCGGTGAAACCATTAGATGCACATCAATTGGCGCCTTAATGCCGTATTTTTTCAATGCCTTACAAACGCCCGCACCAAAAGTTAAGTTCGGTACATAATGATTATCCATGACATCAAAATGAACAACATCTGCACCTGCTTCTAGAACATTTTCAACTTCTTCACCTAAGCGCGCAAAGTCTGCTGACAAAATTGAAGGTGCGATTAAGAATGGCTTGGACATGAAAAACCTAGCTTTGAAAAGGGAGTGATTGACGCATTATAGCAAATTGTCCCCCTATTCGCTGCCCATGCCCTTAGTCGTTTTTTTCGATACTGATGATTGAGATCTCTATAATAAAAAACCTAGGATGAACTGATATTACGCAGTAACATCAGAAGCGGAATTTGATTCAAATAAAGGAACGATATGCGGTAACGTCATCCGCAATTGTTTGAGACAGCACGACTTCTCATCAAAAATGTTTTTGCAATACTTTAAATAAATAGACGCTAGAGAGCGAGTATTGTGGTGAGGAGCATTGCTCCGCAGGATGGTTTCCTTGCGAAGCTTCGCTGCTCATTTTGCCTAATGCGAAACATCGTTTCGTAAGAGTACCTCCAGCCGAAGGCTAATCCCTTTATTTAAGCCCTAGATGTAAGACTCCGACGAATTGACTTAAATATCATTTTAAAAATGCAAAATTATTTTTTGCGTGCGTAACATCAGTGATTAATATGGATAAATATCTCAGGGATAGAAACACAGCGTTGCATATTTAGACTTAACGGGTATCTATGTACTTTGCTAAGTTAAAGGACTGACGACTTAACAATAAAATTGCAACTATGAAAAGTTCAACACACATCACCACCGCTCAAGCAGCACGTGTTGCTAAGCGCTTAGTCAATCATTGGAAACATAAATTTGAAGTCAATGAACAGATCATTGGAGAAAATACTGCATTCAAGATTCAACTGCCCTCTGCAGAGGTCAGTCTTTTACCACAAGCTGCATTTTTAGATGTGGTGATTTCAGCCCAAGATCCAAGTACAAATCTAGATCAATTGGAACATGTGGTATTAGATCATTTGATCCGCATGGGACAAGAAGAACTCAGTGCAACATGGCAACGCGAACCGTAGTCTACGTCGCCATATTGTTAATTCCTTTCACTCAATGCTGATGTGATTGATAATTTCTGACTGCATCAATTCGAGCTTTCGTTGCTGGATGTGACTCAAAGAAGTCTGTCCAAGATCTCTGATCTTTGGCAGTTCCATCCTCTGCACCTTTCTCTTTTGCTGTTTCACCATCAGCTTCATCTTCCATACGTTGTAAGAAGTTTGCAAAATGTGCCGTTGGAATTTGATGTTTTGAAAGTTGTTTTAGGGCATATAAATCTGCTTCAGATTCAAAGTCTCGTGAGTAACTCGCACCCACCGCAGCAACCGGTAAACTGGTAAGAATATCTGAACCATCTCCTGTTATCATCAACAAAATAATACTGATGCCTAAACCTGACAAACTTTGCTGCAAACTATGGCGTTGAACTAAATGCCCCTGCTCATGTGCAAGTACACCAATGAGCTCATAATCATTTTTCGCTAATTTAACCAACTCATCTGTCACGATAATGGTGTTATTGGGTATCGCCAATGCATTTGCACCGATGCTGCCACCACCGCGGAATAACAACTTCGCAGGACGATTTTCAGCCACCAATTGTTGATATTCTTGCTTCAACTTGTCTTGACGTGCTTGTGGCAATTTTGTGGGTTCAGTCATATCGATAATATATTTTTCCGCCTGATCCCCCCAACTCTTTAACGCTGTCTCAGGAAGTTGATTAGCCACCACATGTGACGCTGCTGGTATGCCCCATTTAATTAATACAAAAGCAAAAGCCACCACGAAAATCACACTAAAAATGATTAGAGAAGGTGACCGTTCTAACTTCCAAATCGAATGCCAACGCGACTTTACGTCGAGATTAAACCACTCTGGCAAAGGTTGATGAAACTCTAAACGAGCATCGTCCTTTAACTCAATCACTGGCTGAATATCACCCAAAGCACCGATCAGCGTCATATCTTGATAGGTGTAATGCTGTGTTAGTTCTAGGTCTTGACCATAACGCACAATCACAGCATGCTCCCCATCTGCGCTGATTTGAGCAACAAAGGGTTTTGACACTTTCCCATCATAATAGGTTGCATTCACTACTGATGTTTTCATGTAATTCACCTACGTTATAAGGAAATATCTAGGTCAAAAATATCAGATAATTCTTCAGCAATTGCATTGTGATCTTGCTGCATTTGATTTTGTAATTGGTCTGGATCATCGACCAACATTAAGTGCAAAGATTCAGTCTGATATTTATATAGTCGCACAACTGCCCATGGTGTAAGTAAACCGAGGCTAATCACTTTAGCCAACCAATTACTCAAGACAATCCATGCATAGCGCCATTGATTACAGTCCGTATGAAACTGACTGCGACTCAACGTAGTGTTATTCCAAGTGGTAATAAAAATACGTGCAGCTGTAAGTGGCCAAATAAACATATAGCCAATCAAATACATCCCAAAAATGATGAAGACATAAGATGCGTCATTTAAACCATCTGAACTACCAAACAGTATCGCAAAGATCACTGCCAGCAATGCACCAAAGCCCATAAACAGAAATAAAGGCACATACATGGCACGCATATAATCGCCCCAAGTATTATTCAGATTAAATTTCAACTGCCCCAGATACAAATGATTCAGACATTCACGTTTATATAGCCAGACCGCAACTGGTGTAAACAAACCAAGGGTAAAGACAACCACCGCAAGACATTTGACAAAACACCAATACGCGCTTTTATTCGTCCCAGAAAAAAAGAATCGGCTATTACTAAACTTACTGTTACGGGCGCGGAAACGAATCGTAGATCGAATAAGCCAAGGAACCGCAAAGAAGATCAGGACAAAGCCCGCTAAAAATGCTTCCCAAGAATATTTTGCAGCAAAAGAGAAACCACCATAGACCACTAACGCAATGATTCGTCCAACTAAAATTTTTGTAGGCAAACCAGTAAAATCAAAACGACGCTGAAACACCCAAGTATTACCGTAAAAATAACGTAAACGGCGGACCTTTGCCCAAGGCGCATAAAGTCCAAGCGTAACAATTGTCAGTAAGATATTCACGATCCAAATACCGAAATATTCAGATGCATTACCTTTAAACCTAAAATGATAATTTCGTCCCAAAACATTAGCCTGTTCTGTCTCCCCAAATAGACTCGGTGGATTCATTACGGGCAGCTCTGGCGGAAGCGGCGTTTCCATTTGTGAATTTTGCATAAGTACCCTAAATTATTTTTTTTGGTATGTCGAATTTATTCATTTGCATGGCAATGCTCATCACCATGCTTTATTTATACGTATATCAAAGCAAGCTATGCCTCAACACTTTTAACCACTGGCTTTTAGATTAATGAACTACTGTTTGCAATTGGACAGCGTGAAATTGCAAATGATCATCCATAAAACTTTGAATAAAATAATAACCATGATCATAGCCTGCATGTTCACGCAGTTCGAGTGGCTGCCTAACTTGCTCACACGCTTGCTGAAACAACGCCGGATTTAACTGGCTATAAAATTGATCATCAATGCCTTGGTCAATCAAAATGGCTTTAAACAAAGCCCCTTTTGTTTGCACTAAAGCTGTTGCATCATGCTGAAGCCACTGCTGACGATCTGAACCTAGATATTGACTAAAGGCTTTTTCACCCCATGGACACTGACTCGGCGCACAAATCGGTGCAAAAGCAGAAACCGATTTAAACAGGTCAGGATGCTTCAACGCTAAAGTTAATGCACCATGGCCGCCCATACTCAATGTACTTTGTGTAGTATCCTTCTCAACGTGCTGTAAAAACTATATGGAATTTATAGCATGTTGTAAATAGATACTATTTAGTGAGTGGGTAAACATGAGCAAAAAATTAGAGCCGTATTTTTCTAAATCTAAAGCCCATATAAATTTTATAAAAGAATATCGTCCAACCTATTTTGACTCTATAACAAACAGCTTTGACCAAATGGAAAGTATCTATTGCCCAAGATTTCCGTCATTGATCAAAACTGACAATACTGTATGGCATCTATCTTCAAATTATTTCAATCACTTACTCATCGATGAGAAAAAAAGCACTGCTCTATTAGAGTCTGTTGCATCAGACTTAATAGATTTTTTAAGATTCTTAGAGGAAAATGAATTAGATATCTTGCACCTCCCTCCTAAGCCTGAAAAAAGAGTGACTTATCAATTTCATACATCACTTTTGCAAAGGATAAGACTTGGTTTAATTTCACCAAGCACTGCTCGTCAACGGATGAACAGAATTTTACGTTTTTATGATTTCTTAATTGCAGAAAATGTATTTACCCCTGATGAATTAAAGAATCGACCATATGAAAAAATTAAAACCTATGTGTCATGTATTACTTCTTCAGGTGATATTTATACAAAACAGGTGAATAGTTCAAATCTGAAAATTCGGCATAGTCCTAATCCTCGATATGGAAATGAAATTATCGATGGTGGAAGACTTCACCCACTTTCTACGATTGAACAGCAAATTTTTCTTAAATATTTAGAACATTATGCTTCTAGAGATTTTCAACTTATTTGCTATATAGCTCTATACACTGGGGCAAGATTACAAACTATCTGTACGTTAAGAGCATTTCATATAAAAGAGTTACTTACTAAACAAATGCTGAATAGTGCTGATGATACCTACAGCATTCGAATAGGTGGAAAATCAATTATTGATACTAAGGGTGGCTATGAACACAATTTAAAAGTACCAGCATGGTTAATCAAAGATATAGATCAATATTTAAGCTCTGAATCTTGGAAGAAAAGAGCATCTAAGAGCCTTTATAAGGTTGAAAATCAAAATTACGTCTTTCTTACTAAACATGGAAACCCATACTACACATCCATCAAAGAAATTGAGGATCGTAATCTTCAATTATTTTCAAAAAAAATAAAGTTTTCAATACATAGAGGTAATGCAGCTAGGCAAGCACTGACTAAATTGATTGATCTGATGCACAAGAATAAAGAAGATATAAAGACATTCACTCTACATGATTTACGTGCAACTTTTGGAGTCAACCTGCTTCTATCTGCCTCAAAGCATGTCAATGATATCGATAAAATTCTACCGTATATACAAAGCCGAATGGGTCATCGAAATATCATGAGTACAATTCACTATGTTAGGTACATTGCTTATTCAAAAGTTAATACTGAGGCCGACAAGAAATTTGAAGAAATACTATTTAACTATCAGGGAATGAATTAAAAATCATGTTCGAAGAAAGAGACATTAAATATCTGTTCCCAGAAGATTATGACGCCCTATCTAGCTCTTATTTACCTAATGTCGTTTTAAAATTAAAAGTTGTAGGAAAAATATCATATTTGGATTTTGGTACAATTTTTTTTCAAAACCATACAGCAATGAATAGACAAACACATTATGCGTTAGTTGATAAAAACTCATTGTTTATAGAGTTAATTTCCCCTTTACATGAATATATTTTAGATATGACTCAAAGGTATTCTCATGCCTCAATTAAACATTTTTTTAAAGTCATTAGAAATGTAATTAAAGAACTATACTCTCGTTATGGTGTATTTGAATTACAGGAAAGGTCACAAGCATTAGGTATATATAAAGACTATACACAATATTTAATTATGGATCGAGCAACCAAACTTAAAAATTCGATTACAGATCTTGGTCAATATAATAGAAAACAACATGTTTTTGCAGAAATTTTATCAAGATCACTAGAAATTGATATTAAAGAAGTAAAAAACTCTTATATAGAAATTGCATCCAAGCATAAAGAACATAACATTCCTGTTGAAGAATATAAATTTCAAAATTTTTTCGAAATCAATAAAACAATTTTTTTAATTTTTTCTGATTTTTTAATTAATAAAAAGACTCTACCAATTCATTTAAGAAATGAAAAAAACAATATCGATGTTTCATTTTATGAAGTATTTAATAACAAAAAAATAGAACAAAGCAATGTAGGTAAGCTTAATCAAAATAATGCAAAAATTGCTAATTTGGCAATCACTGCATTTATAAACTGTTTTGTATCAGCATCAGCACTAAACACATCACAAATATACAACTTAAAAGTCTCTGACGTAAAAGATTTACACTCTTCAACAAAAGGGATGAGAATTATCACCACAAAACCGAGAGCTGGCTATAAAACTGTTGAATTAGCTTTACCTTTGAAATTTCGAAAATTACTATTGGATTATTTAAACCTTAGAGAATGGATAATAAAAAATTATAAGTTTGATGATAATACAGATGAAAGTGAAAATTTACTTTTCATAGGTTTAAATAACACTAAAGCTATTTATAAAGACAACTTCATTATATCTTATTCTGAAAACCAACATGGTATATTTAGGACATGGTTTATAAAACATTTTTATGAAATAGAGTGGATTCCCTTATCAAAATTAAGATCCACTATTGCAATTATTTATCATAATGAAAGTAAAAACTTAAATATAGTCGCTAAAAAATTAGGGAATACCCCACAAATCGTTGCTAGCTCATACACAGAAGCTACTGAATCTCAAGTCTTAACTGAAATGACAAATACCTTTCAAAGTATCTCTACTTCAGCACCGATCATATCGAATACTGCTTCAACCATAAGGCTAAATTTGGCTAACACGTTAAGTACTGACATGGGTCACTGTTTCACTAAAGCACCTAAACTTCAAAGTATTTACCAAGATATTGATCTAGATACACCAAATTGTTCCAACCCAATTTCATGTTTATTTTGCGAAAACTATGTCATCCATACAGACAAAGAGGATATTCATAAGCTTTTATCAGCTAAAAAAGTTTTTGAAATGGCACATTCTAGCCAAAACTCAGAAAATCTTTTACTTGTTATTCAAAAAATAAATGATGTGCTAGATTCTATTCTTAATAATGATCCGAAGAATGAAAAAACTATTATGTTTAGTTTGAAATTAATAAGGACTGGAAAACTAAGTCCTTTTTTTGAAATTATGCTAAATACACTTACAGATTTAGGGGTAAGTTTTTATGAATAATATCCCTGCTATTGCAAATACATTTGGAGCATCAAAACAAGAATTTAATCACCACCCTAAAAATGATACTGTAATTAGTTTAGATGAATTAGGAAACCCATTAAGCTACTTTGAAAGTATGATTTGGGAGTTAGGTTGTTACGCTCATAATTATACTAAGCAATCCGAAATTGACTTTACTTTAAATCACCCTTCAAACAATAAGGGCATTCTGTCACACCAAATAAAAATTACCTTGTTTTATCTTTTATTTTCAAGAAAAAGAAGAGATAACAACATAACATTGGCAACAATTTACAATAATTTTGTGATGATTAGAAAAGTTGCATATCTGTGCTTAGATTATAATTGTGATTTCACAAAGATGAAGCAAAATGGATTGCTCCTCAAAGCATTAAAAAATCATTTATCAGAACTAAGTTGGGAAAGTAAAAAGAAGTATCTAAGTGTATTAAATTCTATTAATAAAGCAGGAATGCTTTATCAGATTGATAACTTTGGGTTTAGTGAAAAATATATTCAAGAAATAAAAAAATCTCAGCATTCTGAAATGAAAGAGCATAAACAGACGCTTTTAATTCCATCTAGGATTTACGGGCAGTTTATTGATAGTGGTTTAAAATTCTTTGATGAAATACAGCCATTTATGAATGGAATTCATAATTTGGTTCGTGAAAATGACTTTCATACATATAAAGAAGGGAATAATCATCGTCAGAAACCCAAAATATTTAAAGCAATGCTAGAAAAACACGGACTAACCGAATTAAGCGAGAAATACGACATAAGGTTTAGTCAACGTGTCTTATTCTTCATTCAGTCTATTCAAAATTTAGGTGCCTTTCTACTACTGTGCTTTAGCGGAATGCGTCGATCAGAAGCATTAAATTTAAATTATGTATCATATCAGGAGATAAAAAGAAGAAATCTGCCATCAGCATGGGTTTTAAAAGGAACTACCAGTAAGTTTACTCAAGTTGGAGCCGTCGCAACGTATTGGGTTTCATCTAGTGTAATTCACCATGTTATTGATACATTACAGAAACTGGCAAAAACACATCAATCATGGTGTGCTAAACGAGGAATCACTTCACATTTAGAACTTGAATCGTATCCTCTATTTCCATCATTTGCCATTAAGCATGAAAAATCATTCCATCCCATTTTTGAGATGCCTTTAGGCGGATTTATGGAAGATCATTATTCAATTTATAGAGCGATAGATCCCATCATTTTCACAGAAGATGATTTACATGAGTTACATACTTTTAATCCATTAATTAATTGGTTGGAAGACTATAAACTTGAAATTGGAAAACCTTGGAAGTTTACTACCCACCAGTTTCGAAGATCTTTGACGGTATACAGTGCTCGAAGTGGTTTAGTGAATTTTCCAACACTAAAACGTCAATTGAAACATATCACTTATGATATGACGCTGTACTACGGCAAAAACTATATGAATGCTCAAAATATAATACAAGATCAAAATCTTACAGGTAGAGAGTATGAATCCAGTCTAATCAAGGAATACAGAAATCAAACCTTATATGAACAATTATCTGATTTCACAAAGGATGTAGTACAAAAAGATACGCCTTTATTTGGAGGTGAGGGTACTAGACTACAAATACTTAAAGATCAAAATAAAGCTCCTGTATTTTTAACTGATAAAAAACAGACCGAAAAGTATATTTTTGAAGGAAAAATTGCTTATCGGAAAACAGTTTTGGGTGGATGCTCTCGTACTTCAGGTTGTAATAAGTTAGGATTTTCTTATATTACCGCATGTATCCCCTGCTCTTATTCAATTTTCAACGAAGACTCCATTGATGCTCTGGAATTAGCAAAAAACGCATATGCTAAAATTGCTGATGAAAAATTAAATACAAACGAGTCTTTGTTATATGAGCAGTATATGCAAGAAGTCAAAGCAGTCGAACAACTTCTAGAAAAACTTCGTAAGAAATACATAGAGGTAAAAAATGTCTAAAGCTTTAGTGAATCTTAATGAAGCACTAAATCGGCTAATTGCTAATGCACCTATTCGAGTACCTAAAGGCTCAAAAATCAATAATGATACGGTAGCATTAGAAGCTGGCCTGAAAAGAGGTGCTGTAAAGCGCTCCCGTCCTGAACTTGCAGAGTTATTAGATAATATTAGGGAAGCTGAAGCAAAAAGACTTGGCAAGGAATATAGTAAGAAGAACTCAAAAATTGTAATGCAAAATGAAGCTTTAAAGCTCAAGCAACAATTGAATGAACTTCAGTATAAATATGATGTTCAACTTAGCCAAATCAACTCTTTAATTTTCGAAAATCATAGGTTGAAACGAGAAAATCAGTTTCTTAGTGAGGAAAACAATAATAAAATCATAGGCTTTAAGATCAATAAAAATTAGAGAAATTTTTCATGAAAGACTGGTTAATTAGTGAGTTTTATACATTTGTAGAAATTCTGCATAGACGGAAAGCAATATTATTCTTGCCTTGTTTTGGTATGATTTTATTTATTTTACTAGATGTATGGATGCAACATTTACTTCTAGAAGCTGCCAATAAAACATCAAAGTCTATTATTGATTTCACCCCTATTTTCGTAAAACACTACGAAAAAATGCGTCGTATCGCTTTTTTCGAAATAGTTCTTATTGGTAGCTTCTTATGGTCAATTAAAGAATATTTAAAATTGAGAAAAAGGCACTATTAGAACTAGAACGGACATTCGAAAACAAGTTTTAAGGTATTAAACTCTTTATATCTACGTTCAATACATGGGCAATCTGAGCTAACTTTTCGACTGTCACACTCACCTCACCTCGTTCAATTCGCCCAAGATAACTACGATCAATTGTTGTCAGCAATGCTAACTGTTCTTGGCTTACTGATTTATTTTTTCGAGCTTCTCTAATTTTAGAGCCAATTGACAAGGCTAATTCTGTATTCATAGTTGATAACCATAAATACAAGAACTATCAGGAATTGAAGTGTTTTAATCCACGGACTATAATCCTCATTATTTATCAAAGATTGCCATGCACCTAGAATCTTTACCACTATTCCCTCAATTTATGAGAGTGTTATGTAGCTATCGAATCTCATCATTTCAAGTCAGTGATATATTAGCTAAAGTCATACTTTTAGGAGTAGAAAACAATAATATCAATTACCAAAATGTCTATCGTTTAGTACAACGACTTGTAAAAAAAGGATATTTAATAATAGACGATGCTAAAAATCCCTATACAACCTATACCGAAACAGATGAAATGATGAATCTTAGAGATCAATTCTGTAACGAGCCTTATGATACTATTGATAAACTTATAGACGAGCAAAACCAGCTTAAATTAGAAATTTTAAACCTTAGCAATGAAATAGAGATGTATGAAGAATTAAAAAAAAGTTATCCTGACCTTCAATTCAAAATTGAACAACTTAAAGAAAATAGAAAAAAACAAATAGATTATTTAAAAAATAAATACAATGCGTTATCCTCTTTAATTAAATATATATCTTAAATATTTTTAAATTTTTAAAAAATTGCGATAGCTATCATAGCTTATACGATATTGTACTAAGGCATAAACTGCTTTCATATAATCCGTATCTTTTAAAAACTCTATTTCCCTTTTAATAGACATTACTTGATCACGAGTTCGTTTTTCAAATTCAGCACTATCAGATTTTAAAATCTCACATTCCCTCTCATTAATAAAAGTATTTTTATCCTCAATAACTTTCAGTATCAAAACTTCTAAATCAGAAAAACTAGCCCCTCTAAAACCTAAAACTCTCGTTATTTCATCTGGATAGAAATAAGAAAACACGCCACTTTTTAATAAAATATCATTTATGGTATTAATTACATTAAAATCAAGATCACAACTTATTTTACCTATATCTTCAAAATATATCGAAAAATAATCATTATCACAGAAAGCATTTTCATTATACATATATGCATATTGAGTAATTAAATTAATCAGACCAACTTTATTTACATCAATTATCAGAGGTTCAAATAAGCCATATTTTTCAATAATTTTTTTATATTTATTAAACCCACTTAATCCATTAAAAAATAATGACTCTAACTCAAACTGTTGTAAAGTTGCTTTAAAGATATCAAAGTACTGTTTTTGTTTATATGAGTACCCATTTTCATCATCATTACCATCTTTTAAAGCATCATTATTATCAATCAGCCTAACAATCTGATAACAAACTCTAAAATATGGACTAAATGAGTCAACTAGCTCATCTTCATAATACTCTTTCCATGTACCTTTAAACTTAGTTTTAAAGTCAATGATATGCCTACTTATAGCTTCCTTTCCTCGAAGCTTAACTATCTCTTTCCCTAATCTTGAATTAAACGAATTTCGATTATATTCATATGTAATATCTTGAATAACATCATTTTTAGTCTTGAGTAATTCAAAAAATATATTCTCAAAATTTTGAATCGCTATTTGCTTCTGCTGCTCCTTGGCTGATTGAATTTGTTTATCTAAATTCTCTCGCTGAAGTTTTAGTATTTCCTGTTGAGTGCTCACATTTTGCTTTTCTAATACAGCAATTGCTTGTTGATGATCTGATGTTTCTTTTAGTACATCTCTAGTATCCCTGAGTTCTTGAAGTTGTAATCTTATTGATGACGTAAGCCAATAAAAAGCAAAAGCAGCAAGAACAGGGTTTAAAGTCCCTCCAACAAAATCACCAAATGTTCCCCATGTACCATGATCTGAATCAATTTCACCATGAAAGTTAAGAAAATAGCTACTAATCACGCCAACTATTAAGAGAATAGCTAATCTAATAGACCATTTAATTTTTCTTTCAATATTCTTAAGGTTTTGATCTTGATTTTCAGATTCAGTACTTTGCATATGTATTTTCATCGAAGTTTAAAGATAAACGACATCAAATGTCGCTATTAATCAATCTATTATATATTTTCTAAATTGAATAATGCACAATTATCATGCACAATACTTATTAATTTTCTTTTATATTCGGATGCTATAAAGATAATGTCTTTAACAAATCTCACAGTTAATCGAATTATTATCCATCAAATTTTTCAGAAAACTGCCGATACAATTACACCTCCTGAAAAAAGTACTGAATACACGAAATTTGATGAAAAAGCCCAAGCTGATTTTGATAGCCGAGTTGTTGGTGCCTTAGGCTCAGATTCTAAAGCAGTTTCAATGCAAATTATTGATGTAGAAAGCTCTGGCTTACCAAGCATCATAAATAAAGCAATTGATGACTCTGACGATGAATTTATTAATTCATCCTATGCTATCGCAACTAGATTAGCCAAAGCGCAATTTGAGAAAGGGCGCTCAATTGGTGGAGGCATTGTTGTTGTTTTCACTGGAACATATGGGATACTGGACAAAAAAATTATTGGTGTAATGAAAGCTGATCTTCATAGTGGCTATGAGAAAATTACTACTGAAAATGGACAAATTTCATTAAAGCATATTGAAGCTTTGTTACTAACACCTTCATCAAAACTATATAAAACAATTGGTTTTTGTGAAAAATCAGACTATGCGCCTTCGTCCACTAATCTTAATGATAAATGGTCAGTATTAATTTCAGACAATCAAATTAGTCAAGTTGATGGTAAAGCGGCGGCTGAGTATTTTTATAGTACTTTTGCTGGATGTGGTTATCCTGAAACCAGTGCTCGAACAACTAAGTTTTTTTATGATGCAACCAAAGAGTTTATTTTAAACTTAGATAATAAGAGTTCTGAAGAAAAATATGAATTATCTAATGCCTTAACTACTTATCTCAAATTAGGACAATCTTCTGTTGTTAATCCTATTGAATTTGCAGAAAGTTTTTTTGAAAAAGATATAATTGATGAATATAGAAATTATCTCAAAGATAAAAAAATCCCGATTACTTCATTTACAAAAGATGTTGAGCACATCAAAAATCAATTGAAACTACACAAAGTTACTTTCAGTAATAATGTTAAAATTGAAGCTGATCCAGATACATTTAAAAATGATGTTTCAATTACAACTATTGAAGGAGATAGAGATGAAAATGGCAATGTACCAGAATGGACTCAAATAGTCGTCAAATCGAAATTAATTATTAAGAAATGAACGAAAAAGAGTTCCAAGAAAAATGGCTTTTAGAAGAACCTATCTATCAAGCATGGGGAGACTATATCGTCTCTCAAATCTTAAATTCCCTAGAATCAAATCAATTAAAGATCGAAACATTTTTAAAAATTGAGCCTAAAATTAGAGTCAAAAACATCAAATCTCTGATTGATAAAGCTTTTTATCGTGAAAAAGCATATACAAATCCATATGATGATATTGAAGATAAGATTGGACTAAGATTTGTTGTTTTACTAACCGACGATGTCCGCATTCTAAGTCAATTAATAACTTCTCATGATTCTTGGGATAGTATTATTGCGAGAGATTATGAGGATGAAAAAAATAAAGAACCTCTACTATTTTCTTATCAATCAATGCATTTTATTTTGAGATCTAAAAACGAGATTAAACACAAAGGTATTAAAATACCATCAAATATTCCCTGCGAAGTTCAAATTAGAACTCTTTTACAACATGCCCATGCTGAGTTAACACATGGCACTGTATACAAAAAAAGACAAACAACTAAACCTACAGTTCTACGTACTATAGCAAAATGCATGGCATTAATTGAAACTACTGACAAGTTTTTTATTGAAGCTACAAAAGATTTAAATGCTGATGTCATTACTGAGTCTCAAATTATCAAAAAATTAGACTCAATCTATTTTTCAAAAACTGGATTACAATCTCACAATCAAAATTCATCTTTAATTGTTTTTTATACATTTGAAAATTTAATCGATGATAAAATTATTGAAAGAATACTTTTGATGCTTGATGAACACCCATATTTAATAAATAGAATTAAAACAAAATATACAACTTTCAATTTTTATCAACAAAGTTATATCTTATTTGTATATTGGCTACTTGAAAATAAAAAATATTTAGTCGTTGATGAGTGGCCTTTAGATAGAAAAATATTAGAGTGTCTTGCGACTGATATTGGGATTAGCTTATTACACTAATCCCAACAATTTAACGAGCAAAGTCAGTCTATTACAAACTTTTTAAGATAATTAATTAGATCATCCTCTCTAAGCCCATAATCCTTTAACTTAAATTCACAAAATCTTATCCAGTCCGTATCAGAAGGAGCCGTCTCAACTTCAGTATAAAATCCTATCAAATTTGAAATTAATATATGAATATCATTTAATAAAAAACTATATGTATTATGAGCATCAGCTTCAGAGTTATTAGTTGCTATATTATGAGAAACAATAGCAATCAACTTATAATCAGATGATGAATATTGATTTAAAAACCATTTTCCTGCTGTTAATAATTGCCCATGATTATCTTTATTATAAGAAGCAGATTTTTTAGATTTTGCTTCTATAACCCAAGCGTGATTATTACTAAAACTCCAAACTAGGTCTGGCCCCTTCCCTTTTTCATCAAATCTTTTACTACATAACCCTAAATATTTTGCTAAATCATTTAAATTCTTTTCAAAAAGATTTGCACTACTTTCTGCTTTCAAATGTAAAGTAATCTCTTTAAGCCCAGCTTTAATCCCATCCTTAAATTTAAAAGACGAAATAAATTTTGCAACTTCAGTCGATTGATTTTGCGGTATAGTTAGATGCTCATAACTTATATTTGTGGTTGGTTTAAGAAGATTGCTATTTCGTTGATAAGCAGATCTTTGATAATCTTGATAATTGCTTGGATTAAAACTATAAGTGATTCTTCCTGCAAGTTGATATAGCCACGCACTTGCTTGCTTATCTTTATCTTTATAAATACCTAAAAACTTGTCTAATTGATCCAAGCCAATTTGATGTTGATTATTCACCCAATAGCTAAAAATCTTTCTTTCAATCATTGCTGGTTCTAAATCAGATTCTATAACATCTAACTCATCCATTTTTGTTGCTAAAGTCTTAGCATGAAAAGAAGTCCAATTAGGATCTCGATCTAAACTTTGCATAAAGCCATCAACTAATGAACTTTCATTAGTCACCATATCTGTCAACTTTCTACCAATTTCTAATTGAGTTCTACTAGGTGCTGTCAAAATCTCATAGTTCTGACTTTGTGAAATCCAATTTTTTAAATCTTCACCAATTAAAATGACAACACAAAAGTCTCCACCACCTCTTGCTGCACGCCCAATCCCTTGCTCTACTCGTTGCGCTATCATTTTCGATAATGTTTTTGACCCAAAGAAACTATTGCTTCTGAAAATTTCATAAGAGGAGGTTCCAATAGGTAATCCATCTAAAATAAGTAATCTACAAGAATCACCAGCTAGATCAATACCGTCATATCTATTTGATAATATGATTGGTTTATCTGCCTCCCTCTTAATTAGTGCCTCTATACCTTGATTGATATTATCTTTATTAAGAACATAACCATAGTCACTCCATTTTTCAGCTTTTACATCAGATGGTGTTAAAACTAAACAACCGACTTTTCTAGTCTGGGCTTTACTAAAAAGTCGATTTATCGTTTCTGGTAGAATTTCATCTGGCATGAAAATCATTCTTTCCCCAATACCAGCTAAAGATCTATTTTTAATGACTGATTCAATAGATTGCTTGCTTACATCAAAACTTCTTATAAGTTCACTATCATCTGCAATTGTAGCAGACATAAAAACTCTTCTAGAACATTCACTAAAAGATGGAAAACTTTCTAATATTGGTAAAATAGGTGTAATTGTAATCGCATTATGGCTTATAAGTACGTGGCAATACTTTAAATTATCCCTAATTAAGCTCCATGCAAATTCATTTGAGAAATTTTTACTCAAATCAGATACTAAAAGAGTATATTTATCAAGCCAATCCCAGTAAGGTATTTCCAGTACATTTGATGTATCTTGACCTGACACCATCTCTTCGAATGTCACTATTTTATCTATCTTTTCAAAAGCATTATAAAATAGCTCTACAAATTTAATATATAGTTCATTATTTTTGATTTTATCAATACTTAAAGTATATACATCTCTTATGATAGAAAAAGCACTGTGCGCATCATCAAGTATTATCCCTCCCAAATTAACAAAATCACGAGTTACACCTTTAACACCAAACTTACTTTTACCATTAAACAAACAATTATAATTACATACCATTATTGATTTAGAATTTAGAAAATCTCTAGATAGAGGTGCTCCTTTAATATACTCGCATACAGGAAAATTCATCATCCGAGCCTTTTCCAATGTTTGCTCAACCAATTGATTGTTAACACATAAATATACTACAGGTTTTTTAGACTCATTTAAAATTGATTTTGCAATCAGTAAACCAACTAGAGTTTTACCTCCTCCAGTGTGGAGTTTAAGAATATTATCTTTATTCTCTCGTTTAAAGAACCAATCCCTAAGTACATCTGCCTGACTACTATATAGATCATTAAATCCAAGAGGTTTCGGCATTTCCCTAAAAATTTCAATTGGATCTATAATTTCTTTTTGTGAAAAATCATTATCTAATGCTGAAAAATCGATCATCCCCGCCCTCTTTATCTTCTACTAAAAATTAAATTATTTAAAATTAATTATTGATTAATGTTATTTACATGAAATTTAATATGATCTTCAATAAAACTAGCTATAAAATAATAACTATGATCATATCCATCTCTCATGTTTAAAGTAACTGGATAGTCTTTTTCTCTACAGACATTTGCTAAGATTTCAGGCTTCAACTGTTCTTTTAGGAAAGCATCTTCACTACCTTGATCAACTAAAATAGGCATCTTCACGGAACTGGATTTGATTAGCTCGACAGCATCATAGTCAGACCATAAAGCCTGATCAGTACCAAGATAAGCAGTAAATGCCTTTTGACCCCAAGGAACTTGAGAAGGTGCAACAATTGGAGAGAAAGCAGAAATACTCTTATAGATCTCAGAATTTCTTAACCCTATGACTAATGCCCCATGTCCACCGGCACTATGCCCCATAATGCTTTGAACTTTATTTGTCGCGAAACTATTATCTATTAAGGTTCTTAATTCATGGAGAATATAGTCATACATTCTATAATTTTCTAACCACGGCTGTTGAGTTGCGTTCAAGTAAAAGCCTGCGCCTTGACCTAGATCGTAATTTTCATCATCTGGTACCCCCTCACCTCTTGGACTCGTGTCAGGCGCAACAATAATCACTTTATGTTCAGAGGCATATTTTTGTGCTCCTGCTTTTGTAATAAAGTTTTGTTCATTACATGTAAGACCTGAAAGCCAATAAATTACAGGGAGTTTTTCATTATTATCATGTGGTGGAATATAAATTGAAAAATTCATTGAACACTTCAATACCTTCGACTCGTGCTTATATACTTCCTGCCAACCGCCAAATGAAGCATGTCTTTCTAATCTTTCCACGAATAAATACTCCAATAATTTTAATTACTGAATATAGTAGCGTGGATATAAAAAGTATGGAATTTTTAATAAGAAAATTTGATCTATTCTGCTGAAATATGGATTTTTTTATGGAATTTTTAACTTAGTTATTAAAACTTATAAAAATCAACAAACTAAAATATTTTCCATATTTTCAAAAAAACATTGTTTAGAATGTCCGAATATGCCAATCGCACCTTTTTGTACCGGAAATTCAGTCTGTACCAGCGAATACAATTCTTCAGTAAGAAAACGTTCCATTTGATAATGCTCGGCCCACGGTTGTTCCGTTGCATTGATATAAAAGCCTGCGCCCTGCCCAATATCCCAATGATCGCCTTGCGCTACCTGTTCCCCACGTGGAGAAGTATCAGGGCTGATTAAAATCAGGCCGAGCTGCGCAGCTAAACGCTGTGCATGCGCTTTAATGGCAAAGGTTTCTTCGGTACAGGTTAATCCAGCCAAATAAAACAATGCAGGACACGCTTGGCCTTGCAAGGCTGCTTCCGGCAGAAAAATACCAAACTTTGTTGGGGTTTTTAAACTTGAAGAATCCAATTGATAAATACGCTGCTCACCAGCAAAACAGGTATTTCGTTGTACTAATTCCATGATCTTTATCCTAAACTTTTTTGATCTTTTAAGGCGTAACCGTCGTAGCCGGTGCAGTAGTTGTCGGCGGGAACAATCGTTGTTCTAATTGAGGCAACATTAATGCCATGTTTTTCCCCATCGACCACTGCGGTTCAGAAGGTTCGAAACCTTGCGCTGCTTCCCATTTCGCAACAGTCGCTTTGGTTTCATTAAATGCCGCTTGAATACTGGTCTGCTCACGCATCGCCTGATCAAAGAACGCACGGCCAAAATAGGTGTATTCAGCTTCATTCGAACAGCCAAAAGACTGACGATCTGCTGCCGATGCAGTAATGATTAAAGTATTATCATTTTGCAACGCTGGAATAAAACTGCCTGAATAACATGAAGAAATCACGATCACTCGCCAACGAATTCCGGATGCATCCAAAGCTTCTTTTAACCATTTAGGATCGACTTGCGCCAAATCCAAAGGTGCATTTTCCATTTCAAAGACATTTGGTAAACCATGTGAGGTCATATATAAAAATAAGACGTCACTTTCTCGGTTCATCTGCTGACCAATACGACGCAGCGCCAACTCCATACTGGTTTTAGATGCCAGCGGAATTTCAGTGCGCGTTGCAGGGTTATTGATAAGCTCAACCGAACGCCCATAGGTGCCAAAACGTGTATCAAACTGTTCTTTAATCCGTTCAATTTCCAGTTTAAAGACATCTTGATAACTCGCACCTGCCACCCCTAAGAAGTACCAATGGGATTGGGCAAATTCACCATATTCCACTGCGTCTAAAGATTTATTGAGCAAACGGCTTTGTGCATAAAATGCATCTTCAGCAAAGCTTGGAGGAACTTCTTCCACTTTCCAAATCGGCTGATCTTTGACTGAGACTTGCCACACGACCAAAGTAAATAGCGTCGCACCCATAATCAGTGCTCGCTCCCACCATGGCCATTTCAGCTCACGTGAAAACACCCAAACGACAGCCAAACTTTGCCAAACAAATAGAATAATGAATAACGTTGGAATGTAGTCATACAGAAAGTATGGGAGAAAATCGAGATCTCCCAAATATTGAATCAAACATTGAAACAACATGATGTGCGTATCAAGCACCAACCAAAGCAATGCAGGGACCAACATTAACCGTGGATTATTTACACGTTGTGATAGGAAAATCCCCACAATTAAAGCAATAAATGGCCACAATGCATAACTTATAAGACCTTGAGCGTTAAATTCACCAATACGCCCCGTGCTCAGCCAACTAAATAAACTGTTAGCACAACCACCTAAAATCCCCCAAAACACCAATTGTAAAATCGATGGACGAACGATTTGTAAAGAACGACGAGACCCAAAAAATAACCACATCCCCGCAGTTTGGTTGCTTTTAAAATCATGCCAAAAATTGATGGAGGGTTTGAAATCAATCATAGAGTTCTAATGGTGGCCTTGGCTCGCTTAATTGCACAAATAATTTTATGCCTGATGTCGTTTTTAGCAATGCTATTTTTTAACTATATAACAAATCTTTGAACAATATTGAAGCAAATATCATTTTAAGTCACAAGATCATGTTGGAAATATGCATCAAAGCGACAAGCATCACCTTGCCACTGATGTTGCGGCTCTTGATTCGCTAAAAAAACCGCCAATCTTGGACGTTTAACCACGACACGTTTAGCAATTTTTTGTGCTAAATCCAGTAAATTATCACCTAAATCCATTTCACCATCTTCAGGTAACAGTAAATGCAATAATTGCATTTGTTTTTTGACCTGAGCTTGCTTTTTGACGGCTTGCTGGTTTTGATCTCGCTGCGGAAACATCGGATCGAGATAAACCACATCTAAGATTTGATTGGTCGTCGACAAATGTTTCAAAAAGTCTGCCGAATCTGAAAAGACCAATTCAATTCGAGCTACAACCGAACTTAAAAATGCATCTTGCTGTGCACGTTGATGTGAGTCTTCCAATAGGGTAAATAAAATCGGATGACGTTCCACAAGAGTCACATGCGCACCCAAATGTGCCATTAAGAGACTGTCGTGCCCTAGCCCTGCGGTTGCATCTACAAGCTGTGGTTTTTCAGCCAAATTACACGCACGTGCAATCATCTCAGACTTTAAAGATGCTCGCTTTAAACGTCCAACTTCTGCTTTCCAATCGGGTTGCATCTTCATGCCATTGGCCGCTAACCACAAACCATCTGCATCGACACACAAACTGAGTTCAGAGTTTAAACGTAAAAAACGCGCGTTTAATTTTTCAACCAATTTAATATTTACAGATACACCACGTGAAGAAAGCACAGCAGAATACTGCTGTGCTTTCTCATGAAACTCTTGTTCTGTGTATAAGCGGATTTCGCTTACCATAATTTCCAGCCTGTAAATGCGAACAATAAAATCAATAAACCTGAAACAATTCGATACCACGCAAAAATCATAAAATCACGTTTTGCCACATAAGCGACAAGCGCACGAATTAAAATCAATGCAGAGACAAATGAAACGATTAAACCAACAGCGATCACAGTCCAATCTTGAGTGCCTTGAAATACATCATAGCTTTGATATAAATCCAGCAAACCTGCACCGACAATAACCGGAATACCCAAAAAGAATGAAAACTCAGTGGCTGCTTTACGAGAAACCCCTAAGAACATGGCACCAATAATGGTCGCACCTGAACGTGAAGTCCCTGGAATTAAAGACAAAACTTGAATTAAACCAATCCAAATCGCATCTTTAATGGTTAAATCTTCTACTTCTTTGGCACGCACTTGCGGTGGATTTTTTTCGATCCAAATAATGATCAAACCACCGATAATCAACCCCATAGCAATCGCAATGTTATTGAACAGCAGCTCTTTCACCGTCTGACCAAACGTCAAACCAATCAACACGATTGGAATCGAAGCGAGAATTAAGCCAAAACCTAAACGGCGACCTTTTTCTTCACCAGTCACCATACCGGTTGCTGCGCCCCACAGGCGGCCCCAGTATTCATAAATCACCGCCGCAATCGCACCCATTTGAATTGCGATCACGAAAACATCACTTTTTTCTTTGGTCCAAAAGTTCATTAATTCTGAAGCCAGAATTAAATGCCCTGTACTTGAAATCGGTAAAAATTCGGTAATACCTTCAACAATACCCATGATTGCCGCTTTGAGCAGCAGTAGAAGATCCATATATAACCCTAATTATGGCTTGCCTTGTTCTGAAATTTTCTTCCAGGCGTTATCTCGTAAATATACGGGCAATGCAAGTTCAGCACTCACCCATGCTTTTCTTTGCGCCGCTTCGCGGGCAATAGTAGCAATATCTTGTGCTGTTGCACTTAAGTCTTTGTATTGTGTTTGTTCTGATTGAATGAGCTCACTACCAGAACCCACGACAGTAAATTTGATCTGTGGTGTGGCATCGGCGTAGCTTAATAATTGTTCTTCATCAACAGCCTGCATAATGCCATTGGCATCGAGTTGATAGCTGGCGATGTACACTTCTTGCATGCGTGCATCAAGGACTGCAGTTACTTCAGTCAAACCATGTACACGATGCGCCGCTTGAGCCAAAGCTTGCAAAGTCGATACTGGAACAACAGGTACGTCATTGGCCCATGCCAAGGCTTGTGTTACCGCTGCATTAATACGAACACCACTAAATGAGCCAGGCCCACGACTAAATGCAATCGCAGTTAACCCCGCTAACTCAATAGCAGTTTGATTAAGCCCTTGCTCAATCATTGGGAGAATGGTTTGTGTCTGCGCTTTTGCCCGTAAATCGAGTTGAAAATAAAGCTCTTGAGTTTCATCTACAATCGAGACGGAACACTGCTCATTGGCAGTTTCCAATGCCAGTAATTTCATGCGCAACCTTAATTAAATTTAATCTTAAAAAACGTTGAATATGATACTCCACTCCATCGCAGTTCGCGAGATTTTCCACCTCAGACTCAGCGCTTTCTGTATTTAATCCATAAAAAAGCCTCGACAAACGTCGAGGCTTTTTTGCTTGCCATGTATAGCGTTTTAAAGTTCAGCAACTTCGAGTTGAGTAAAATGTTTAAAATGAGCGGCATAGTGCATGGCACTCATTTTTAGACGTGCTTCCGCTTGTTCATCTAAAGTCTTGACGACTTTACCCGGTGAACCCATCACAACAGAATTATCCGGAATCACCTTCCCTTCTGGAATTAAAGCATTCGCACCAATGATGCAATTTTTACCAATCACAGCATGATTTAGAACCACGGCATTGATTCCGATCAGACTATTATCGCCTACGGTACATCCGTGTAGCATGGCTTGATGCCCAATCGTGACATAATCGCCAATGATCATTTCAATGCCCGCATCGGTATGCAGCACCGCATTTTCTTGTACATTGGTAAAATCACCCAGTTTGATACGACTGTTGTCCCCTCGAATGACGGCTCCGAACCAGACACTCACTTCTCGGCCTAATTCAACTTGCCCAATGACCGTTGCATTTTCTGCAACCCAACCATCCCAAGGTTGATGCGTGGCTTTCGGGCTATATCCTTGAAATTTGTACAACATGATCAAACATCCTATTTTGACTTTCTAAAAATGATTTATGGCTCACGGCCCAAATGAAATGAAGGAGAATTTAATAAAAAAGGCCATTCTTTTTGATAATTCAGACCATATTGAAATAAGGAAATCAGCATCCGTGCAGTCAAGCCCCATACGATTTCGTTTTCGACTCTTAAACTGGGAAAATAAAGCGATTGCTGGGCAAAACGAACTTCATACGGCGTTGGCGGTGTTTCTAAAAGCTGCCTTAATGATGCAAAAAAAATACGATCAATTTCAGTTGGTTGAGGTATTAAATTTACGTCAGGCGGGATCAATCCCACGATCGGTTTAACTAACATTCCATTCCGTGCTTTTTGCATTGGTAAATCACCCAAAAGTTGCACGTCAAATGGATTTAGAGCGGTTTCTTCTTGAGCTTCTCTTAACGCCACCACGATATTACTGGTGTCTTGGGCATCACGTTTTCCACCGGGAAAGGACACCTCACCGGCATGATTATTCATATAGAGTGAGCGGCGGGTCAATAAAATGCGTGGATTATCTTCTTGGGTAATCGCAATCAATACAGCAGCATGTGCAGGTTGAATACGCTTAGAAAAACGTAAACGTTGCTGCAATCGCTGAGTCAATAAACCCTCATCCATCCACATTACACCCTTATAATTATCTTATTTTCATCATAGCTGAATTTCGGCTAAGCTGGTTAGAAATGATGCCAAAGTTTTATTTTTAAGTTATTCTGGCGGTTCACACAATCCATGACGATGAATATGAACTTTTGCTCAAACTGCGGACAAAAAACAAAAGAAGCGATCCCGCTTGGAGATCATCAGATACGCCGTATTTGTACCGCATGTGGGTTTATTCATTATGTGAATCCTAAAGTCATTTGTGGTGCTTTAGCCGTTTGGGACAATCAAGTTTTACTTTGCCGTCGTGCGATTGAGCCTCGCTATGGGCTGTGGACATTACCCGCTGGCTATATGGAACTCTATGAGACGATGGAGCAAGGGGCAGCGCGTGAAACTCGCGAAGAAGCCGAAGCAGAAGTCAATATTGAGCAACTGTATTGCATGTATAACATTCCCCGTATTGGGCAAATTTATGCCTTGTTCAAATCTGAACTAATCAATGGAGAGTTTGGTGCGGGTGATGAAACCATTGAATCACGATTATTTAGCGAAGAAGATATTCCTTGGGATGATTTAGCCTTTCCTAGTGTGGAAAGAACGCTGCGGCATTATTTTGCTGACCGCAAAACAGGTCAGTTTGAAATGCATCTCGAAACCCTTGGTACGCGACTCGATCACACAGGTTAATTTACAGATCTCTTAATTAAAAAAGCCCATCATAAGATGGGCTTTTTTATTTTACTCATATTTGATGATTATTTTGCCTTGATGGTGTAACAAGGAGCCAAATCTAAAGAAATATCACCACCGCTTAACTTCGCCGTTTGAGCCGCAGCAGTATCATTTGGATTCTTTAAGCTATAAATATAACTAAAGCTGGCCAAACTATTCCCCCACTTCACCACTTTATTATCCGAATCTGTCAAAGCAACGCCAGAGGGACGTGTGCCTGCATTGGCATTAATCATATTGTGTAACTGCACTAAAGCACCGCCTACAACCATTGATGTATCCGCTGAAGTTTTCACACTTGAGTTCATTCCAATCAGCGCGCCATCAAGCGTATGGAAATATGGGTCAGCTAAAATCATACGAATCGAAATGGTATTTGGATTAATATTTCCTTCAGGCGTAAAGGTACGGGTTGTCGTTCCGATACGATATTGCTGTACACCTTTGTCATCTTTCATTAACAGTGGGTCAAGCACATCTTTTCCGCTACAGCCTTCCGTCGCGTGTGTAGACAAGTCGACAATTTGGCTATCTTGACGAGTAAATACATCGTCTGGCACGCCAGATTTTATATTTGTGCGAATATCACCATTACGGTCAATCACCACACCCAATTTCACTGTTTTAATCGAAGTATCGGTAAATTTAAAGGTTAAATCTGCATACAACGGGAAGATATAATTTTGTCCAGCGGCAACATTTTCAACAGACTTAAAGACTTTTTTGTCTAAATACGAGAGCGGATAAAGCTTGTATAAATCCATCGTGCCTTTAAATTGCACTTGGTTAATGTTTTGCTCCCAAAGACCTAATTTTTTCTTATCATCGGCCGTCAGAACGTAATCATCTTTTTTAGCCATTAACGTTTTATATAAACTTCCACCTGTACCGACCACCATTTTGTCGGCAAGTAGCGTCCCTTGTTTAATAATCAAAGGGCCAGAGTTGGCTTCTTCTGCATCAAAACGGAAACCCAGAATGCCAGGTTTATCAATTTGCTTGGTAAGCGGATCAATCCAATTGTCCTGTGGCGTTGCTGTTAAACGTGTTGGTCGAACCTGCGTCAAGAGCAAGACATTCACACCACCAATGGTACTTAACTGTTGATCAACTTTGCCCTTCCACTGTAAACCACTACCAAAAGTCATGCCTTGGCGGTCCGTCATTAACATGAAATGACCAAATAAATTGACTTTTGAACTATCGGTCGGCGAACATTCATTTTTGTCACAGCCGACCAGTCCATTTGAACCACTGGCATTGGTAATCACGCCATCAGTTGAGAACAACGCAAACTCTGGCTGGTAAACCGCAGCCGTTGAGATATTCATGAGTTTTGAAACTAAGGTAAATGCGTTTTCATTGCTGACTTCGGACAAGTCTAGCCAAGGTGTAAACAGGTCATTAAATTCCGTATCTGAACTGATACTGAAATCTGCTGTCGCGACATTTCGAGTGATTTGATCAATCAATACTTTATCTGCATTGTTGATATAAACCGCTTGGATATCTGTAGCTGTAACTGCGCTGTTATTTTTCAAAGCCAAGGCTTGAATAATTTTAGCCAAACGCATGGCCACTTTAACTGTTGCGTCGGTATTTGAAATCGTTGCAGCAGGTTTACCCGCGATGCCAGCTGCCAAATCCAATAAGGTCAAGCGTGGAGGTGTCGTGCCACTGGCTACATTTGAAATTTGTTTCAAATCTACTTTACCCAAATCAATTCGACGTGATTTTTCACCTTGAACAAAGAAAGTCACCGTATCGCCAATCTTACAAGCACCTGTCGAAACACCTTCTTTTAGATCAAATAAAGTAATGTAGGTATTTTTAACGTCGCTCGAACAATTAAAATTCAGACCTTCAATTGGATAATCTAAAACGAACTCAACACAGCCTTCGGTATTACTTTTACAAGTACCATTGGTTGTACTGGTATCATAAATTTCAGGATTCACATTTGCACTTTCACCGCCACAGCCACTGAGCGCTGCAACCAATGCCGTTAAAGCAAACGGTAATAAAATTTTATTTTTCATCCTAATTCTCTTTTTTATGTCCTTAACGGATTGCTGTTAATTTAAGTTGGCCTTGATTGGTTAATACGCGACCATCGACGTCAATTGCTGTTGCTAAAGGCGTTAAAAATAAATACTGGCTACCTTTAGGCACTTGAATCACGCCTTCAATTTTTTCATGGTAAAGATGATCCGCTTCACTTTGGTTATTTTTGAATCCACCTGCGCCTTCCATGACACATCCATTTTTGTCTAAAAATACCGCAAATGGCCAATAAAATGTAGGATTTTGTACTTTGGATGCAAATGAATGTATACGAATATTTTGTAATGGTGATTTTAGTTTTACGACTTCATAGTCAAATTCGTCTGATAAAGGCGCTCGAGGCCATAAATTAATATCTTGTGCCAAGTCAAGCTCTTTGGCTTTCTTCATTTTTTTATTTGAAAAACATTGCTGACCTAAACCTTGAATGGTATCAGCTTGTGACACCCGATAATATGATGTGGCTAAAGTGATTGGGCCTGTATCTTCGGGTTGATTACGTTTAAATAAATTATCAATGACGGAGCGACTGACACCTTTTTCACGTTCAATGGTTTGCATCCGCGTTTGCCCCATCTTGCTATCAATAACGCCTTCGGGCATGGTGTAAAAGCGCTTTTTGCCTTCTAAGTTAAACTCTTTATCTTCAAGATATTCATTATTGACATACTTTTCACCAGCCATGGTCGAAAAGCCTTGCTCTTGTTTGGCCTTAGTTAATTGTTTTGACAGATTATTTTCTATGTTTGCATCTAAAGATTGTACGGATTGATCAGTACTGACTACTTTCTCAGCAAGGATCTTTTTCTCGACGACAGGTTTATCTTTTTCAGCTAGAACTGTGGACTGATACGCTTCACGAGGTTGGGTTAGCTCTGATTGCTGTAACTTTTCTGTCCATGCGGTTGAAGGTACCACTTTTGCTGAAATATCTGACGCTTGTACTGACTTTTCAGATTTCGGAACTTTATCACTTGAGACGTCATTAATTTTATCTACTGTGACTACTTTAATTTCATCCCGTTTTTCCTGCTCACGTGCACTTAAACGCTGAGACTTTAGTGGTTCAACAGTCTGTGCTGTTGGACTCGTTTGACGTGTCATCGGTGTCTTGGTTTTAGACGGACTAATGCTTACAGATGGTTGAGTAATTTGTTGTACAGGTTGAGAGTCTATCGTTTTAGCAGTTGGACTTTCTTTAGGTTTCTTTGCTGGTTTTTCTTGCACTTGTACCACCATTGGGCGCCCATCTGGCCCAATAATGGTATGAAACGCTCCAGCGTTGGCATACGACACTTGCACCACAGACAGTGCAAGTAACGTTTTTATGAATAAAATCCTTTCCATTCTGTCTGCTTATCCTACCAACGAGTTCTGTAATTTAATCCTAGGATGGTGATTTTCGTATCGGTTTTTACATTCAGTCCAGCATATGGGTTTAAAAGTAAGTTATTCACACCGGTTAAGTTTGCAAGACTACTAGTATTCGCTGGAATGTTATCTTTACTGCGTAAAAAGCCGATTGATAAATCTAAATCCGTATCTGCATCAAAACGATATCCAATCCCCATACCAAAGAGCTGCGCACCATTAATTGGGACCATAGTATTTCGCTTACCATCAGGAATAGAGGTACTCCGTGGTTCATAGCCTGCACGTAATTTCAAACGGTCTGTTGCAGAATATTCAATACCAATACCCCAGTTCCAAGGCGACGTAAATTTCAAAGGTAAAGCCAAAGAATTATCGGTCACATTTTCAGATAATAATTTTGCAATTTTCAGCGCTGAAATTTGACGGTCGAATTCAAAACGGAATTTGTCCCAAGCACGATAATCGGTCCAGCCCACATCAAAATTGATTTGTAAATCAGGCATGACCTTATATTTGATCCCGGCCTGTACGTGCTGGGGATACTCAAAATCCATCGAAACCAAACCCGACTCCGAGTTAGGCACGGCATTTGGGAAACCTAAAATGGCAGCTAAAATTTGACCTGTTGGTGATGACATTAATCCCTTAATCATCTCCTGAGGCGCTTTTGCATTATGAATGCGATAACGGCCTTTCATGCGCATTTTCGCAGCGCTTTGGTACACCATACCAAAACTAAAATCTTCGCGTGGCTCCCACAAAACCCCTAAGTTATAACTTGGGCTCAGTGACTGCTCTAAAGCCAATTCCATCTGACCAAATTTGCCAAATGGGTTCATCCCTTCTTCGGTATTACACATCCCCAATAGCAAGATGTCGGTAATAATGTCCGAATTTTCCTTGAATGGTGTACAGACGACTTCATCAATCATCCTTAACATGCCGATCAACTCATTGGGAAATCGTAGATCTGATTTCAATCCAATGGCTTGATAGGACATCCCTACACCACCACCAATCGATAGCTCATCACTAACTTGATAACCCACAGTTGGCGATAGATAAGTAATACGCTCTAGAGCAACTTGTTGCCCCATGAAATTACCTGGGTTGCCATTTTCAGCACCAAAACCTGCAATCAAAGGCGCATAAACGGCTGATGCAAATGTTGCTTTTGAACCCGGTGGATTGTAGGCAATCCCCATCGTTGGTGCGGCAATGGGTTGGCCAGCACCAAAATCCACCATTTTTTTTAAGACAGGTACATATAGGGATGCATATTCAACATCACCAGAAACCTTATCTTTAAAGTCCGTACAGATATCTGCCGTTACTTCAGGGCCATCATTACAGACCATTGGGTCATCAGAATAACCAAAGACGTTATAACCCGCAGGGACGGTAAATTCACGTTGAATATCAAAGTTTGCAATGATCCCCTGCATATCGGTTTGCAAACCTTCAATTTTAGTTAATGCTGCAGGGTTAAAATGCACGGCACTAATCCCCGGAGGATCAGCAGTCACTGCATTCCCTAATGCAAGTGACCGTACATCAACTGAAAGGTTGGTACCCAATTGTGCAAAAGCAGCACTAGAACAGCCCGTTAAAACGATCGCACTAAAAAGTGGGCTGAGTCGAATTTTACGCATACGACAGCCCTCTTAACGAAGTTTTTTTCCAAAACCTAGAATATCTAACGGGAAAGAAAGTCCTAAAGACACATCTGGTGCATCTTCAGTTAAACCTAGCCCCACCGTACCGTTCACAATCGTATCTGGAGATACACGTACACCTAAAGAAATCGCGAGAGTTGAGCTGGTTTGGTCTGCAGGTGAATAGGATTCGCCACTGCTATATGTAAATTCTGCGCCGGTGTTGAAACTTTGTTGATATGACATGGTGAGGGAAACATCGTAGTTAAACGAGTATGCAAAACCGAATGCAAAACCACCACTAATTCCCGGTTCAAACTCTTCAATGACACGCGTACCACGACGTTGGTTTAAACCCGTTTCTTTGAAACCATAGTTAGCTGAAACAGATGCAAACAACACAACGGGGTCAATATATTTACGCGTACTCGCACCGATACCTGCCGAATAGTAACCTTTACCTGTTGCTAGATCATTTACTGCATTGACTTCGTATGGACTATCACCTGTTTTCGTAGACAAATTACCAAATAAAATCAGTGGCAAACGACCTTGCTTCAATGGGAATGGTTCCCAACGTGCGCCTAAAGAAATATCCCCTAAACCAGCAGTTGAAGTATCTTTTAATAAATCAGTTTTCGCCACTAAAGGCACAGATGCAGAGAATGTCAAATTGTCCATTACACCGTATTGCACGGTAAATGTATTGGTCATTGAATGTGTGGCATTCTCTTGTACACGGAGTTGATAAAGTTGGCCTTGTGCCATTTCCATATCAAGTTGAGTATCACGGTAATAAGTATAATCGATATCGTAAAAAGATGATATTTCACCTTTTTTAATCAATGAATACTGACGTTCATTCGAGCTAAATACTTCCTGTAAGTTAGCTTCTTGACTCGCATCACCCTCTTGCTGTTGAAGTGCTGTCGATGCCTTTTCAGTGGCAGTAGCACTTTCTACTTGTGGTGCCTCAGCTTGTACTGGCTCTTCAACAGATTCATACTGTCCAATTTCTGGCTCGGCAGCAGCTTCTTGTGCAGTATCAGCTTGAGTTACAGCAGCAGGAGATACAGACTCTTCTACGACTGTCTCTTGTTCAACCGGATCATATTCTCCAAGGCTTGGCTCTTCAGCTGCATAGGCAACCCCCATCACCACCTGAATACTCATGGCTAGTAGTGTTTTGTTCATCCATTTACGATTCATGTTCCTTCCCACCGTTTTTATTTTTTTAATCCTGACACTTTGTTATACGCATTCATCTAATTATTTACTCTTGTAGTAAAGCCTTAGAAAGTTGTAATTCGATTTACCATAAGACTCCGACTCTTCATTCATGTTTTTATCAAGTCGTATCGTAGATGCCTTGTCTGCAATTTTTTCCATGTAAAACTGCGGATATTGAATATCAACCAATGCATAACGGTTCACGGTTGCATCTTCAACATGTCGCAAGTCTGAATCTTGCAAAGCTAATAAATTTTTACGTTGCTCAGGCGCAACGTTGATTAAGAATAATGTGTTGTTTTCCCATATTTCTTGGAATCTAACTTCATCGAAACTGATATTGCCCAGTGCTGGATCTGCAACATAAACACGCCCATCTTTATAGGCTTTAAAAACCACAAAATGTTTAAAACCAGCATATGAAATGGGAACAATCGCAGGCTGACCTTGCTTAACTAGATCTGAAAACTCACCTTTGTAGCCCCCACTGTCTAGCCCCACAGCAGCGACAAAACGTTTCATGTCTAATAAGGAGAAACTTCGACGTTCGATGATTTTTTCAGTTTCACCAAATTTCAGCAAACCATTCATGGTCTGTTGTTCAGTTAGCTGTGTCCCGACATAACCATTTAATAAAGTGGTTAAGGCTGCTGAACCACAACTGTAGTCATAAGCTTGCCGAACGATGCCTCGAAATTGATCTTCTATGGCAGGTTTAATTTTTACAGATTCACGGTGCATCCGAGTAAAGGAATCATTTCGTGAATCCAATGTTTCGGTATAGTGAACTGTTCCAACTGGCTTTTCTTTTAAATCAAAGGACTCTTTGGCAAAGTAATACATCAATGCCGAGCCTACTGCTATCTCTAACATATCTTCTAACTTTTAGTTATCGGCAATGATGTGCCTTTTTTCATTATTTTTTAGAGCTATTGCTCTACATCCATGTATTATGCAAGATACCTTTTTTTTTATAAAAAAACAGCATTTTTTTATGCTTTATTGGGTCATTCCGCACTTTTTTGTAAAAAAAAGCGCGTGATCAACACGCGCCTTATTTTTATTCTAAATTACTTACTAGAAATTGTAATTACAGAACCTTGGTTATATACACCCATTGCTGGGCTGTAGAACGTTTGTAAGCCTTGAACTTCGATATCACCAATTGAACCAGCGTCTTTACTTCCTAAATGAATACCTTTCACATAGTTATCAATTGGACCAGAGTTGCTTACCATTTGAATATAACCATTGTTTGTGCCTTCTTTACCATAAACACGAACATCTTGGTTAATCGTTAAGTCAGTTTTATTAGCATCAGCAACTTTGATGCTTTCGATAAAGATTTCACCTGCTTCGCGTGTAGCCGTTTTAGTTGATGCATCTAGGATACCCAGATCTTTAATTTCTAAGCCACCAACCATTGTCGTACTCAGTTTAATCATTGCACCTTGTGGAGCAGCACCCAACTGAACATTTGCAGTCATTGGACCCGTTTTTAGAGAAAGGCCAGATAAAATTGCATTGTAGTTGTTATCGTCACCACCACGGCGAATGCCTGTAGTACCCGCTGTACCAGATGCTGTTACGCCAATTTCACCGATTTTGATATCTAAACCAGAAACATCAGCTGCGATGTTAATGAATGCACCATTTGCACCAGTACCAGCATCAGTATCAATACGTAAATCAGCTAAATTGCGAGAAGCTAGAAGATAAGCCCCACCGTTATCATAGTTTGCACCAATAACGATACCTTTATTTTCTAAAGGATCACCAGCTTTCTTGTTACCTTGAATAACGATCGCACCAGCAGTACTTGTACCGCCCTTAGCTGTATCCGTTAAACCGTCGTTATCGTGAATGAAAAGTTTTTCAATTTCAATTTTAGAGATACCAATCCCGATGTTAATACCATCTTGACCAGTGGTTGAACTAAGTGCAGCATCGTCCATTGCTTGCATAGCCATAGCATTCGCACTAAATGCGATTGAAGAAACTAGAGCTAATTTAGTGAAATTTTTCATACGGTACTCTCCCAAGAGTATTTATTTTTTTTGATTTTCAACCACTCGATTTATTCAGCTGTAATATTATTTTGTGACAACTGCTAAATCTTTCCTTGAGTTGTTTGCTCGCTCGATTAAATTATATCCAAGCTGAAATTTGTTCAACTGTCGTTGGTCGCAATCTAATTCTTACCGATAAACGGTATTTGCAAGCCAAATGAATTAGGAATGGTATAAAATCCATTTTAGTCTTTAAATTTAATTTCTCTGTTGATGCAAAAACCAATTTCTTTTAAAAAATTTATTCTCAAACAAACTGTTAGTGCTCAAAAAATTTTGCAAGCGCTTGCGCCCTTGCCACATGTGATTTTTTTAGAAGATCAAAACCAACCTTTTATTTGCTTTTTGGCAAATCAATATCAACAATTGAAGAATGATGAACTTAAAGCTTATGTCCGTACCAATTTAGATCAATATGAGGAATCTGATACTCAGCCCTTGCAAAATATTGCCTTCCAAGATTTATGTTCAAACTTAGGCAGCGGGTTTTCTGGGGGCTGGGCTGGTTTTATTAGCTATGATTATGCAGCGCAGCAACAGATTTCCTTGCACGCCAAAGCGCAACCTCGCTTGTTTTTAGGACAATTTTCCAGTTTTTTAAAATTAGAGAATGATGGTTGGTATTTTTATAGTTCAGATCATTCTGCAGCTAAGATTTACGACTACATTGATCAGTTCATTCAAACAGAGATCACTCAGAATCAATTTAAATTAAGACAAAAATGTACTGCAAGATGGTCTAAGTCAGACTACACGAAAGCCTTTGATCAAGTGCAGGAATATATTAAAGTGGGTGATTGCTATCAAATTAATTTAACCCAAGAGTTCACAGCTCAAGCAAACGGTTCACTCTTAGATACCGCTCAAGAATTTTGGTCACTGACTGATGCACCATATTCAGGCTACTTACGTATTAATGATTTTGAAATTTTAAGTTGTTCGCCTGAACTTTTTATAGATTTTAAGCCTGAACGCAAAATTATTACTAAGCCAATCAAGGGCACGATGCCTCGCTATGAAGATCCAATTTTAGATGAGCAGTCAAAACAACGGTTAAAATCATCTGAAAAAGACATGGCTGAGAATGTCATGATTGTCGATTTACTGCGTAATGATTTGAGTGTTTATGCAAAAACAGGTTCTGTAAAAACACCTAAACTTTTTGATATTGAAAGTTTTAATCAAGTGCATCACATGGTCAGTGAAGTTGAAGCCGTGCTGAAAACAGATGTAAACCCTTTTGAGGTTCTGATGTCGGCACTGCCGGGCGGTTCGATTACCGGTGCACCTAAAATCCGTGCGATGCAAATTATTAATGAACTTGAAGGTGCTCCACGCGGTGCCTATTGCGGCTCAATGGGTTATTTTAATCACGACGGCACGGGTTCTTGGAATATTTTGATCCGCTCTATTCAAAAATACCAAGATCAGGTTTCGCTGTGGGCAGGCGGCGGAATCACCATCGCATCTGATTGCGATGCTGAATATCAAGAATGTTTTGATAAAGTCGAAGCGATGCTGGATTTGTTAAATACGTGGTATACGCCAGATTAAACAAAAAAGCGATTCAATTGAATCGCTTTTTTGATCTATCTATCCCAACTTCCTTTTAAATAAGGAAGATTAGGCTAGATTTACATTTCGCGGAGATTGCAAAGATTAAGCCAAAATATCCTTTTTCAAAGTATCTACAAGGCGCTGATTTTGTTCATCTGTACCAATGGTGATACGAAGGAATTGATTAATCCGCGGCTTATTAAAATAACGCACGATAATTCCGCGTTCGCGCAATTCAGCAGCCAACTCACCTGCATCTTTATTAGGCAATGAGGCAAAAATAAAGTTTGCCGCAGACGGCAATACCTTAAAGCCCAGCTCAGACAGCTGACCTACAAGTTTTTCACGGCTCGCGATCACCTTGGCATTTTGCGCTTCAAAATACGCTTGATCCTCAAATGACGCCACGGCTGCTGCAATCGCAAAACGGTCCATCGGATAAGAGTTAAAGCTGTTTTTTACCGCTTCAAGCGCTGCGATTAAATGCGGCTGCGCGATCGCGAAACCAACGCGCAAACCGGCAAGTGAACGCGACTTAGACGTCGTTTGACAAACAACAAGGTTTTCATATTTGGCAACCAAAGCTACAGCAGATTCCGCACCGAAATCGACATACGCTTCATCAATCACAACCACTGAATTTGGATTAGCTTGCAGGACTTCCTCAATTGCAGACAAACCTAAAGCAATGCTAGTAGGCGCATTCGGATTGGTAATGATGATGCCGCCATTTGGCTGTTTATAGTCATCCACCACTATTTCAAAGTCATCGTTCAGCGGCAAAATTTTAGTATTGGCAGCTATACCAAAAAATTGGCTATATACCGGATAAAAACTGTAGGTAATATCTGGATACAGAACCGGCAGTTCTTGCACAAAAAAGGCTTTAAAAATGTGCGCCAGCACCTCGTCCGATCCATTACCGACAAAAACCTGCTCAACAGGCACATGCTGCTGTTTTGCAATCGCTTGCTTTAACTCAGACGCATCTGGATCTGGATATAAACGTAAAACATCAGCAGAATTTGCCAATACTTTTTGTACTGCGTCCACTACTTTTGGCGATGGCGGATATGGGTTTTCATTGGTATTGAGTTTTAAAATATTTTGGATTTTAGGCTGTTCACCCGGTGTGTACGGTTCTAATTCACGTACATCAGGGCTCCAAAAACGCATTTGTTCAGCGGTAATATTTGGCATTTTATTTTGCTCTTTTTCACCCTCTCCTAACCTCTCTTGCACTTCGCTTTAAAGGAATCCTTAAAGCTCGTTCAGGGAGAGGAATATTCATTTTATGAGATTTCCCCTTTCCTTTCAGGAGAGGGTTAGGGAGAGGTTTATAGTTTTGGAAAACTAAGTTTTTCACCTAGTCTATATTTTATTACTGATAACGATAGCGTGCTGAACGCGCATGTGCATCTAAGTTTTCCTGCTGCGCTAATGTATCAGCCGTTTTCGCTAAAGTTTTCACGCCATCTTCAGAACACATGATTAAACTTGAGCGCTTTTGGAAATCATAAACACCGAGCGGCGATGAGAAACGCGCTGTGCCGGAGGTTGGCAACACGTGGTTTGGACCTGCACAATAATCACCAATCGCTTCTGGTGTATAACGCCCCATGAAGATTGCGCCGGCATGGCGGATATCTTCAGCCATTTCCTGCGCTTCATCTAAGCACAGCATCAAATGTTCAGGCGCAACTTGGTTAATCAATTCGGCGCCTTCCGCTCGGTCTTTGACTAAAACCAATGCGCCGCGGTTTTCGATTGAAGTTCGCGCAATATCTGCTTTAGGCAAAGCTCCTAAATGCTTTTCAATCCATTGTTCTACTTGATCTAAAAGATCTGCATCTGGCGTAATGAACACCGCTTGAGCCACAGTGTCATGTTCCGCTTGCGACAACAAATCCATCGCCAGCCATTCAGCATTGTTTTGACCTTCTGCATAGACCAAAATTTCGGATGGCCCTGCAATCATATCAATGCCAACTTGACCAAATACCGCACGTTTTGCTGCAGCAACAAAACGGTTACCCGGGCCTGTGATTTTATCTACAGATGGGATGGTTTCTGTACCGTAAGCCAATGCTGCAACCGCTTGCGCGCCGCCAATGGTAAATACACGGTGTACGCCGGCCAAATAAGCTGCCGCCAAAACCAATGGATTTAAATCGCCATTCGGCGCAGGCACCACCATAATAATTTCAGGCACGCCAGCAACATGCGCAGGTACAGCATTCATCAATACAGAAGACGGATAAGAAGCTAAACCGCCTGGCACATAGATACCTACACGGTCCAGCGGTGTGACCTTTTGACCAAGGGTATTTCCTAAAGCATCAACATAGGTCCAGCCGTCTTGCTTTTGTGCTTGGTGAAATTCACGAACACGGTTCGCAGCAAGTTCTAAGGCTTCACGCACTTCTGAACTTAAACCCTCAAATGCTGCTTTCAGTTGTGCTTGTGTCAGCTCTAATTCTGAGAATTGATGCGCTGGATGTCGATCGAACTGCTGTGTCAATTTAAGAACATGAGCATCACCATGCTGACGAACATCAGCAATGATTTGGTCAACGGTTTTTAAAAGTTCTGGATCATTCACAGTTTCAAAAGCCAACAAGTCAGCAAAAGCTTGCTTGAAGTTTTGATCTTGAGTCGATAAACGTCGCATCAATTTACCCACAAGGTAATCTATTGGAAAAGATTAGTTTACCTGTTTTAGCGCAGCTTGTGGACATCTATCGCATGTGTTCATGTGGAGTTTTATTGAAAATAACTTCGTTAAAATTGGTGAAAATACAGTTTTATCATTATTTTTTAGTTTTCATAAAAAAACCGCCCAGATTTGAGCGGTTTGATCAGCATAGCTAGAAACTTAACAACTTATGATTTTTTTGCTTGCTCGCGTTCTTCCACGGCTTTTTCTAGCTGTGCAAGAATTGGGTTCAACAAAGTTTGCTTACGTTTAAAGCTTGCTTTGTTCACGATTAAACGTGAAGACACTTTACAGATTTCTTCCAAAGGCTCTAAACCATTGGCACGTAAAGTATTCCCTGTATCCACAACATCGACGATGTAATCACCTAAACCAACCAAAGGTGCAAGTTCCATTGAACCATAAAGTTTGATCACATCAACTTGCTCGCCTAAGCTTGCATAATATTGACGGGTTAAATTGACGTACTTGGTTGCAATCTTTAAACGACCTTTCGGACGAACCATGCCGACTTTACCAGCCGTCATTAACTTACAGTTGGCAATTTTTAAGTCCAATGGTTCATATACATTTTGTGCACCATGCTCCATCAGCACATCTTTACCTGCCACCCCAATATCTGCAGCACCATTTTCAACATAAGTTGGTACATCAGAAGCACGTAAAATTAAAATACGTACGTGCTTATGGGTCGTTGGAAAAATTAACTTACGAGATTTATCCGGATCTTCCAATAAGTTAATGCCAGCTGTTTCTAACAATGGCAAAGTTTCTTTTAAGATACGTCCCTTACTTAATGCTAAAGTTAAACCATGATCAAAATTGCCCATTACGTCAAAATTGGGATCATCGTTTCTCATATCGCTCATTAACTTACTCGCTTAATTTGGGCACCTAAACCTTGTAACTTCGCTTCAACATCTTCATAACCACGGTCAATATGATAGATACGGTCAATCAACGTTTCCCCATCAGCGGCAAGTGCTGCTAAAACCAATGAGAAAGAAGCTCGTAAATCAGTTGCCATCACCGGTGCAGCAGATAATTTCTCTACACCTGTAACAACAGCATCATTACCTTCAACCTGAATATTGGCACCCATACGTGCTAATTCAGGCACATGCATGAAACGGTTTTCAAAAATCGTTTCTGAAATTGTGGCAAAACCACGACCAATTGCATTCACCGCCATCAGCTGTGCTTGCATATCGGTAGGAAATTCTGGATGTGGTAAAGTCTGGAAACTTACTGCTTTCGGGCGCTTACCCATCATATCCAGTTCAATCCAATCTTCGCCGCGCGTAACTTCCGCGCCCATTTCTTCAAATTTATCCAGTACAGACTCCAACAAGTTTGGATCTGTATGCGTGGTTTTGATTTTACCGCCAGTTATTGCCGCAGCAGCAAGATAAGAACCTGTCTCGATACGATCTGCAACAACGGCATATTCACAGCCATGTAAGCTTTCAACACCTGTAACAACCAAAGTATCTGTGTCTAAACCTTTGATTTTTGCACCCATCTTGATCAACATATTAGCAAGATCAGTAATCTCGGGTTCACGAGCCGCGTTACGAATCGTGGTGACACCGTCTGCAAGAACCGCAGCAGTTAGAATATTTTCAGTACCACCAACTGTGACCATATCAAAGACAACTTCGCCACCTTTTAGACGACCATCCACTTTGGCATGCACATAGCCAGCTTCAACTTCAATTTCAGCACCAAGTGCTTCTAAAGCTTTTAAATGTTGATCTACAGGGCGTGAACCAATTGCACATCCACCCGGCAAAGACACTTTTGCACTACCATAGCGCGCCAATAACGGCCCAAGCACCAAAATAGATGCACGCATGGTTTTCACGAGTTCATATGGTGCAAATTGGTTATCTAAGCTAGAAGTATCTGCCTTAACCGTATCACCTTCATAACTGATTTGAACACCTAAACCTGCAATCAATTTCACTAAGGTGTTCACATCTTTTAGATTTGGAACATTGGTTAATGTAATAGGTGTATCCGCAAGGATAGTTGCAGCGAGTAATGGCAATGCAGCATTTTTCGCACCAGAAATACGAACTTCACCTTCGAGCTTAGTACCGCCCTGAATCAGAAATTTATCCATTAATTATTAAGCTCCGAATAAGCTTGCTTTGCGCCATTCTTCTTTGGTCATTGCACGAATTGTTACTGCATGTACTTCACCGCTGGCAATGTAGGAGTTCAAAGGTGCATAAACAGATTGTTGACGAGCAACAGGACGTTTGCCTTCAAATTGATCATCGACGATGCGTAGATCATATTTGCCGCCTTGCCCACTAACTGCAACCTCAGCTTCTGGAAAAGCAGCTTTTAAAATTTCAGTGAGCTGTTCACTATTCATCACAAGACCCCATATAGGACTAACGGTGTAAAACCCGTCATTTTACTATAAATCTAAAAAATAATTCATTAGTCACATACATTATATATATAAAAAAAGAGGTTATAAAAAACCTCTTTTTGTACAATGTACAATCTAAACCGTTAAAGGCATATAAATGAGCTGCATTTTTCGATGTTTATGCAATTGTTTTTTTAATTTTTCAGACAATTTTTTGATCGAGGTATACATATCATCAGCGCAAGCTTGCGCAAAAAGTTCGGTCCCGGGTAATCGTATAATCGCTTCTGCAATATGATTATCACTGCCTTTTTTTGAACGTTTATCAACTTGATGATCTTTAGTCAACTTAACTTGCATACTATTGACCTGATCTAAATGTTTGGTCATTTCCGCAAATTTAAGACGAATATTTTCTTCTATTGCTGGCGTAATTGTTAAATGGTGGCCACGAATTGTAATCTGCATAATTCTATCCCTCACCTTCTTTCAGGACCTGAAAAGTTCAAGCCGAATTATCCAACTCAATATGCGAAGCATACATTTACACGATCAGATCATTTCGGCTATTCCTTATAAAAAAAAGAGATTCATTATTTCGTCATAATGAACCTCTAGAATAGTCAGATTTTCAAATTTAGATCAACACTTTTCGCTCTGAAGATGATGGAATATGTAACGATTCACGATACTTCGCAACCGTACGACGAGCAACATCAATACCTTCTGCATTAAGCAACACTGCAATTGCATTATCAGACAAAGGTTTACGTGTATTTTCTTCTGCAATCAACTTTTTAATTTTTGCACGGATTGCAGTCGAAGACGCTTCCCCACCCGATGACGTTCCAACATGACTTGAGAAGAAGTATTTCAACTCAAATAATCCACGTGGTGTGAGCATATATTTATTTGTAGTTACACGGGAAACTGTGGATTCATGGAGTACAACTTCTTCCGCAATATCACGCAGTACCAAAGGCTTCATTGCCTCAGGCCCTTGTTCAAAGAATGCTCGTTGATGCTCAACAATACAAGTTGCCACTTTTAATAAAGTTTTATGTCGTTCATCAATGCTTTTAATGAAATTCTTAGCTTCAAGCATTTGATTACGTAAATATTGATTGTCATCGCTTTGATCAGCACGCTTGATCATATTGGCATAAAAAGAATTTACCCGTAGTTTTGGCATTACATCAGGATTTAATTGAACCAACCAATGTTCATTCTTTTTTAAGACCACAACATCTGGAATTTGATAGTCTGAATCTTTATCTTCAAATTCTTGCCCTGGATGTGCCTTTAATGTTTTTAACAAAGAAATGGCTAGTTTAAGCTGTTCCGTATTTAAACCGGTTTGCTTAATCAACTTGGGTAATTCATTACTAATCAGCAATTCATAATTTTTCAATAATAAAATAGCTTCATATCGATATTCGATATGCTCAGGAAGATTTTCAACTTGTACCATTAGACATTCAGCAAGATTGCGTGAGCCTACCCCCACAGGATCTAGACGCTGAATATGCTTTAAAACCACCAAAACTTCGTCATCTTCGACTTCTTCTTCATAATCCATAGAGTCTAAAAGATGCTGAACCGATTGGGTAATTTCATTTAATTCACAATCTAAAAAACCTTTGTTATCTAATGCATCGATAATACAGTGTGCAATTAATTTATCGATCATAGAAAAGTGTAAAAGATTAACTTGCTCAAGCATATGCGCTTGTAAACTTTGATGACCCTGACGATTATCTTCGCGCTCTTCAAACTCAGCAGCACCTAAACTTGTGGGTTGATGGGTATAAACATCATCCCACTCCGTATCTACCGGTAACTCATCAGGTAAATGATCGGCATTTAATTCATTGGTTAAGTCTTTATTGTCCCTTTCTTGCTCTTGTAAGCTATTCAAACTTTCAACGGTATTTTGTTCTTCTACTTTCTCTAATAGAGGATTACTGTCAAGTTGGATTTGAATTTCTTGTTCCAACTCCAAACTTGAAAGCTGTAATAAACGAATGGCTTGTTGTAATTGAGGTGTTAATGATAAGGAATTGGCAACCTTTAACCCCATCGCTAATTTCATTAATAACTCCCCCTATAATTAACCGCACTTTATAAGCAATTTTTATGCCGTTTTATTTTTTATAGCATAATTTTGAACAGAACGCCCGATTTTTTGTCTTTTTTAGACTCATTATTCAGCTAATTTATTCTTTTATTAGGAACAATTCACCTTATAAATGAATTATTTAATTAGATATATTATTAATTTCATTCTATTTCCCTCTCCATTTTCTTTCCCTTTTTCCTCACGCATAAAAAAACACCCCCTGCACTAGTCAGGGGGTGTTTCGAATAATGAGCTGGCGATGACTTACTCTCACATGGGTAACCCCACACTACCATCAGCGCTAAGAGGTTTCACTTCTGAGTTCGGGAAGGGATCAGGTGGTTCACTCTTG